>NZ_JAUZUX010000024.1:0-44855 GCF_031844285.1 Enterobacter sp. BRE11
ACACTCCGGCTTAAACGCATTTTACTTTTTAAAGCATTTACCGTGCCATGCCTGAACAGAACGCTAATATCGCTGTTTTATAGAAATTTAATATACATGAGGAAGATTCTTGCCCTAAAATGTGGCGTCTCGCATCAAAAATGTGCGAGTGAATATATTTATAGCATTACCAGGGCTCATCTCCCCAAACAAACTGTTACGCAAAGTGATGGTTTACATGTTTATCTATTTTTTGCGCGAAAATATTGCGCATTTTAGCTAGCAGATCGTGATTTATTTTTTTTACAAATACCTTACTTCAGCATTTAATGTAGTTGTTACAAGGAAAAAATAAATTGCACCTTTGCTGACTTGCTTTTGAACAATTTGCACCCCTCCCAATCCTCTCCTACGCTTTTCCCCCTGAACACACAAAACCCATTGCGACTACGATCGCCTTTTTAAGCTGTAAAGGAGGAAAGTAAATGCAATACCGTAAACTGGGCCACTCGGGCCTGCTGGTCTCGAAATTCGTGCTGGGCACCGTGCCGTTCGGCGGCAAAGCCGGCTTTGAAAAAACCGGCAACGTTAACGCCAGCGAAGCGCGCCGCTTTATCGATATCGCGCTAGATCACGGCGTTAATATGATCGACACCGCCGATCTCTATTCGATGGGCGGCGCGGAAGAGGTGGTCGGCGAAGCGCTCGGCGATAAACGTGACAAGGTCATTCTGGCGAGCAAAGCGCGCAGCCCGCTGGGCGATGGCCCGAATGAGAGCGGCGCCAGCCGTTACCATCTCGTCAAAGCGTGCGAAGCGAGCCTGCGCCGCCTGAAAACCGACCACATCGACCTTTATCAGATCCATAACTGGGATGGCGTCACCTCGGTTGAAGAGACGCTGCGCGCGCTGGAAGATCTGGTGAAAAGCGGCAAAATCCGCTACTTCGGCACCTCCAACTACACCGCCTGGCAGATGATGAAGACGTTAGGCTGCGCCAGCGAACAGCAGCTGCTCAAGCCTGTTAGCCAGCAAATCTACTACACGCCGGAATCGCGCGAAGCGGAGTTCGAGCTGCTGCCGATGGCGATCGACCAGCAGATCGGCACGCTGATCTGGGGGCCGCTGGGCGAAGGCCTGCTGACCGGCGCGGTCAGCCGTCACGGCAAAGCGCCGGCATCCACGCGTCAGGGCAGCGGCTGGCCGGAACCCTACGTCCACGATATGGAGCACGCCTATAACGTTATCGAGGTGCTGGAGCAGGTCGGCAAAGAGATTAACGCCTCTATCGCGCAGGTCTGCCTGGCCTGGCTGGCGGAGCGTCCCGGCGTCAGCGCGCTGATCGTCGGCAACCGCAGCGAAACGCATCTGCGTGAAAACCTCAACGCCTTCGAACTCACCCTGAGCAATGAGCAGCGCCAGCGCATTGAACGCGTGACGCGTCCGGCGCCGCGCTATCCCTACTGGCACCGCTTCACCAGCGGCATGGACCGTATCGATCCGGCAGAGCAACCCTTCCTGGACGAGTACCGTCAGACCCTCGACGAACGTAAAGATTAGGCGCAGAAATAAGCCGCACGCTGGCCGCGCGATGTGGTCAGCCTTTATTTTTATGCCGTAAGCGCCTCTTTCAGCACAAATAAAAACGGCGGCCCTAAGGCCGCCAAAAACCCTCAATTATGGTTAGTATTGAGGAAGCAGTGGCACTGCAATGATGAAGAGATTAGCCCTTAACGCCGCCCGCCGTCAGGCCGCTGACCAGCCAGCGCTGCGCCAGCAGAAACACCAGCGTGATCGGGATGGCGGAGAGCACGGCGGCGGCGGCGAAGTCGCCCCACAGATAGTTCTGCGGGTTGAGATACTGCTGCATCCCCACCGCCAGGGTATAGCTGTTGACGTCCCGCAGCAGCAGCGAAGCGACCGGCACTTCCGTTACCGCGGCGATAAACGCCAGAATAAACACCACCGCCAGGATCGGCACCGACAGCGGCAAGAGCACCAGTCGGAACGCCTGCCACGGCGTCGCGCCGTCCAGCGCGGCCGCCTCTTCAAGCGAGCCGTCGATGGTTTCGAAATAGCCTTTAATCGTCCAGACGTGCAGCGCGATACCGCCCAGGTAGGCGAAAATCACGCCGCCGTGCGTATTCAACCCCAGGAAAGGCAGATACTGCCCCAGCCGATCGAATAAAGCATAAAGCGCCACCAGCGAAAGCACAGCCGGGAACATCTGAAAAATCAGCATCCCTTTCAACAGGCTGGCGCGTCCGGCGAAGCGCATGCGAGCAAAAGCATAGGCGCAGGTGGTGGAAAGCGCCACTATGCCGAGCGCGCTGATGCCGGCGATCTTCACCGAGTTCCACAGCCACAGCAGCACCGGGAACGGCGGCGGCGTGACGCGGCCATCGGCATGGGTCACGCTGAAGCCCAGCGCCAGCCGCCAGTGCTCCCAGGAGATCTGCTCCGGGATCAGGCTGCCGGTGGCGAAGTTGCCCGCGCGCAGCGAGATCGCCACCACCATCAGCAGCGGGAAAAGAATCGCGGCGATAAACGCCAGCAGCAGCAGATGGGTCAGCAGCAGACGCAGCTTCTGCGATTTAGGTTGTACCATAGCCATAACGCCTCCTTAGTCGAACTTCATCCGCACGGCTTTCAGGTTAATCACCGCCAGCGCGCCCACCAGCAGGAAGATCAGGGTGGCGATCGCCGCCGCCAGACCAAAGTCCTGTCCGCCGCCCCCCTCGAAGGCGATGCGCCACGTATAGTTCACCAGCAGATCGGTATAGCCCGCCGGCGTGGTGGTGCCAAGGCGATCGGGGCCGCCGTTGGTCAGCAGCTGCACCAGCACGAAGTTGTTAAAATTAAAGGCGAAGCTGGCGATCATCAGCGGCATCAGCGGCTTCAGCAGCAGCGGCAGGGTAATCAGAAAGAAATTCTGCATCGGCCCCGCGCCATCCATCGCCGAGGCTTCGTAGAGATCGTCCGGAATCGCCTTCAGCAGCCCCATGCAGAGGATCATCATATAGGGATAGCCCAGCCAGGTATTGACGATAACCAGCATGGCGCGCGCCAGCAGCGGGTCGCTGAACCAGGCGGGCTGCAGGCCGAACAGGGCGTTGAGCAGCACGTTGATCTCGCCGAAGCTCTGGTTAAACAGCCCCTTGAAAATCAGTATCGAAATAAAGGCCGGTACGGCGTAGGGCAGGATCAGCATCACGCGATAAATCGCTTTGCCTTTCAGCGCCTCCCACTGCACCAGACAGGCGAGCACCATACCGACGGCGACGGTCAGCGCCACGGTCAGCAGGGAGAAGAGCAGCGTCCAGCCGAAAATCGCCAGGAAGGGCTTCTGGATGCCTTCGTCGGTAAAGACGCGCACAAAGTTCTTCCAGCCTGCGCCAACCGTAAAGCCCGGGCTGAGCTGCTCGCTGCCCCAGCTGCCGTCGGCGTTGACGCGCTGAAAGAAGCCAGTTTGATCGTTCGCCTGATAGATCTCGCCGCTCTGCTGATTTTTCAGCCGCTGGTCGGCGGTGAGCTGATAGAGCGGCCGCGTGCCGGAGAACTGTCGCAGCGAACTCATCACCAGTTCGCGGCCGTCCGGCAGCCTGGCGCGGAGTTGACTGAGCGCCTGCCGGTTGCCGGTGACGACCTTCAGCGTCGCGCGCTGGCCCGCCGGCGGCGCGGCAGGGGTCATGCTGAGCTGCTGTTCGCCGCCAAAAGCGAACGGCGGCGAGACATAGCTCTCGCTGTCGGCGGAGAGCACCAGCTGCCAGCGATCGCCCGCAGGATAGAGCGCGAAGTTCATTCCCGCGCCGTCCTGATACTGACGGCTCAGCAACACCTGCTGCGCGCGCGCCTGGGTGAGCTGGTTGGTGCTGCTGTAGTTGGTAAAGGCGATCGCCACGGTACAGGCGAGGGGAAAGAGCACAAACAGCGCCATCCCGGCGAGACCGGGATAAACATAGCGCCAGGCGTAGGCGCGCCGGTTAGCGTAGATCCAGATGCCCGCCGCGCTGACGATCAGCGTCAGCAGCGCAAACAGATATTCGCCCTGCGCATACATCAGCACCAGAAGGTAGCCGACCAGCAGACAGCAGATCCCGACGAGAACGCGCTTCAGCAGCTGGCCCGCGCCTCCTGTTTTCGGTTTTCCTGACATGATTCGGTGTTCCTTAACAACCAGTGGTAAGCCGGCGCGAACCGGCTTTGGGAGAGGCGTTACTTGTTCAGGCGCGCCTGCGCATCTTTCAGCGCGGCATCGACGCTCTGACGTCCGCTCAGGGCGTTAAGCGTGGCGGTGCGCATCGCATACCAGAAGGCCGCCATCTGCGGGATATTCGGCATGATGTCGCCGCTGCGCGCGTTGTTCATGGTAGCGGCGATGCGCTCGTCTTTTTCCAGCGCCTGCTGGAACGACTTCAGCGTGACTGCGCCCAGCGGTTTGTCTTTATTCACCGCGTCCAGACCGGCATCGGTCAGCAGGTAGTTCTCAAGGAACTCTTTCGCCAGCTCTTTATTCGGGCTGGCGGCGTTGATGCCCGCGCTCAGCACGCCGACAAAGGTTTTCGACGGTTTGCCGTTCAGGGTCGGCAGCAGCGTGACGCCGTAGTTGATGCCGCTCTTGTCGATATTGCTCCAGGCCCAGGGACCGTTGATGGTCATCGCGGTCTGGCCTTTATTGAACGCCGCTTCGGCGATGGAGTAGTCGGTGTCGGCGTTGAGGGTTTTGGCTTTAACCTGATTGACCAGGAACTGCATGCCCGCTTTCGCGCCGGCGTTATCTACGCCGGTATCTTTGACGTCGTAGCCGCTGTCGCTCTTTTTAAAGGCGTAAGCGCCGCCTGCAGCCAGCAGCGGCCAGGTGAAGTAGGGTTCCTGCAGGTTGAACATAATGGCGCTCTTGCCTTTGGCGCGCAGCTGTTTGTCGACGGCCGCCATCTCTTCCCAGCTTTTCGGCGGGTCAGGCAGCAGATCTTTGTTGTAGATCAGCGACAGCGATTCCACCGACACCGGGTAGCCGATCAGCTTGCCGTTAAAGCGCACCGCGTCCCAGGTAAAAGGAAAGAGCTTCTCCTGGAAGCTTTTATCCGGCGAGATCTCCGCCAGCAGCCCCGACTGGGCATAGCCGCCGAAGCGGTCGTGCGCCCAGAAGATAATGTCCGGGCCGTCGCCGGTGGCGGCCACCTGCGGATATTTCTCTTCCATTTTATCCGGATGCTCGACCGTGACTTTAATGCCGGTATCCTGCTCGAACTTCTTACCCACTTCGGCCAGCCCGTTATAGCCTTTATCGCCGTTGATCCAGATAACCAGTTTTCCCTCTTCGATCTTCGCGATTGCCGAGGCCGAAAACAGCATGGCCGTAAGGGCGGAAAGGGCAAAAATGCGTGCGCCGGTTTTCATTGTCATAACTCCATCCTGTTAGCGGAAACGGAAATCGTTTTCCCGCACATTGTGACCATCCGCCGCTGCTTCTCATCCTCCCGCGCTCTACGCCTGCCGACGCTAAGCCGTGATCTCCGTTGCAAAACCGGGCGGTTATCACGGTCTGGCGCACACTCCGGTCGCCGCGACTCTGCGCAGTCGATCACAAAAAACCGCGCGCCGCCGCCGTTGCAGGGAGAGGCGCGGCGATCTCCTCCTCCTCTCTCATCCCCCAGCTAAAGCGCCTGCGGCGGAGGATGCGCGCGCCCGGAACCTTTCCCATAGTGGACGCCGGAGTCTGCCTGCGGCGATGCAGGCAAGAATGAGCAAGCGGAGAGGAAAGCATCATGGCGAGCGTCGCGTTACGCAATGTCACCAAGGCCTGGGGCGACACCCTGGTCTCGAAGGACATCAATCTGGAAATCGGCGAAGGAGAGTTTGTGGTGTTCGTCGGCCCGTCGGGCTGCGGCAAATCCACGCTGCTGCGCATGATCGCCGGTCTGGAGACCATTACCCGCGGCGAGCTGCTGATCGGCGGCCAGCGAATGAACGAGGTGCCGCCCGCCGAGCGCGGCATCGGCATGGTGTTTCAGTCCTATGCCCTCTATCCGCACCTGTCGGTGGCGGAAAATATGTCTTTCGGCCTGAAGCTGGCGGGCGTCAGGCGTGACGAGATCCAGCATCGCGTTAATCAGGTGGCGGAAGTGCTGCAGCTGGCGCATCTGCTCGACCGTCGGCCCAAAGCGCTCTCCGGCGGTCAGCGCCAGCGCGTGGCGATCGGCCGTACGCTGGTCGCCGAGCCGCGCGTCTTTTTACTCGACGAGCCGCTCTCCAACCTGGACGCCGCGCTGCGCGTGCAGATGCGCATCGAGATTTCGCGCCTGCACAAGCGCCTGAAGCGCACCATGATTTACGTCACCCACGATCAGATCGAGGCGATGACCCTGGCGGACAAGATCGTGGTGCTGGATGCCGGGCGCATCGCCCAGGTCGGCAGGCCGCTGGAGCTCTATCACTATCCCGCTAACCGCTTCGTCGCCGGATTTATCGGCTCGCCGCGCATGAATTTCCTGCCCGTCAAAGTGACCGCCACCGCTATCGATCAGGTGCAGGTCCGCCTGCCTAACGATCAGCGCATCTGGCTACCGGTCGAGAGCGCAGGCGTCCAGGTGGGCAGCAATATGTCGTTAGGCATCCGACCTGAACACCTGCTCTCCAGCGATATCGCCGACGTCACGCTCGAGGGCGAGGTGCAGGTGGTCGAGCAGCTCGGCAACGAAACGCAAATCCATATCCAGATCCCCGCTATCCGTCAAAACCTGGTTTACCGCCAGGAGGACGTCGTGCTGGTAGAAGAGGGCGCCCTGATGGGCATTGGCCTGCCACCGGAGCGCTGTCACCTGTTCCGCGAGGACGGGAGCGCCTGTCGCAGGCTGCATCAGGAGCCTGGTGTTTAGCCCTGCAAAACAATAAAAGCAATGATCTCAGGAGATAGAAAATGATAACTCTGCGCAAACTTCCCGTCGCTATCGCCATCGCGGCGGGCACGATCTCTGCCTCGTCGATGGCGGTCGACTTTACCGGCTACGCCCGTTCCGGCATCGGCTGGACCGGCAGCGGCGGCGAACAGCAGTGCTTTCAGGCTACCGGCGCGCAAAGCAAATACCGTCTGGGCAACGAATGCGAAACCTACGCCGAACTGAAGCTGGGCCAGGAAGTGTGGAAAGAGGGCGACAAAAGCTTCTACTTCGACACCAACGTCGCCTATTCAGTGGCGCAACAGAATGACTGGGAGGCGACATCCCCCGCCTTCCGCGAGGCGAACGTCAAAGGCAAAAACCTGATCGACGCCCTGCCGGGCTCCACTATCTGGGCCGGTAAGCGCTTCTACCAGCGTCACGACGTGCATATGATCGACTTCTACTACTGGGATATCTCCGGCCCGGGCGCCGGTCTGGAAGATGTGGATCTCGGCTTCGGCAAGCTCTCTTTCGCGGCGACGCGCTCCTCAGAGGCGGGCGGCTCCTATACCTTCTCCAGCGATCGCATCCGCGATTACGCCACCAGCACCGCCAACGACGTCTTCGACGTGCGCCTGGCCGGACTGGAAACCAACCCGGACGGCGTGCTGGAGCTGGGTGTCGATTATGGCCGCGCCAACGCGCGCGACGGCTACCGTATCGAAGACGGCGCGTCGAAAGATGGCTGGATGTTCACGGCGGAGCATACCCAGAGCATGCTCAAAGGCTACAACAAATTCGTGCTGCAGTACGCCACCGATGCGCTCACCTCGCAGGGCAAAGGGCTGCCGCAGGGCACCAACATCAACAACAACGGCAGCATGTACCGCGTCCTCGATCACGGCGCCATCTCGCTCGCCGATCGCTGGGACCTGATGTACGTGGCGATGTACCAGAACACCGATCTGGACAACAACCGCGGCACCGAGTGGTACACCGTCGGCGTGCGCCCGATGTACAAATGGACGCCGATCATGAGCACCCTGCTGGAAGTGGGCTACGACAACGTGAAGTCGCAGCAGGTCAGCGAACGCAACGGCCAGTACAAAATCACCCTCGCTCAGCAGTGGCAGGCGGGCGACAGCATCTGGTCGCGCCCGGCGCTGCGCCTGTTCGCTACCTATGCCAAATGGGATGAGAAGTGGGGCTACAGCAAAGATGCCTCCGGCGATCTGACCTCGCTGGCTTCCGCAGACAGCACCGGCAACGGGCTCTTCACCAACAGCCGCGGCGACAACGATGAGTGGAGCTTCGGCGCGCAGATGGAAATCTGGTGGTAAACCCTACCGACCTGTAACGCAAACGGCCGCCGTGCGTTCAGCGCACGGCGCTTTCTGAGCAGCCGCGGCCATTGCCTGGCTTCAGCGGCTGTCCGACAGCCTGTTGAGAATATAAAAAATGAAAAAGAAAACGCTTACCGCACTCTGTCTGAGCGCCGCGCTGCTGACGAGCCTCGCACTGCCAGCGCATGCTGAAATTAACCTGGTGCCGCAGGATCTCTCCGCCGCGCCGACGATCCCGACCGCGAGCCTGCAGCGACTGAGCTGGCAGCCCGTCGACACCTCGCGCCCGCAGAGCATCTCGCTGTCGCAGAGCGGCACGCAGCTTGACGTCAGCGGCATCACCGGTCCTGTCGCCGCGTTTAGCCTGCCTGCCAGCCAGGGCGAGCTGACGGTGACGCTGAGCAGCGAAGTGGCGCACAATCAGGTATTCGCCCCCAATGTGCTGGTGCTCGACGAGAATCTGCGTCCCGCCGCCTGGTTCCCGAGCCGCTTTTTTACCTATCAACAGCCGGGCGTGATGAGCGCCGACCGCCTGGAAGGGGTGATGAAGCTGACGCCGGCGCTGGGCCAGCAAAAAATCTATCTGCTGGTATTCACTACCGCGCAGGATCTCGGCCAGACCACCACGCTGGTGGATCCGGCGAAAGCCTACGCCAGAGGCACCGGCCATGCGGTGCCCGATATTCCCGATCCGGTCGCGCGTCACGGCGTGGACGGCAAAATAAAGCTGAAAGTCTCCACCAGCTCCGCCTCCTCGATTCTGGTCGGCCCGCTGTTCGGCTCCTCAGGTCCGGCGCCGGTTACGGTCGGCAGCACCCAGCCGGTTGCGCAGGCGGCGGCACGCACCGCGCCCGCCGCGCCGTCGGCGCCGCTGGTGGAGGATACCGAAAGTTACTTTAATCAGAGCATCCGTCAGGCGGTGGATCAGGGCAATATCGATAAAGCCCTCAAGCTGCTGGACGAGGCGGAACGCCTGGGTTCGACGTCGGCGCGCAAAACCTTTATCAGCAGTGTTAAAGGCAAGGGGTGAAGCTGCCCCGACAGTGCTGAGTTGCCCCACCTGGTGCGCTACGGCGCACCTTTTTTTATGGAAAAATAACGTATGAAGGGCGGTTATACATCACGCCTTCCTCGGCATATTCTTGGCATATGTAAGGATGGGAGGACAAAAAAATGCGTACGGTATCGATATTCAAAAACGGTAATAATCGGGCGATTCGCCTGCCGCGCGATCTCGATTTCGACGGCGTAAACGAACTGGAGATTATTCGCGAAGGCGACTCTCTGATCCTGCGACCAGTCAAGCCGAGCTGGGGGTCATTTCGCGAGCAAGAAAAGGCTGACGCCGATTTTATGACGGAGCGTGCAGACGTTTTCAGCGATGAAGGGCGATTTGAGCTGTGATTAAAACCTATATGCTCGATACAAATATCTGCTCTTTTATTATGCGGGAACAGCCGGAAGCCGTACTCATGCGGCTGGAGCAAGCTGTGCTGCGTCGTCATCGAATTGTTGTGTCGGCGATAACCTATGCGGAAATGCGGTTTGGCGCTGTTGGCAAGAAAGCGTCGCCTCGCCATGTACAGCTGGTTGAAGCGTTCTGCGCGCGCCTGGATGCCATTCTGGCCTGGGATCGCCATGCAGTGGACGCAACCACAGAAATCAAGCGTGCGCTGACCGCTATTGACAGGCCCATTGGCCCGAATGATACCGCCATTGCCGGGCACGCTATTGCGGCTGACGCCATGCTTGTTACCCATAACGTCAAGGAATTTGAGCGCGTGCCAGGGCTTGTTTTTGAAGACTGGAGCAAATGATCGTCTGACGGTGATGGAAATAGCGCAGTCCATAATCGTCAGCCCGCGCGCGGCGGGCTAACGTCTCTCTTCTATTTCATTCCCTTTCTGCCGCGATCCACCGCCGCCAGCAGCGCATCGACCGCCGGATCGCTGAACATCTCCTCCAGCGTCGCGCTGAGCTTGCGCCGCCAGTTAGGCCAGGCGTCGACGGTGCCGGGCACGTTTACCGGCGTCGTCATATCCAGCCACTCTTCCGGCTGCAGGCCGAGCAGGGCGCTTTGCGTGTCGGCCAGATAGCCCAGAATCGCCTGGCTGAGCGCGCGGGTCATACGCGCGCCGCCCCGCTGAAAGCGCCGGCGCGGGGGCAGCGCGCCGCTGCGCAGCAGGGTCTGCAACAGCGCTTTCCTTGCCGCCTGCCTGTCGCGATACAGCCCCGCCAGGACGTCCTTATCGGGATAGAGGCCCAGCTTGCTGCCCAGACGAAGATCGTCGCTGCGCCACCAGCCGCGCAGCGTCGGCATATCGTGGGTGGTGGCGACCGCCATCGCCTGGCGCGGCCACTGCCCCGGCGCGCGGAACGCCTGCTTCGACGCCTGCTCGAAATAGAGCACCTTGTAGGAGTAGACGCCCGCGTCCCGCAGTTTGTCGACGATCGCCGCCGGCACGGTGCCTAAATCCTCGCCGATCACCATACAGCGGTGGCGCTGACTCTCCAGCGCCAGAATTGCCAGCAGCGCGTCCACCGGATAGTGCACATAGGCGCCTTCCGCCGCGCTTTCGCCCTGCGGGATCCACCAGAGGCGCAGCAGCGCCATCACATGATCGATACGCAGCGCGCCGCAATCCTGCATGCTGGCGCGCAACAGGGTGATCCAGGGCTCAAACGCGCGCGCGGCCATCACCTGCGGATCCATCGGCGGCAGCCCCCAGTTTTGCCCCAGCGGACCGAGAATATCGGGCGGCGCGCCGACGCTCGCCTCAAGACAGTAAAGCTCCCGCTCGCGCCAGGTTTCGGCGCCGTCGCGCGCCACGCCTACCGCCAGATCGCGGTACAGGCCGATCGCCATCTCATGCTGCCGACAGCGCTGCCAGCACGCCGCGAACTGCCGGGCCGCGAGCCACTGCAGCCAGAGATAAAAGCGCACCTCATCGCTCTGCTCAATGCGAAATGCCAGCACGGCGGCGCTGTCGGGATGCTGAAAGGCGTCCGGCCAGCTTTGCCAGCCGTGACTGTCACCATCCTGCTTACGTTGCTCGGCATGCAGGGCGTCAAACAGGCCCTGGCAGAGCAGGCTGTCGCCGCCCGCCTCGACAAAATCCTCAAACGCCGCCGCCTCCGCGTCATCCGCGTCGCGCAGTCGAAACGCCTGCCAGGCCAGCCGTAAGCCCTCCAGCTTCAGGCGCGTCACGGCAGGGTAATCTACCCATTCCGCGCGCCGCGCCGCCTGCAACGCCTGCTGGGTCGCCTCAAGACGCCACCAGGCCCGCGCCGCCTCGCTCTGCTGAAAGTCCGGCACCGCGTTGACGTCGATGTAGAGAATATTGAGCCAGCGGCGCGACGAAGGACTGTACGGGCTGGCGCTCTCTGGCTCGGCGGGAAACAGGGCGTGCAGGGGGTTCAGCCCGACAAAGGCGCCGCCGCGGCGCGCCGTCTCGTCGATCATCCGCCGCAGATCGCCAAAGTCGCCGATGCCCCAGTTATGTGCCGATCGCAGCGTATAGAGCTGGATGCAGCTGCCCCACAGCGATTCGCCCGCCAGCAGCGCGGGCGGCTCATAGCAGCGCGGCGGCGCGACGATAACGCAGCAGCCGTAGCGCTGCGCCTCATGCTCCAGCGTCAGCTGGTGGTAGCCGTCCGGCAACGGCGGCAGCGTCAGGGTTTCGCCCGCCGCGCAGCGGCCTGACCAGCACGCGCCCCCTTCGCTGGTCAGCTGCCAGCTGGCCGCGCTGAGAAGCACCGGCGAGAGCGTCAGCGGCTCGCCCTGGCGTAAGATGGCCGCAGGCGGCAGCGGAGACGCGCCCGCGTTCTGAGGCTGCATCAGCCCCAGCAGACGCTCGCGGGTCAGCGTAGAGACCTGCTGCGGCCGGCCGTGGGCATCAATGTAATCGGGCGCAATCAGGCCGTCTGCGGCGCGATCGAGATGATTTTTCGGTTTCATGGCGTTCCTCAGCGCGCGGCCTGCCAGATACGTTGCTGATAATCGCGGATGGCGCGGTCGGCGCTGAACATGCCGCAGCGCGCGGTGTTCAGGATCGCGGCGCGCGTCCAGGCGTCCGGATCGGCCCACAGCGCTTCGACCTGCTGCTGGGCGTTGAGATAGTGGTGGAAATCGGCCAGCACCAGGTAGGGATCGCCGCCCGTCGGGCCCAGGCTGCGCACCAGCGCGTCGAAGGCCGTCGTGTCGCCGTCGCTAAAGGTGCCGTCCTCCAGCGCGGTCAGCGCCCGATCCAGCTGCGGATCTTTTTTGCGCCAGGTCGCCGGCGCGTAGCCCGCCTGCTTCAGCGCAGTCACCTGCTCGACGGTATGGCCGAAAATAAAGATATTCTCCTCGCCGACCTGCTGGGCGATCTCCACGTTCGCGCCGTCCAGGGTGCCAATCGTCAGCGCGCCGTTAAGCGCCAGCTTCATGTTGCCGGTTCCGGAAGCCTCTTTGCCCGCCGTCGAGATCTGCTCGGAGAGATCGGCGGCAGGAATGAGCCGCTCCGCCACCGAGACGTTGTAGTCGGGAATAAACACGATTTTAAGGCGGTCGCCGACGCGCGGATCGGCGTTAACCACGGCCGCCACCTTGTTAATGGCGTAAATGATATTTTTCGCCAGCGCGTAGCCCGGCGCCGCTTTGGCGCCGAACAGCATCACGCGCGGCGTCAGATTCGCCTGCGGATCGCTGACCAGCGTTTGCCACAGGGCGATGATATGCAGCAGCATCAGATGCTGGCGCTTATATTCGTGGAGGCGCTTGATCTGCACGTCGAACAGGGCGTCAGGCTGAACGCGGATACCGGTCTTTTCGGCGATCCAGCGCGTTAACGCCGCCTTGTTCTGCTGCTTGATGGCGCGATACTCCGCGCGAAACGCGGCGTCGTCCGCCAGCGGCGCCAGGTCGCTGAGCGCATCCAGATCGTTAACCCAGGGGCGCGACAGCGTATTGTCAATCAGCGTGGCCAGCGCCGGATTGCACTGCTGGATCCAGCGACGCGGCGTAATGCCGTTAGTGACGTTGTGAAACTTCTCCGGCCACAGCGCGTGGTATTCCGGGAAGAGATCCTGCACCACCAGCCGGGAGTGCAGCGCCGCCACGCCGTTGACCGCAAAACCGCTGACCACGCAGAGGTTAGCCATGCGCAGCTGCTGATTGTGCACCACCGCCAGCTTCGCCCAGATCGCCTCATTGCCGGGCCAGCGCGCCTCAACCTCTTTTTTGAGCTGCGCGTTCAGCGTATTGATAATCATCATATGGCGCGGCAGCAGCGCGCGTACCAGACGCAGGTTCCAGCACTCCAGCGCCTCCGGCATCAGCGTATGGTTGGTGTAGGCGAAGGTGCGCTGCGTAATGCGCCACGCCCGATCCCAGGAGAGCTGATGCTCGTCGATCAGCAGGCGCAGCAGCTCCGGGATCGCCAGCGTCGGATGGGTATCGTTGAGCTGGATCACTTCATAGTCGGGCAGCGTCTCGATGGCGCGGCCCGCCTGATGGTGACGACGCAGGATGTCGGCCAGCGTGCAGGCGCACTGAAAATATTGCTGCATCAGGCGCAGCTTTTTCCCGGCCTGATGATTGTCGTTGGGGTAGAGCACCTTCGTCAGCTTCTCCGCATCGATGCCCTGCTGTTCGGCGCGCAGGAAATCGCCGTCGTTGAAGCGCTGCAGGTTGAACGGACGCGCGTGTTTCGCCTGCCAGAGGCGCAGCGGCTGGGTGACGCCGTTGCCATAGCCGACGACGGGCAGATCCCAGGCCTCGCCCTGCAGCAGGAAAGCGGGCTCCCAGCGCGGGCGCCCCTCTTCCGTCACCACCTTGCCGCCCAGACCGACCTGCACGGTCAGCGCGGCGTTGTGACGAAACCAGGGATAGCGGTCGCGTCCCCAGTCGTCAGGCTGTTCATGCTGCGCGCCTTCGATAAAACGCTGGCGAAACAGGCCATATTGATAGTTCAGGCCGTAGCCGATGGCGGGCTGGCCGGTGGTGGCCATCGCGTCGAGAAAACAGGCCGCCAGCCGTCCCAGGCCGCCGTTGCCGAGCGCCGGATCGGTCTCGCGCTCCAGCACGTCGCTCAGGGCGATGCCCCAGGCGGCGAGCGCGTCGGCGACCGCCTGATACCAGCCCAGGTTGAGCAGGTTATTTCCCGTCAGCCGGCCGGTGAGAAACTCCATGGAGAGATAGTTAACGTGGCGCTGCGGCCCGGATGCGGGCTGCGCAGGCAGTTCGGCCAGCAGTTCGGCCAGCGCGCCGCTCAGCGCCTGCCACCACTGCTGTTGCGTCATCTCCTGCGCGTCGCGCAGGCCGAAGCGTTGCCACTGCCGCGTGAGTGCGGCGGTAAAGCGGGCGTGATCGAAGGGTTGCGAATTCATGTCGTGTGCTTCCTGTCAGAACGAAAAGGGATTGCCTGCCAGTTTGCCTGCCGCCTTTCGGGCGCTCCTCCTCCTGCATGAAATTCAGCAGGGAGGATAACGAGGGCGGAGAGGCCAGGGTAAATCTGAAAGCGGCGCAGGAGTGTGATTGCACTCGCTTTTGTTAAGCCTGCCTTACAGGTTCGCTTGCATTCAGCTAACGGATCCGTGAACGTGTATGAAGATTAATTACGAAGCGTAAAAAAATGATGCGCTGAACGTTAATGGAGAAGCGTGCGCCCATGTTAATTCCCTCGAAGCTCAGTCGTCCCGTACGCCTTGAAAGCACCGTCACGCGCGATCGCCTGCTGCAAAAGCTGGGCGCAGCGGGCAATTACCGGCTGGTGTTGATTACCAGTCCGGCGGGCTACGGCAAAACCACGCTGGTCTCGCAGTGGGCGGCGGATAGAAAGGATCTGGGCTGGTATTCATTAGACGAGGGCGACAATCAGCCGGAGCGCTTCGCCGACTATCTTATCGCGGCGCTGCAGCAGGCGACGCAGGGCGGCTGCAGCCGCAGCGAAACGCTGGCGCAGAAGCGGCAGTACGTCAACCTCAACGCGCTTTTCGCGCAGCTGTTTATCGAGCTGGCCGACTGGCGGCAGCCGCTGTGGCTGATCGTGGATGACTATCACCACATCGCCAACCCCGCCATTCATGAGGCGATGCGCTTTTTCCTGCGCCATCAGCCCGACAACCTGACGCTGGTCGTGCTGTCGCGCAATCTGCCGCAGCTCGGCATCGCTAATCTGCGCGTGCGCGAACAGCTGCTGGAGCTGGGCAGCCAGCAGCTGGCGTTTACCCATCACGAGGCGAAACAGTTTTTTGACTGTCGCCTGAGCGCGCCGCTCGCCTCTGAAGAGAGCGGGCGCCTGTGCGACGACGTGGCGGGCTGGGCGACGGCGCTTCAGCTGATCGCTATTTCCGCGCGTCAGGGCGCCGGCTCGGCGCAGGACTCCGCGCGGCGGCTCTCCGGCATCAACGCCAGCCACCTTGCCGACTATCTGGTGGAGGAGGTGCTGGACAATATCGACGACGCGACGCGTCATTTCCTGCTGAAAACCGCGCTGCTACGCTCGATGAATGACGCCCTGGTCGCCTGCGTGACCAGCGAGGCGAACGGACGCATGCGGCTGGAGGAGATTGAGCGGCGAGGGCTCTTCCTGCAGCGTATGGATGATTCGGGCCAGTGGTTCAGCTATCACCCGCTGTTTGGATCGTTTTTGCGCCAGCGTTGTCAGTGGGAGCTGGCAGCCGAGCTGCCCGCGGTGCATCGCGCAGCCGCGCAAAGCTGGATGGCGCAGGGATTCCCCGGCGAAGCGATCCATCATGCGCTCGCCTCAGGCGACGTCGAGATGCTGCGCGACGTGCTGCTGGCGCACGCCTGGACGCTGTTCAATCAGAGCGAGCTGGCGCTGCTGGAGAACTCGCTGAGCGCGCTTCCCTGGGCGACGCTGGTGGATAATCCACGCCTGGTGCTGCTACAGGCCTGGCTGATGCAGAGCCAGCATCGCTTTTCCGAGGTTAACCGCCTGCTGGCGAAGTTCGAGCAGGCGTGCAGCTGCGAGATCGACGCCGCGCTACAGGGCGAATTCAACGCCGTGCGTGCGCAGGTGGCGATCAACGACGGCAACACCGAAGAGGCGGAGCAGCTTGCCCGCCTGGCGCTGGAAGCCCTGCCGGAAAGCCGCCGCTACAGCCGCATCGTCGCTACCTCGGTGCATGGCGAAGTGATGCACTGCAAAGGCGAGCTGGCGAGTTCGCTGGCGCTGATGCGTCAGACCGAGCAGATGGCGCGCCGCGACGAAACCTGGCACTACGCGCTCTGGAGCTTGATCCAGCAAAGCGAAATTCTTTTCGCGCAGGGATTTCTGCAGGCCGCCTGGGAGATTCAGGAGAAAGCGTTCGTGCTGGTTGGCGAGCAGCATCTGGCGCAGTTTCCGCTGCACGAGTTTCTGCTGCGCATTCGCGCCCAGCTGATGTGGGCGTGGGGCCGGCTGGACGAGGCGGAGCAGGCGGCGCGCGAAGGTATGAAAGTGTTGAAGGGCTACCCGCCGCAGCAGCAGATCCAGTGTCTGGGCCTGCTGGTGCAGTGCTCGCTGGCGCGCGGCAATCTGGATAACGCGCGCAGCTACCTGAACCGTCTGGAGAATCTGCTCAACAACGGCAGCCTGCACAGCGACTGGATCGCCAACGCCGACAAGGTGAGGGTGATCTACTGGCAGATGACGGGTGACGTCCAGAGCGCCAGCCACTGGATGCGGCACACCGCGAAGCCCGCCTTCGCCAATAACCACTTCCTGCAGGGGCAGTGGCGCAATATCGCGCGGGCGCAGATCCTGCAGGGCGATCTCAGCCAGGCGGAAGTGGTGCTGGAAGAGCTCAACGAAAACGCGCGCGCGCTGCGTCTGATGAGCGATATGAACCGCAACCTGCTGCTGCTCAATCAGATCTACTGGCAGACCGGACGCAAAGCCGAAGCGCAGCGCGCGCTCATCGAGGCGCTGAAGCTGGCGCGCGGCACCGGCTTTATCAGCCATTTCGTGATCGAAGGCGAGATCATGGCGCAGCAGCTGCGCCAGCTTATCCAGCTTAACGCGCTGGAAGAGCTGGATAATCATCGCGCGCGCCGTATCCTGAATGAAATTAACAAATACCATCGCCATAAGTTCGCCCACTTCGACGAGGGATTCGTCAGCCGACTGCTGAATCATCCCGACGTGCCGGAGCTGATCCGCACCAGCCCGCTGACGCAGCGCGAATGGCAGGTGCTGGGCCTGATCTACTCCGGCTACAGCAACGACCAGATCGCCGGGGAGCTGGATGTGGCCGCCACCACCATTAAAACCCATATCCGCAACCTCTATCAGAAGCTGGGCGTCTCGCATCGCGCCGAGGCGATGCATCAGGCGCAGTCGATGCTGAAGCTGATGGGGTATGTGTGAAGTTGCCCGCCCTGTGCTCGAGCGTGATAGCCTCATGAAAATGAGCGGGATTTCCGGAAAGGGTCTGGCACAAATCCGCCACTGAGGCTCTTTCCCGCCAGCCTGCGGCCAGAAATGCCCCCCTCACAGACACCCCTTTTTTACGGCTGTGAGAGGGTCACACCGCTTTTACTCACTGTACCGGATAGCGCGTCGCGCTCAGCGCACCGCGGCGGTCGAAACGCCGCATCCCCAGCCACAGCAGCGCCGTAGCGAACCAGCCGATAACCCACGAGACGTCATTCCCGGCGAAAATCCAGGTCAGCGAGCCGTGGTGCAGCGGATTATCGATAAAAGGCAGCTGGATCAGCACGCCGATAAAATAGGTGGCGATGCCCGGCCAGTTCCAGCGGCCGTAGCGCCCGTCCGGCTGCGACAGCGCGGGAATGTCGATATGGCCTTTGGTAATAAGGTAAAAATCGGTCAGGCTGATGGCGCTCCAGGGCACGAAAAAGGCCAGCAGGAACAGCAGAAAGTGGGTGAACGATTTAAGAAAAGCAGGCTCGCTGATCAGCGCGATACCGCAGGAGATCGCCACCATCAGCACTACGAAACCAATCCGTCCGCCCCGGCTCAGGGAGGTTTGCCGGCTGAAGCCGGAAACGATGGTGGTCAGCGACATAAAGCTGCCGTAGGCGTTCAGCGTGGTAAAGGTGATCTTGCCGAAGCAAATGGCAAAATAGATCACCATCGCCATGGTGGCGCTGCTGCCTAAGCCAACGATATAGCCCACCTCATTGCCGGAGAAGGCGCTGCCCGCGATAGCCGCGACGATAACGCCCAGCGTCATCGACGCCTGGGTGCCGAGCACGGTACCGAAGAACACCGCGCTGAACAGACGTTTCGCGGAGACCTCCTGCGGCAGGTAGCGCGAATAGTCGGAGACATAGGGGCAAAACGCGATCTGCCATGACGAGGAGAGAGAGACGGCGAGTAAAAAGGTTGAGAAAGCGAAGTGGCGATTCTGCCAGAGCGGCGCTAAATCGTGGGTTGAGAGCAGCGTGACGAACAGATAGAAGAACGCCAGCACGCCGATGACGCTGGCTACTTTGCCCAGCTTATGAATAACGCGATATCCCAGCACCGCAATCACGATAATGATCAGGCTGAACAGGATCATCCCGGCGGCGTTATTAATATGCAGCAGCTTCGCCATCGCCTGACCGGCCAGCACCGTGCCGCTGGCGGAGAAGCCGATATACATAATGCATACCAGCACCAGCGGGATCACCGCGCCGAAGACGCCGAACTGAATGCGGCTGGTGATCATCTGCGGCAGGCCCAGTCGCGGTCCCTGCACGGCGTGCAGCGCCATCACCGCCGCGCCGATGATCTGGCCCACGAGCAGGCCGATAATCGACCAGACCACATCGCCGCCCAGCACCACGGCGAGCGCGCCTGTGACGATAGCCGTAATTTGCAGATTGCCGCCGAACCATAGCGTGAACTGGCTGAACGGATGTCCGTGACGTTCGCGGTGGGGAATAAAATCGATCGATCGGGTTTCAGAAAGCCGCTGGCTCTCGCCGTCTGAACGCGCTGATGCAGGAAGTTCCGCTGACATAGGTTCCTCGCCAGGTTGAAGTGTTAATTATTATCTGCCCTTTGTTAACCGTTGCGACGCTACATGTATATACATGTACGGATGTTGTCATGCCGTTTTAAAAGTTACAAGGCGGCGGGTCATTGGAAATTGTGATGGCGCTGGCAAGCCTGGCATGACGAACAGAGAGAAAAGCGCGCAAGAATATGCTACATAAGCGCAGTCTGCCGCCGCGATAAAAACAGCAGATGAGAAGAACGGGCTAACCTGCAGTAAGCGCAGGATTTACCCGCAAGATTATTGTATAGTCCGCGCTTTTTGGAGGTTTCCCTTGCTTAACGCATCCACGCGCCTGAACAAATACATCAGCGAGAGCGGAATCTGTTCGCGCCGCGACGCCGATCGCTACATCGAACAGGGCAACGTGTTTATCAACGGCAAACGCGCTGCCGTCGGCGCGCAGGTCTTTCCGGGTGACAGCGTCAAGGTAAACGGCCAGCTGATTGAGCCCCGCAGCGAAGAAGATCTGGTGTTGATCGCTCTGAACAAGCCGGTCGGTATCATCACCACTATGGAAGAGGGCGAACGCGACAACATTCGCGACTTCGTTAACCACAGCGAGCGCATCTTTCCTATCGGCCGACTGGATAAAGATTCCCAGGGACTGATCTTCCTCACCAACAATGGCGATCTGGTGAATAAAATCCTGCGCGCGGGCAATAACCACGAGAAAGAGTATGTGGTCACCGTTGATAAGCCGATCACCGACGACTTTATCGCCGGTATGGGCGCAGGCGTGCCGATGCTCGGCACCGTCACTAAAAAATGCAAAGTGGTGAAAGAGTCCACGTTTGTCTTCCGCATTACGCTGGTGCAGGGCCTGAACCGTCAGATCCGCCGCATGTGTAAGCATTTTGGCTTTGAGGTCACGAAGCTGGAGCGCACGCGCATTATGAACGTCAGCCTGAAGGGCATTCCGCTGGGCGAATGGCGCGACCTTACCGACGACGAGCTGGCGGAGCTGTTTAAGCTAATCGAAAACTCCTCTTCGGAAGAGAAGCCCGCAAAGAAAAAGACGCCCGCGAAAAGCAGCGCGGTGAAAAAGCCGGTTATCAGCAGCGCGCCGAAGAAAAGCGAAAAGAGCGACGACCGCGCCGGCAACCGCAAACGCTTTGTCCAGCCAGGACGCAAGAAGAAGGGGCGTTAACGCCCGCGCCATAACGGCGGCAGCGCGTTGATAAGCGGTTCGGGCGATATTGACGCGCTGCCAGGCGGGCTGGACGTCGGCGATCTCAATGCCTGAAAAAAGCGCTCTCCGCGAGCGTATCGCAGTCCAGATGAAGATACACCGGCCGTCCAGCACCAGCCGATCGAGGCGAAGCCCGCTTCCCGGCCCGGAGAACCGCAGGTCAGCCGGCGCCGGGTATCGCCAGATCGTTGTGATCGCCGGCGCCGCCCTGGCAAACCGTTACGGCTATTTTCTTTTCATCATGCTGCTTCTTTTATCCCGTTGATTAAAAAGCTTTTTAACGCTTTAGCATAATCCATGATAAAGTAGACGCAAAAAAATCGCGCCCGCGTCTAGACGACCGGTCTAATAAAGGCTATTTTGAATTCATGAACACAGTCGCTCACAAGCACAGAGAAGGCATTCGCGAACATATCCTGGACACCGGCCAGCGCATTATGGCCAGCAAAGGATACTCGGCTGTCGGTCTCAACGAAATTCTGACGGAAGCAGGCGTGCCGAAAGGCTCGTTCTATCACTACTTCGGTTCGAAAGATGCCTTTGGCGTCGCTATGCTGGAAAGTTACTTTGACGACTATCTGGCGAATATGGATGAGACGCTGAGCCAGCCCAACTGCACGATGCAGCAAAGGCTGATGCACTACTGGCAGCAGTGGCAGGATACGCAATCTTTTCAGGACTGTCAGGGCAAATGCCTGGCCGTCAAGCTGGGCGTCGAAGTGGCCGATCTCTCGGAAGCGATGCGCCATACGCTGGAAAAGGGCACCGCCGGCATCGTGGCGCGCCTGACGGACGCCATTGAGGCGGGCGTAGCGGAAGGGTCGCTGCGCACTGAAGAGAAGCCGGCCGTGGTGGCGGAAACTCTCTATCAGCTCTGGCTCGGCGCCAGCGTGATGGTCAAGATTGTACGCAACAAGCGGCCGTTTGCATCAGCCATGGCGCTGACGCAGCAAATGCTTAACGCTGCCTCCTGAGGGGCGGCAAAAAAGGTCGGCAACGACTTTTTTTATCAGCAGAATCTAGACGACTGGTCTACTATTTAAATGGCAACTTCATTAAGCGGAGAACAGACATGAAAGTATTAATGGTTTTGACCTCGCACGATCGGCTGGGCGACACCGGACGTAAAACGGGTTTCTGGCTGGAAGAGCTGGCCGCACCTTACTACGCCTTTAAAGACGCCGGCGCCGAAATTACCCTGGCCTCGCCGCAGGGCGGCAACCCGCCGCTGGATCCGAAAAGCAATGAGCCTGATTTCCAGACCGATCTGACCCATCGCTTCGAGGCGGATGAAGAAGCCAAAGCGCAGCTGGCGTCAACGGTACGCCTGGAGAGCGTTTCCGCCTCCGACTTCGATATGGTGTTCTACCCAGGCGGCCACGGCCCGTTATGGGATCTGGCGGAAGATCAGCACTCCATCGCCCTGATCGAAAGCTTTATTGCCGCTCAAAAACCGGTTGCGCTGGTTTGTCATGCGCCGGGCGTGCTGCGCCATGTGAAAACCGCAGAGGGGCGTCCGCTGGTCGAAGGTAAAAAAGTGACCGGCTTCGCTAACAGCGAAGAAGAGGGCGTCGGCCTGACCAACATCGTGCCTTTCCTGGTGGAGGATGAGCTGATCGCCAAAGGCGGCCTCTATTCCAAAGGCGAAGACTGGGGCTCCTGGGTAGTGCAGGACGGCCTGCTAATCACCGGACAGAACCCGGGCTCATCGGCGGCAACGGCGGCGCAGCTGCTGAAAGCGCTAGCGAAGTAATCGCTTATTCTGCGGCGGCGCACCTTAGCCCGGACGAGGGTGCGCCGGTCGTCTCCTCGCCGTTTTCGCCCCAGATGCGTCGCCTTTAAATCACTGTAATCTGCTTTTGCGCCAGCAGCCTCTTCATCTCCGCATCCGGCTCGCCGTCGACCACCAGCGTGCTGGCCAGCGTCAAATCGCCGATGGCAAACGCCGAGGCCGAATTCATCTTCTCCTGCGATACCATTACCACGGTTTCCGAGGCGCGCGCCGCCAGCGCCCGTTTAATTCCCGCCTCTTCATAGTCGCCGGTGGTCAATCCTGCGTTCTTATGAACGCCCGTGACGCCCATAAAAAAAAGATCGGCATTGATGCGTGCGATAGCCTCCAGCACCGCTGCACCTACCGCCACGACAGAGTGACGATAGAGCAGTCCGCCAAGCATAATCACCTCGACCTGAGGGAAGTCGACCAGCGCCACGGCAACGCTCGGGCTGTGGGTGACGGCGGTAAACGCCAGATCCGCAGGCAGCTGCCGCACCATCGCTTCGGTGGTGGTGCCGCCGTCGATAATCACGACCTGACCGGGCTGGATAAGTCTGACTGCTTTTTGCGCGATAAGCTGCTTGGAGCCGGCATGCACGTTTTTGCGTGTTTCAAAAGGGGCCACCGCTGCAGATACCGGCAGCGCGCCGCCGTGTACGCGCTGCAGCAAGCCTTCCGCCGCCAGCTCGCGAAGATCGCGCCGTATCGAGTCCTCTGAGACGCTAAAGCGCTGGCTCAGCTCGCTGGACATCACCTGTTTTTCCTCGGCGAGTATCGCCAGGATCTGCTGCTTGCGCTGTGAACTCAGCATAAAGAAACGCCTTTGTTTTTTCTTGATGTTGCACGATTATGCATGATAGCGTGTTTTTTGTCACCTTCCTGAGGAGAAAACATGCAGCCGAACATACGTCACCTGCACGAGCAGGTGTTATCCGATAACTGGTACACGCTGAAGAAATATACCTTTGAGCAGCAGCGCGCAGCTGGCAAGAGCAGAGCCGTGAAGCCTACGATCGCGGCAACGGCGCGGTCATTCTGCTTTACAACCGCGCGCGTAAAAGCGTGGTGCTGACCCGCCAGTTTCGCCTGCCGGTCTATATCAACGGCCATAGCGGCTATTTAATCGAGGCGGCGGCTGGCCTGCTCGACAATGCCTCGCCCGAAGCGCGCATCCTCGCGGAGGCGGAAGAGGAGACCGGCTTCCGGGTTACGCATGCGGAGAAGGTGCTGGAGGCTTATATGAGCCCCGGATCCGTTACGGAAAAGCTCTACTTTTTCATCGCCGAATATCATGACGACGATCGG
Source organism: Enterobacter sp. BRE11 (assembly GCF_031844285.1). Classification (NCBI taxonomy): domain Bacteria; kingdom Pseudomonadati; phylum Pseudomonadota; class Gammaproteobacteria; order Enterobacterales; family Enterobacteriaceae; genus Enterobacter; species Enterobacter sp. BRE11. The sequence goes on from NZ_JAUZUX010000024.1 coordinate 23,469, forward strand.
CGCGGCAAGGGCGGCGGGCTGGCGGAAGAGGGCGAGGATATCGAAGTGCTGGAGTGGCCTTTCGCCCGCGCGCTGGCGGCGATCCGCAGCGGCGAGATTGAAGATGCCAAGACCATCATCTTGCTGCAGCACCTGGCGCTCAGCGCCGTTTTCGAAGGGGACAGCCAATGATGATTTTGATCGCGGGCCCGGTTCGCAGCGGCACGAACGGCGATCCGGCGTTGATCGATGCCAACCTGGCGAAGATGAACCGCATGGCGCTGGAGGTTTATCAGCGCGGACATACGCCGGTGATCGGCGAGTGGCTGGCGCTGCCGCTCGCGGCCGCCGCAGGATCGGCCCACATCGGCGACGAGATCAGCGAGAGATTTCTCTATCCGGTCGCGCATCGCTTAATCGCCTGCTGCGACGCCATTTTGCGCATGCCGGGCGCGTCGCAGGGCGCCGACAATGACGTGCGCCTTGGCCAATCCCTCGGGCTGACGATCTTCACCTCGCCAGAAAGCCTGCCTGTCATCAAGCCGTAGTAAACAGAGCGAAGCGGGTGACAGCTTAGCCGCCGGAAGGCGCGGCGGCTAAGCGTAATGAGTCAGGCAGGACTTAGTGGCGGATTTGCTGCAGATCTTCTTCGGACAGGCCCGTCACTTTCATCACTGAAGGCACGTCCATACCGTTTTTCAGCAAGTTTCGGGCGATATTGAGGCTGGCTTCACGCTCGCCAAGCTGGCGGCCTTGTTCCAGCCCTTGTTCCAGTCCTTTTTTCAGGCCTATCTGCTCAAGCTGTTGTGCAAGGGTCATCAGTTCATCCTCATGCTGCGGCACGCGCTGTGCCAGTTCGCGAATCATCGCTTTCGCGTCCGGCGTTTCGCCGGCCTGAAGCATATAGTTTACCAGCGCCATCACCTGCTGTCCGGTCATAAATTCCGTCAGCATTAGCGTGGCCAGCTGATCGAGCAGTCCTCGAAGATCGCGCTGGCGAATATGCTTTTGCAGCAGGGTCAGGGCCGCCATGCTGCGGTGCTGCATAATCTCTTCATCCGGGATCACGGTCACGTCCACCAGCGGAAAATGTCCGCTATAGAGCGCCGCGGCCCGCTCACGTTCGCTAAACGAATCGAGCCAGTTCATCGAGTAAGGATAAGGGCTGCGCTTGCCCTGGTAAAAAAGTACCGGGATCACCAGCGGCAGGGTTTTATGCCCGGCATCAAGATGACGCTGCATCGCCGCCACGGCATAGCGCATCAGCCGAAACGCCATATGCTTATCCGGCGAGCTCTGATGCTCAATCAGGACGTGCACATAGCCATCCCCGCCGCCGGTTTTCAGCGAGTAAAGCACGTCGCTGTAGTAAGGACGCAGGTCATCCTCGACGAAACTGCCGGATTCCAGCTTCAGCGTGGAGAGATCGCAGATCGCCAGCAGCGCGGGCGGCAGATGCAGCGCCATGAAGTCGCGCGCCGTCTCAGGGTGCGAGAGAAAGGTTTTGAACACCGCGTCGTGCGGGGTCGGCGTACTGTTTTTATGCATCCCGATGCGCCTCATGCGGTCTGAAATCCGTTCGGCGCATAGTATCACAAGGTACCCGCGCCGGTTCAGGAATCGCCCTGCCGCAAAAATATTTTCCGGCAGCGAAACTTTTCCGCAGCGGCTGACGAACCTTTGATTATATCCTCCAGGCATGTCGCCTGATTACCCACGGAGAAGAATGAGATGCCGATGAAAAACAACCTGAAAACGCTGGCGGCCGCCACGCTTCTCGCCCTGAGCCTGCCTGTCGCCTCGGCGTTCGCCGCGCTGCAGGTCGGCGACAAGGCGCCCGATTTCAAACTCGACGCGGCGCTGGCCGGTAAAGCGACCACCTTCTCTTTGCAGTAGGCGCTGCAGAAAGGGCCGGTAGTGCTCTATTTCTTTCCGGCGGCCTTCAGCGCGGGCTGCACGCTGGAAGCGCACGATTTCGCCGAGGCGACTGACGAATTCAACAAGCAGGGCGCGACGGTCATTGGCGTGACCGCGGGCAATACCGACCAGATTGCGAAATTCTCGCAGCTCGAGTGCCGCGATAAATTCACCGTTGCGGCCGATCCCGGCGCCAAAGTGGCGGCGGAATACAAAAGCACTATGGATTTTAAAGGGAAAACTTTTTCCGATCGCACCTCTTACGTGATCGCCCCGGACGGCAAAATTCTGCTCAGCTATACCGACAAAAATCCGGATGCGCATATCCAGAAGGCGATGGACGCAGTGAAAAAATATCGTCAGGCCAATCCTGCCTGACCCCTGAACCAGGTGAAATTATCATGCTGACAGCTATCGCCGCCGCGTTTCTCGGCGGCCTGATACTCAATCTTATGCCGTGCGTATTCCCGGTGATTTCGCTGAAGGCGCTGAGTTTGATCCGCCATCACGACAAACCGGCGCACGCCCGCGCCGAGGGGCTGGCGTTTTTACTGGGCGTGGTCGTGACGATGCTGGCGCTGGTGGGGGTACTGCTGCTGGCGCGAGCGGGCGGCGCCTCGGTCGGCTGGGGCTTTCAGCTACAGTCGCCGATGGTCATCGCGCTGCTGATTCTGGTGATGCTGGCCTCGGCGCTTAATCTCTTCGGCGTGTTTGAAATTGGGCTTTCCCTGCAGCGGGCAGGCGAGGTGGGCGGCAATCGTGGCGGCTTAGTGGGGTCGGCGCTCACCGGCGCGCTCGCTATCGTCGTGGCGACCCCGTGCAGCGCGCCCTTTATGGCCAGCGCCGTCGGCTATGCGCTGACGCAGCCGCCCGCCGTCAGCCTGGTGATTTTTATCGCGCTGGCGCTCGGATTCGCCGCGCCCTTTACCCTGATCGCCTTCTTCCCGGTACTGGCGCGCGTGCTGCCGCCACCCGGCGCCTGGATGATGACGCTGAAACACGGGCTGGCTTTCCCGATGCTGGGCGCCGTTGGCTGGCTGATTTGGGTGCTGGAACGCCAGGCGGGTTCGGCGGCGCTGGCGGCGATCCTCGGCTGCTGCCTGCTGCTCAGTTTTGCCGCCTGGCTATATGGCATGGCGCAGAAACGCCGTATGATGGGACGTCGCCACTGGGCGCTGCATCTGACGACGGCGGTTTTCCTGCTGTTGCTGGTGCCGCCGCTGATCAATCTGAAAAGCGTTGCCGCGCCTGAAGAGAACGTCGGGAGCGCCGTGGCGGCGGCGGCCGTCGCCTGGTCGCCGCAGAACGTGGATGCGATTAAAGGCCAGGGCAAGCCGGTACTGGTGAACTTTACCGCCTCCTGGTGCATCACTTGCCAGGTTAACGACCGCACCTCTTTGTCGACTCAGGCGGTGAAAGCGGCGATGGCGCGCACCGACACCATCTATATGGTCGCGGACTCCACGAAATATAATCCGGACGTCGAGCAGGCGCTCAGCGATTTCGGGCGAGGCGGGCTGCCGCTCTATGTGGTTTATCCGGCAAACGGCGGAAAACCGCTGGTGCTGCCGCAGGTCCTGACGCCGGGCATCGTTATTTCGGCGCTTGAGCAGGCCGCTGAAAGCGGAAAGAAAACGTGAACGGGTGAATATTGATTAACCTCTTAGCCGGGCGGATGGTTCAGCCTTTAAGCGCGGGCGATGCCCGCCACTGACGCGCGCGCTCAGCACTGGCCTCTCTTAATGGCCCGCGCGCAGGCTGGCGATAAAGCCGCCTATAACCAGCTTCTGAAAGCGATGGTGCCCGCCATCCGTGCCCTGGTGCGCAAAAAAATCGCCGACGACGCGCTGGTTGAAGATGTGATTCAGGAGACGCTGCTGGCGATACATCGGGTGCGCCACACTTACGATCCGCGCCGTCCCCTGCTGCCCTGGGTGGCGGCTATCGCTTCGGCAAGGGCGATCGACGCCCTGCGTCAGCGTGGCCGCCAGCATGAAGTGCAGGACGAGGACGTCCTTCACCGCCAGACGACGGAAACGAACGAGACCGATGCGGGCGAGGATGCGCTAAACGACTGTTTAGGCGCGTTGCCGGCACGTCAGCGACAGATCGTCGAGTCCGTTCACCTGCGCGAACAGAGCCTGGCCCAGGCGGCGGCTGAGGCCAATCTTTCGCTTTCTGCGGTCAAATCGCTTTTGCACCGCGCAATGCTCAACCTGCGTAAATCTGGAAGTGGCAAGCATGAGAAATCATGACCAACTTATCGAACAGCTCAGCGCGTCAGCGCAGCCGGTCAGACGCATCTGGCCAACGGCATGGCGCGTCACTGGCTGGATCGCGGCGGCGCTGCCCTGCGGCGCGCTCGGCAGCTGGGCGCTACACAGCCGCTACACCGACTGGTCGCAGCCCGGCGCGCCGCTGGCGATAGCGGCCTTGCTGTTGTCTTTTATGCTGGGCGTCGGCGCTATCGCCGGAGCCTTTACCCTTAGCCTGGCGGGACGGAAGCCGCCCGCGCTGCGTTACCTTCTTTTGCCGGCGCTGGCGTGGCTGGCGCTCAATCTCGGCAACATGACCGCCGCGCAGGTGCCCGCTGGCGCAGGACGCTTTGGCGAGGGCATTCACTGCTATCTCTTTATGCTGTGCGCGGGCCTGCCGATGATGGCGATCTCGGTGTTCAGCCTCTATCGTACCCGCTCGCTCTTTCCGGCAAAAAGTCTGGCGCTGGCGGGATGCGGCATCGCTTTTATGTCGTCGATGCTGCTGTCGCTCTGCCACGACACGCAGCTGCATATGATCGATTTTTTAATGCATCTGGCAGCGGGCCTGACGCTGGTTGCGCTCACGGTGGCGACCGGACGTCGCTGGGTCCGTCTGGAAGGCGACGCGCGAATCTGACTCTCGCGGCCCTGCTGCTTGCATCACCGCGCCAGCGCATAAATTGCGTCGAGGCTCTCTTTAAAACGCGCCGGATTATGGTGCGTCTCGATTCGCCGCAGGGCGTTTTGAGAACGGGAGAGAACAGACGCCCGGTCCGCCAGGATCGCCAGCACTTGCGCTTTCAGCTGGGCCACCATCAGACGCCTCAGCGCTATTTTATCCTCAACGGACGCCACGGTGAGTTCAAACATCGCGTTCAGAGGACAGGCGAGGGTCCAGCCCGCGGCGTCCGGATTTATTTCAGGCAGCGCGCGCACGTTGGTGGTGATAACGGGACAGCCGCACGCCTGCATTTCCAGAACGGAAAAGCCATAGGTATCTTGCCAGCTAGGCAGCAGCCCGACATGGGCGCGCTTAAATAACGCGATGAGCTCGCTGTTGGGTCTGGAGGTAGCATGAGTAAAAATATTATATCGCGTTAGCGATTGTTCAATTTTACTGTAAAAAGCGGCTTCATCCTGATATTTGCCATGCGCGATGTTATACCTATTGTTAAGATCGCCTGTTATATTCACCTCGACGGTATCGGCATTAATTACCCCTTCTTCGGCCAGCTCGCTAAAAGCGAGCACCACCTCGGCGCCGCCTTTGCGATAAAATTCATTACCAACAAAGGTAAAAATTAGCTTTTTGTCAGGCGTATCGCGCGGCCCGTCATAAAGCACCGGCTGCGGGGGATGCAGCTTATGCATTTTAGGGATGATGGCTGCCGCCTCGTCAGGAAAGGCTTCCAGCAGTTTTAGCTGAATCTGCCTTGCGGCTTCAGACATCGCCACGATCGCCACACACTGCGGCGCGGCGACCAGCCTGAGCGCCTTCTTTAGCGCGGGATTGGCGAGTTTGGGCACGCCCGGCACCGGCAGAACGCGTGGCAGCTCGGTTTCAAAGGTGGCGATCCAGCGCTGCCGGGTCTGAGCCACCTCGTTAAACAGATGGATGACCTGGGTGTCCGCCGGCATAAGGAAACGGAAAGGCCAGAAGATAAAGACCTTATTAGCACGCGCCAGCTTCTGTCTTATTTTATTGATGTAAAGCCATATATTTTTATAACGAAAATCAAGGTAGGTGTACTGCTCGTTAACGATAATGTTTCTTTTTTCCGGGTAGCCGCGCCCGCTCACTATTATTTTCATATAAGCCCCTGATAAAATTCCGGAAGCAACAGGTGACACGCTGAAAAAGCACGCTCAGGTGAAGTGATTATATAATCAACATCTTTTTAATTCCGCCACCGAGTAAAGCAAAGCATAATTATAGGAACATTCCCTTTTTCATTTAATTTATTTAATATTTATTCCTTCGCTCTCGCCTTATCTCTATTTATTATCAGCTAATCCGGTTTGAGCATTTGTCTCTTTTGGTTACACCGGGACGCTATTTATTACTTCTTTACTTAATGCAAACTGATTTATTTATCAGTTAATTTTTTTTATGCGTTATAGACGCGGGTGACAGGGTAGCAGGGCGTTTAGCTGGCCAGTGACCCCTGTTTTTTACGCAACCTCGCTTTCCGTGCCAGGCTTAAACGAAGCGGGGTTTATCCCCGATAATCGTAAACTTATTAACGAGGATGTGTATGACGCTGCGATCGCTTCAGGCGCTCTGTCTGGTAAATTTTTTTATGGCGGACGTGCGGGACGGACTGGGCCCGTTTTTGGGCATCTTCCTCACCGAACATCACTGGCGAGCGGATGATATCGGCTGGGTGATGTCTGCCGGCGGTCTGGCGGGCCTGTTCGCCACGCTTCCCGCCGGACTGATAACGGATGCGACGCGCCATAAGCGCCTGCTGCTGATTGTCGGCTCGCTGGTCATTACCGTGTCGACGCTGCTGCTCTGGTATTTTCCCGATTCATGGGTAACGCTTTTTTCGCAGATCCTCACCGGCCTTGCAGCGGCATTTATCGCGCCCGTGCTGACCGGCATCACGCTTGGCCTGACTGGGCCAGATGGATTCAGCCGCCAGATGGGCCATAACGAAGCCTTTAACCACGGCGGCAATATGACCGCGGCCATTATCGCCGGGATTTCCGTCGCCTGGTGGGGAACAGGCGCCGTCTTCGTTTTGATGACCGCCATGGCGCTCTGCGCGGCGCTTTCCGTTTTAGCTATCCGGCATGAAGATATCGATCATCGCCTTGCGCGCGGATTAAGCGGCGATGACCACCGGCTTGCGGTGCCCAGGCTTTCGGTTATTCTGCGCAACCCCGCCATTATCATCACCGGATTGACGCTGCTGCTGTTCCATCTCAGCAATGCCGCGCTGCTGCCCATGCTGAGCATGCGTGCCGCCGCCGCCCATGACGGGACGATGCCTGCCGGCGTTTATGCAGCCGCCACCGTGGTGATTTCGCAGTGCGTGATGATCCCGGTAGCCCTGTTTGCCGCCAGCCGCGCGCAAAAGTCGGGCTATTCACTACTGATTACGGCGGCGCTGCTGGTGTTGCCGCTGCGCGCTGCTATCGCCTCTGCCTGGCCTGGCGCCCTGGGGATGATCCCGGTTCAGATACTGGATGGCCTGGCGGCCGGACTGCTGGGCGTGGCGGTGCCGGGCTATATTGTTAACGTGCTGGCGGGAAGCGGGCATACCAATGCAGGGCAGGGCGCGATTATGCTGATGCAAGGGGCGGGCGCCGCGATGAGTCCGGCGCTGGCGGGCACCATTGCCGCGCGTTACTCCTACAGCACGGCATTCGCGGCGCTGGGCGTTATCGCTCTGACGGCGCTCGCGCTCTGGTGGGTGGGCGGTCGGTTCGAGCGAAGAAGCGATAATGCTGAACCTGAGAGAGGCAAATAATGCGCGTTTTTAAGGGAAACAAACAGTCGCTGCCGGTACGCTATTGTAAAAACTGCAAGAAGCCGATGACCTGGCGTAAAAAATGGGAAAAGTGCTGGGATCAGGTGCAGTACTGCTCCGAACGCTGTCGCCGGGAAGCAAAGCGCGGCGCCGACGCTAACCCGAGAAGCGCAATGGGTGCTCTTCACATAAACATGCAACGATTCCTCAACAGAATGACAACGGTAGTCGTATTACCCTCTACGGGCCTAACATTGCGACTATGCTCATCGGGCTGCTTATCGGCAATGTGCTGTTAATTCTTATGAGGATAGCGTTCAAATGCGTAAACTGTCGTGTTTAGTGATTACCCTGGGCCTGCTGATGTCGGTCGCCTCCCAGGCTGAGGCGAAGGGCTGCCTCAAAGGCGCAGCGGTCGGCGGCGCGGCCGGGCATATCAAAGATCATGCCGTCGCCGGCGCGGCGGCGGGCTGCGCCGTAGGCCATCATATGGCCCATAAAAAAGAGAAAAAGGACGCGGAAAAGAATCAACAGCAGGCGCAGTAAGCTGGGTTTCAGGGCTGCCCGGGCGGCCCTGAGTTCGCCGTGCAGGTGAGGCTGTAAGATCTGAACGGCGCTGTGAGCTATCAGGCGCAGTAAAATAACGGGTAGCGCGGGTTTTGCATAAAGTAGGGTAGCGGACAGAACATCGAGGCGGTATGAATATCGCGATCACATTTAACATAATTATGATTATGCGAATTATGATCCAGTGTATACACAAAAGGCAAGCCTCAGATTAATGTTTACCACGTAATTTAACGGTTGCCGGTAATACCGTTTGCTGGTTAGTAGGTTCTTCGCCGCCAATCATCGCAGTCAACAGAGTGAAACATTCTTGGGCCAGTCTGGGAACATCTTGCTCAATAGTATCAATCGCGACAGAGAGCGAGTCATAGAGATAGTGATCGTCGAAGCTGGCCATACGCATATCGCTACTGAGCAAATGGTGCTGGCTCATATAGCGCAAAACGCCTTCCATCAGCCCGCAGGCAGCAGTGAATATCGCTTTAGGAGGACGGCCCAGTCTGGCACAAAGCGCTGCAAACATTTCGTAACCGCTGCTGGGGTGATAAGTACCATGAATGATCCACTCCGGACGAGGCGTAACGCCTGCACGTTCCAGTCCCGCCATAAAGCCCGCAAGACGGTCTCTGGTAGGAGAAAGGCGCGACTGCCCACCCAAAAAATAAATCTCGTCGGGATTAGCGCGCGCCATCCTTTCAACCAGGTCGGAGGTAGGCGTCACAGAGTCGGTGATCACCAGCGGCAGCCTGGTATCGCTCATGTAGCGGTCAAACAGCACCACCGGCAGTTGTTCGCTCAGCTTCACATAGTCGCTGTCGCTGAGCATGCTTGATGCCACAATTAATCCATCTACCTGACGCGCCACAAGGTTATCCACGACCACCCGCTCCTGCCCGGCATTTTCATCCGTACAGGAGATGAGCAACTGTAAACCCGCCTCGCGGCAGAGATTTTCCAGGGCATGAGAGAAAACTGCGAAACCATAATTAGTGATCTCAGGCACCACCAGACCCAGCGTATGGCTACGATTCTCACGTAACAGGCGCGCATGGATACTCGCCTGGTAGTGATGTTCACGCGCCAGCGTTAGTACTCTTTCGCGCGTCTCTTTCGCTACGCGCAACTCTTTGCCCCGGCCATTCAGTACCAGGCTGGCGGTTGCTTTAGATACGCCTGCCAACGCGGCGATATCGGCAATGGTAACGCGTCTGGTTTTTTTCACATCAATGCGACATTTAATGAAACAATGACTTATTCTACCATGAGGTGACGCAACGGCCAGTAGCGGGCATTCACTTCTTCGTCGCCGATCAGCGTGAGTTGCGCGTGATGCGCCGGAAAATAGCGGCTGCTCATCACGCCTTCACCCTCATTGATAAAAATTTCAACGCTGGAGTGATCGCATAATATATGCAGCTCAGTAACCGCTCCACGCCAGTAGCGATAGTGCCATTCGCCGCTCACCAAACTGCGCCGGGCGAGACGCAATCCTTCTCCATGCCAGTCCAGATACAAAGTTTCAGCAAAATTCAGCGTAATACCGCCCGACCCCGTAAGCACCAGTTCCAGCCGCTGCGCTGCTAACACCGGGGCGCCGCTTGCCCGACCGTAATAACGGTGTTCGTCGCCGCGCAATGCCTGCAATTCAGCGACCGGTCGCTGCAGAAGACGACCATCACGCGCGTCGAGTTCGCGCACGCAAGTCATCTGGTGGAGCCAGGATTGCGCAATTGTTGGCTGGTACATCTCTTCGCCGTCCGGCACGCCCATCCAGCCAATCAACAGCCGCCGTCCGTCGGCGGTAAGCGTGGTTTGCGGGGCGTAGAACTCAAAGCCAGCATCAAGCTCGTGAAAGGGTCCATGAGCGAAGTCGGCGGTGTCGTAATTAAAATTGCCAGCGAGCCAGGCACTGGCATGTGCGTTGAGAAAGCGCTGCTCTTCATGTGCAATGCCCTGCGGGCAGCAAATCAGGAAAGTCGTCTCCCCAAGAGTAAACAAATCTGGGCATTCCCACATATAGCCAGCGTCGCCCAGCCCGTTCAGACCGCTGCCGGCAATCTCGCCTAAAGGGTGCCAGTGATGCAAATCTGCAGAGCGCAGCAGCAGCACCTTGCCCTGCTTATGGCTGTCTTGTGCCCCGAGCACCATGTACCACTGATCGCCATGCCGCCATACTTTTGGGTCGCGAACATGTCCGGTATATCCCTCCGGCAGCGCGATAACCGGCCCCAGCTTATCGAAACAGCCCGCCTCATTTTGGACGGCCAGACATTGCCAGGCGGTGCGCGATCCGTCGTCAAATTTCACGTTGCCGGTGTAGATCAGCGTCAACACGCCGTTATCATCCACGGCGCTGCCAGAGTAGCAGCCGCTGCGGTCAAAGGCTTCATCAGGCATCAGCGCAATCGGCTCATGCTGCCAGTGGAGCAGATCGGTGGAACTCCAGTGTCCCCAGCATTTAAATTTGTGTTCACAGCCCAACGCATTCCACTGATAGAAGAGATGATAGCGACCAGCGAAATTGATAAAGCCATTGGGATCGTTAAGCAGCCCCGTTACCGGCGCAAGGTGCCAGCCAGGATAGTGGGGATCGCTGAGTGCCTTCGGCTGACCACGCATCACTGCGTTAAGAATTTGGGGTAACAGTGTGGTCGAGCCCATTAGTCTGCATCCGTTTTGTATTTGAGCAAATAAGAGAGAATAAACGCAGCGCTAAATGCGATCACCATGCCAGTCGCATAATTGAGCAGTGAGCTTGCCTGCACGATCGCGATGCCGGGAATACCGGTCAGGCCTACTGCGGTCATTGAAACATGCATTGATACCACCCAGGCCCCGCCTAACGCGCCGCCGACCAGTCCGGCAATGAACGGCTTCATAAAGCGCAGATTAATACCAAAAATAGCCGCTTCCGTAATGCCGAGCAGTGCGGAGAAGCCGGATGGCAGCGAAATCGCCTTGATTTTGACATCTTTGGTTTTGAACCAGACCGCCAGACAGGCGCCGCCCTGCGCCACATTCGCCATTGCCCAGATCGGCAGCAGGAAATTAACGCCAATCGACGGATTGCCAAGCAGCCCTGCCTCTATGGCATGGAAGCTGTGATGCACGCCGGTAATAACAATCACCGAGTACAGGCCGCCGAAGAGTAATCCAGCCAGCCAGCCCGCATGAGCAATGAGTGTGCTGAGCACAAATGAAATGCCGTCACCGAGCATACGGCCTGCCGGACCGATAATAAGTAGCGCAATGAAGCCGGAAATGATTACCGTCAGGAACGGCGTCAGGATCAGATCAAGTGCATCCGGAATCACTCGGCGCAGCTGTTTCTCCAGAATACTCATAAACCACACCGCCAGCAGTACCGGGAATACGGTGCCCTGATAGCCGATCATCGCCACTTCTATGCCGAAGAAGTTCATTGTGTGGTATCCGGCCGCTACGCCCCAGGCATTTGTCAGCGCAGGGTGTGTCAGAATGCCGCCCAGCGTGGCGCCGAGGAACGGGTTACCGCCAAATTCTCGCGCAGCGGTGAAGCCAATCAGGACTGGCAGAATGATGAATGCCGCCGAGCTGCACATATCCAGCATGATATAGAGCGCATTGTCGGGGTTTACCCAGCCGTAAGTTTTTACCATTCCCAGCAGTCCCATCAGCAGGCCGGATGCAACGATGGCCGGAATGATTGGGACAAATATATTCGACAGCAGACGCGCGATGCGCTGGAAGGGGTTGAGCTTGCGCGCGGCGATATCAGCCGCTTCTGACTTACTGGCTTCACTAATGCCGGCTTCGCGAATAAAGGCAGCGTAGACTTTATTAACCACGCCGGTGCCAAAGATCACCTGCAATTGTCCCGCATTGCGAAAACATCCTTTAACTCCCTCAATTTTTCCAATTGCGGCGGTATCCGCTTTGGCATCATCCACCAGCACCAGGCGCAAGCGCGTTGCACAGTGCGCCGCGCTGGCAATATTTTCTCGGCCTCCTAGCAACGGCAGCAGCGCGCGCGAGATGTTCACAAAATCCATAATGACCTCAGTTTTTCATTTTAATGCCAACAAAAGGGAACAGGGCCCCCGTGGGGGGCCGCAATATCAGAACCAGGTTTCCATCTGTACGCCGACATTCCACTCACCACCGGCCTTAAAGCCGCTGCTGCCAAAGGCATCATCTGTGGCGTAGTTATCCAGGCGGTGATCCCAGTCCATCCAGCTGGCGAACAGGCGGATTTCAGGACGTTTTAGAAATTCCCCGACGTCGCTCGCCTTCAGCGTCGGCGCCACGGTTAATTTGTAGAAGTTGCCGCTAACGGCGTTGCGGTTGTTGTAGCCTGCAGGACGCAGATCCATATACTGCCAGGAGCCTTCATACTGCATCTCGAAATTCTGGGTAATTTCCTGAATCAGACGCAGGTTAGCGGTAACCCATTTATAGCTGTCGCTTTTGACGTAACGGTCTTTACTGCTTTGCGCCAGTAGCGCCGGTGCGACATGCCAGCCCTCGCCGAGCGGCGTCATGCCATAACTGGCCAGACGCCAGGTATCAGCTTCCGGCAGCAGTGCGCCATCGGCACCGATGGTTTTCACCTCAGCGCCTAAGCCGTGACCATAGAGCAGCGCGGTTTTCGATGACCCTTCACGCAGGCCATAGAAGCTATCGCTGTGTAGTCCGATTAGCGCATGCACACCGTTGTTCGCTGCATCGTTTTTAACGCGATTGCCGTCAATATCGGTGCGCTCATTATTATCTTTAGCGCGCATGCCGCTCACCATCAGCTGCAGCGGCCCTACAAAATTATTCAGAGACAGAATGTAATTCTGTGCGGTGTTGTCATTATTCTCGATATCACCGAAGGTACGACCGTAAATCGCCAGGTTGCTGCGCGCTTCGTCGCTCCACTTGACGTCATAGATGCCTGCGCCGGTGCCAGCAAGAAACACCACGTCAGAATCAATCCAGTGAATATCGAAGTTATCGCGATCAAAGCGCTTACCAGCCCAGACGGTACTGTCTTTGAAGGCACCAGTGAACGTGGGCAACTGTCCAAGTTCCACGAAAGCCTGACGCAGGTTGAGATCGCTGCTGGCGGCACTCCAGTCATTGTAGGTTCGCTGACCGTCGGCCAGCATCGCCTTGAACCTGGTCGTCGCGCCGTTAGCGAGGATTTGCTTATGTTCGAGATTAAGCTCAACGTAGGTATCGGGTTCGTTGCCGAGTCGGCCAACGTGACCGCCGGTTTCTCCTGCCGGCGTGACGGTCGGGCCGCCCTGCGTTTTTGCTGCGGAGCTATTCATCAGCAGCCCTGAACGCGCGTAGCCATGGAATTCAAATCCATCTGTATTATTCCTGCTACTCTGTTCTGGTTTCTCGGCGCGCGGTTCTCTCTGTTCGTTCACGATCTGGGGCTGCTGTTGCTGCTGTTGCGTGGCAGTCAGCTTCTGTGCCTGATTCTCAGCAGCCAGCGCGCGGTATTCCGCAGCACTGGCCCGCTGTTCAGCTGCAGCCAGGCGTTTTTCCATTGCCGCGAGACGCGCTTCAATACTTTCCATAGAGTTAACCGCCCAGGCGGGGCCAGAACTCAATAATGTGCCGAGGCTAAGCGCTAAAAGACGTTTTTTCACTGGTTTGCATCCCTGAGGTAAGGCCATCATCAATAAAACGTTATTGCTAAACCGATTTAGGTCAGCATCATAGTTGTGCTGATTTTGAAAGCGCAACGGAATTTGCTAAACCGGTTTAGTTGATGTGAGGCATGTCTCAAAACAGGGAGTAAAAGCGATTACTGATTGAGGTGATCCTGCAGTTGCGGGTAATCAGGCAAAGCTGTCATTGCCCCTTTGGCTGTTGTCGCAAGCGCGCCGCATGCCTGTGCGCACTGCAGACGTGCCGCCAGTTGCGCAGCATCAGCAGGAAGCCCGTTCTGCGCAAGTCCCCATAACAGCCCTGCGACAAAGGCATCTCCAGCACCGGTTGTATCGATGCTGAGTACGGGCTTCGCCGGATAGTGAACAAGCCCGTCGTTATACCAGGCCCATACGCCTGCGCTACCCTGAGTGACCAACAGTAATCTGATCGCAAAATGCTTCGCCAGCTCCTCGATAGCGGCTTCAACGTCGGCGCAATCCGCTATCCATATCAGCTCTTCCTCGGAAAGCTTCACAACATCTGCCAGTTGAAGTGCCTGCCTGATACAGCGATGGAGTTCAGCTTTATCCTGCCAGAGATCGAGTCGAATATTGGGGTCAAAACTGACATAGCCGCCTGCGTCACGCACTGATTTCATTGCCTGTAAGGTGGTGCTTCTAGAGGGTTCCTGAAGCAGTGCAATTGAGCAACAGTGTAACCAGTCGTGAGGGATAAACTGAGGAAGATCATGGCGTTCCAGAAATAAGTCCGCGCCTGGGCGAACCATAAATGTGAAGGTACGTTCACCCTCGGCGTCCAGTGCTACTACCACGGTTGAAGTGCGGTGCGTCTTATCCATCAACATGCAGGAGACATCCACATTTTCCCTCTCAAGCACTTGTCGCAAAAAGCGTCCGAAAGGATCGTCTCCCACACGGCCAATAAATCGACTGTTTCCTCCAAGCCGGGCGATTCCCACCGCCACGTTAGCCGGCGCGCCTCCAGGACATTGCAGGAGACGCCCGTCCTCTTCAGGAAGCAAATCAACCACCGCATCACCTAAACACCAGATTCGATTCATCAGTAAACTCCAGTAAAAAGCTAAACCGATTTAGCTATGTGGCGATAGTATGCATTAAGGATTTGGACATTGTCACGGCTGTTAATAATGCCAGGCAGCAGGTAAAGGCAGATAACAGATTTGGATAGCGCTCTTACAAAGGACGCCCGGTTCCATGATAGTGTCCCCAGCCCCTCCTCCGGCTCAAACAACCGGGATAAAGAGAGAGTCGGGCATGTTGGCGTAGCGGTTATGATTTAGCTGACGTTATTGTCGATGGGCTTCCTGATATCACCCCGTTACTTCTGAGAGCGCTTTACGCACGTCGCCGGTCGCCGCCGCATCAAGCGGCGTGACCAGGGCATAATTGTAATGCTCATCACTCCAGTACTGCGCCATCACATTCTCGGCTTTGCGCTCGCCGTGCGGCAGCTTAACCGGACTGAGCGGCCGGATATACCAGGCGAGGCGGGTGCCGTGCGCATCCTGATACATCACCAGCGCCGCCGGGCCCTGCGCCGTTGCTATCAGGCGCGCGCCGAGCGGTTTAAAGCCATACTGCTCCAGATTAGGCGGCAAATTGCCGTTGATAAAATAGCGCCCGACCCAGCTCGCCAGCTCGTTTTGCTGGCTGGCGACCACGTCCATCGGCGTCAGCGTCGCATTGCCGAACAGCTTATAGGCCTGCACCGCATCTTCCATCGGCAAATGACCGGCCATTTGCGAATCTTTCAGCTGCCAGCCGGTAAAGCCGCCGACGCTAAGGGATAGAACCAATACGCAGGCAAGCGCCAGCTTTCGCTGCCGCTGCTGCCGCGCACGGCGGCGAAAAGCGTGCGGCTCGGGCGTTTCCAGCGTCTGCTTTTGCTGGTGCATCGCCTGCCGCAAAAGCTGCATCTCATAACGCATCTCCGCCACGCGTTCGGCAGCCTGAGGATCCTCCGCCAGATAACGCTCGACGCGTCGTGCGGTAGCGTCATCCGCTTCGCCATCTATCCAGGCGTGCAGATCCTCTTCGTCGGGTTTCATTTCAGTCTCCTTAGGGGTAACGGCTTGACCTTGCCTTCTAATTTCTCATGCAGCAGTTTTCGCGCCCGGGAGAGACGCGACATCACCGTTCCCAGCGGGATATCCAGCGTCTCGGCCGCCTCTTTATAGCTCAGCCCCTCCACGCTCACCAGCAGCAGTATGGCGCGATAATCGGTCGGCAACGTCGCGAACAACGCCAGCGTATCGTCTGCAATCGCCATCGACTCGGTAGAGCTACTCAACGCCTCCTCGCCGGTAAAAAAGGCGAGAAGCGTTCGATAGCGCTTTCGCCGCCGTTCGCCGTCGATAAACTGCCGATAAAGAATGGCAAACAGCCAGGCGCGCAGGCTCTGCTCATCCCGGCTCTGCGGCGTTCGCGTCAATGCCTTGATTAAACAGCTTTGCACTAAATCATCAGCGCTGTGCGGGCTGCGGGTCAGCCACAGCGCGAAGCGTTGCAGATGCGGCATCACGTCCCGGATCTCTTCGTCAGTCAGCTGCGACACAGGCTTTCCTCAGCGTTTGCGGGTTCCCGCCATACTGTTAAACACACCGTCGCGCAGTACCAGCGCATGCAGTAACGCCGCCGCCAGATGCGCCATGATGGTCAGGAATAGCAACAGCGCGACGATGGAATGCAGCGGACGCAACAGCGCGTACCAGTCGTTATTCACCGGCACGATGGCCGGCAATACGAATCCGCCGCCGAGGGTCACCGGATAGCCCGCCGCCGAAAGCATCGCCCAGCCAATCAGCGGTTGAGCCAGCATCATTGCATACAGCGCCCAGTGCGACAGGTGCGCCAGGGCGCGCTGCCAGGCGGGAATCGAGCCGGGCAGCGGCGGAATGGCGGTATAAAAGCGCAGCCACAGCCGAACCACCACCAGCACAAATATCATCAGGCCCAGCGGCTTGTGAATCGCCACCAGCAGGCCGTGCAGCGAGGAGACGGTCGACACCATCGCCACACCGATAAATAACATAGTCATTATCGCCAGCGCCATTAGCCAGTGCACCAGACGCAGCGCGGGATGAAAATAGGTTACCTGTTTCATAATGGATGACCTGCCTGTTCAGACTGTTCGCGGGTGCGCTGGTTATAGGATTTGGCATAGGCTGCGGAGCGCGCATTCAGTAAGGGATCGTCGGAGGCGGCGATGCCATCGGGCAGAATCAGCGGATCGTAATTGATATCGTTGCACGGGCCCTGCTGCTGAGGCAGCGAACGGGTCACCACCAGCGTCCCGGCATTAATGGTCTGGCGATCGGCAGGCCAGACTTTCGATGCGTCGTTACCCGCATCGCCCGCGCCAGCCAGGGTTACCATCAGATCCCATTTCAGCGGCCCGTTCGCCAGACGCTGCGCAAGATCCTTTTGCAGGAAATCTTTGTCGGTTTTCTCTTCCGCGGTCTCTGGCTGACGGGGCGTTTGCGCCACCATACTCCAGCGCACCAGATGCGCAGCGCTGGATTTATCGATAAAACGGAAGGCATTCAGGCTGTTGAAGCTGTCGCTGCTCCAGCTGGACGAGGGCACGTACCCTTTTATCCAGGCGAGGAAAGGTTTGATTTCCGGATGCTGAAGCACAAAGGCTTTCATTCTGGCCGGATCGGGTTTGCCGGTAGCCGGATCGGGTCGCGAAGCGACCTGCTGATCGTAGAACCCCTGCACGGTGGCAACCGGAAAGAACGGGATCGCATTCATGCCGGTACGCCACTGCTGTCCGTCCGCCTGTTGAAACAGCAGCGCCATGCTGCGCACCGGAACGGCATAATCGGGCGCCCCGGGGTTGCCGCCGGCGATGGCAAAGCGTCCCGTTACCGGCGTCGTCGCGCCCTGCGCGAACAGCGGCGCGCGCGAGAAGGCGCTGGCGTTGCCGGTTGCCCTAAACTCGCCGATGACGCAGACCCCTTTGGCGTGATTGCGCCGATACCCAAGATGTTCGCCGCCGGACTGCTGCAATGCCGTAACCAGCTTATCGGCGGAGAGACGCTGCGGCGCCAGCCAGCCGCCGGCCCATAAAAACACGATGATCAGCGCCAGCGGAACCACGCCGACCAGCGCGAGGCGCGCGACTTTCTGGCCGGTGGAAAGTGGAGAGTTCGTCATAGGATAGGATCGCTTGTTTGCAAAGAGCGCATAAGACGAACCAGCGACAGCTTTATTCCCGAGGCATAAGATTTTTTTTCGGCTGCGGGGAAACCGCTCAGGCTGTCGGTAACGACGTGGAAAACAAGCGGAGCGGCGTCATGCAGACTCGCGCACGACAAGTTCGCCGCTCAGCAAGATGCGCTGCCTGGGCAAACCAGGATCCCGGATGTTGCTGACAATCAGCTCTACCGCCTGCCGTCCGGTTTCCTCGCTCGCGGATGAGACGTAGGTCAAGGAGGGAGACGTAAGATTGACCTGCAGCATATCCTCAAAGCCGACCAGTGCGACCTGCTGCGTCAGGAAGAGATCCTTGCCTAAAGTGCGCCCGACCTGCTGAATGCCGTTAAGACAGCCAATCAGCGCCGTCGACGAATGACAGAGCAGTGCGGTAAGGGTGTTGTTTTTTTCCAGCAGGTGGCGCGTCGCCAGACTCGCCGCAAAGGTATCGTCGCTGCAGGCAGGCGCGAGCTCGTCCTTGTGCGCAATACCGTTTTGCAGCAGGCTGGCCCGCAGCCCCTGCAGCCGCTGCGTGCGCAGCAGCGAATCCGCTTCGCCGCCGATATAGCCGATATTACGATGGCCGCGATCCAGCAGATAGCGCGTCGCCAGCGCCGCAGCCTGTCGATTGTCGCGCATTACCAGATTGCACGTTTCGCTGATTAGCGTCTGCGAGACCACCACGAACGGTAAAGGGCAGCGTCGCAGCCGCTCCGGCACGGTGGGATTAACGGTGTCGGACGTCAGGTAGATAATGCCTGCGACGCCCTGCTGTTTAAACGAAAGCAGGCAGCGTTCCAGGCTCGCCTCGTCATCGTGCGGCTGACCGAGAAACAGCATAAATCCCTTTTTCTCGAGCTCTTTAACCACGCTCGCCATCACCTTAACGGTATAGCTGTCGCTGAAGTCGCAGAGGATAAGTCCTATCAGATTAGAGGTGCTGGCGCGCAGGTTGGCGGCGGCGACGTTATGCACGTACCCCAGCCGCTGGATAGCGGCCTGAACCTTCTCGATAGTCGCATCGGAAATCTTGCCTTTCTGCCGTAAAACCAGCGAAACGGTAGAGACCGATACGCTAGCCTCTTTAGCCACATCGATGATGCTGACTTTTTTCAAACCTGCTCCTGATAACAATCCGATCCATTATTCCAGCGCGCGCTCCCGCCGTAGCCGGAGAGCGCCGCTGCCTGCTATTTGGCCATCATGGTCGACATCGTCTGCGCGATAAACTGCGCGCGGGCGCCGAAAATAACCTGAATGCCCGTATCACCGACAAAGACCACTCCGCGCGCGCCGACGCCGTTAAGGCCATCCTTATCGACCAGTTCGCTTTTCACTACCTCAAGCCGCAAACGGGTGATGCAGGATCCGACAGTATTGATATTTTGCGCCCCGCCAAGCAAGCCGATAATTTCGGTCGCAATCTCGTTATCCGATTTATCGTTCATATTGGCCGTCACAAGGGTGCGGCCTGGCGTTTTGATATCAAAGCGGCGGATAACATAGCGGAACGTAAAGTAGTAAATCAGTCCCATCGGCACGCCGATGATCACGGCGTTGAGGAAGTGGGTCTGATAACCGTTGAACGAGGGCAGAATGCCGAATGAGAGGTAGTCGATAAATCCGGCGGAAAATGATTTAGCGATATGCGCATGCATCAGATACATCATCATGTAGGCCAGGCCCGCCATGATGGCGTTAAACACGTAGAGGATCGGCGCGACAAAGATAAAGGTGAACTCAACCGGTTCGGTTATCCCCGTCAGGAAGCAGGTGAGCGCGGCGGAGAAGAGGATCCCGGCGGCGATTTTTTTATTGGCCGTTTGCGCTTCGTGATACATCGCCAGGCAGGCGGCAGGCAAAGCAAAGAGCATCAGCGGGAACTCGCCCTGCATGAACTTGCCGGCGTTCTGATAGGAGTCGCTGCTGAAGGATTTAACGCCCTCTTCCAGCATCTTAAACCAGATCGTCTGGTCGCCGTGGATCACCTGGCCGGCGTGCGTGGTGTAGTCGCCGAACGAATACCAGAAAGAGGGATACCAGATATGATGGAGCCCGAGCGGAATCAACGCGCGCTCCACTAACCCGAAAATAAAGGTGGAGGCCGCCTGATTATCGCCGTTCACCACCACAGAAAGCGCATCGATGCCCGACTGGATATGCTGCCAGATATAGGGCAGCAGCAGCCCCATCAGAAAGGATAAGCAGGCCGTAGCGATGGCGACGAAGCGCTTGCCCGAAAAGAAGCCGAGGAACTCAGGCAGCTGCAGCGTGTGAAAGCGGTTATAGCACCAGGCGGCCAGGATGCCGCAGAGCAGACCGCCAAACACCCCCATTTGCAGCGTGGGTATGCCGACCACCATCGCATATTTTCCTCCTTGCGACGCCATCTCCGGGGTAATGCCCATTACCGTGCCGATAGTGATATTGGTAATAAAAACCGAGACGGCGGCGGAGAGCGCCGCAATACCCGACTCAGACGCCAGCCCGACGGCGGAGCCGATGGCGAACAGCATCGGCAGGTTGTCGAAGATGACGCCGCCGGCGTTCATCATCAGCGGCAGATGGAATTTGTCGCCGAATGCCAGCAGCAGACCAGCGGCTGGCAACAGCGAGATAGGCAGCATAAGCGCGCGGCCGATCATCGATAGTTTGGATAACGACTTTATCAATCCTGAGAACAGACTCATGCTGCTTTCCCCGATTTAAGACCCTGGATGACACTTTTTAAGTGCTGTTATAAGTGGTAGAACGTTCTACTAGAACGTTCTACTTATCATTCGAGAAGCCTGTTCAACAGGCAACTGATATTTGGCCTTCAGCCAGAGGATTTACTGATATTTTTGAAGTGGATCGTAAAAGCTGGGCTGCGTACCTGAACGCGCCCGCTTTTTGAGCCAGAGAGTGAAGAGCACGTGCCGAAGGAATGCCTGAGGTCATCGTCACCCCATGAACGGGGTGGAAAGAGGCAGCGTGAGTCGCTTAGCAGGGTGATACAGCGCATAAATACGCTCTGCTAATCAGGGCTCGTCGGTATTGATGAAGCAGAAAAGGCGAATTTTTCCTGTTCACTGCGAACACTTATAAAAAAGCGCGATTTCATTCAACAATGTGAACAACGCTCATTCTGAATGAAAATATTCTCTGTTGCGAAAGCTGTGCAACTTGCATGCTAAAAAAAATTCAAAAATAAAAGGGGTCAACTATCAGCGCTAAAAAACGCTGACAGCTACCCCAAACGCAGATTAATTAACCTGCGGCAATAATGTCATTCCAGACGGCATCAGCACGCGCTAAAGAATCTGCGGTGCCTTCGGCAGCGCC
>NZ_JAUZUX010000025.1:0-37104 GCF_031844285.1 Enterobacter sp. BRE11
TAAGTGGTCAAGAATTATTATCTTCACGTTGCAATAGCTATTTAGCAGTTTATTAATAATGTTAGCCAGTTGCTCTTGTGAAAGACATCTCTCCTTATTGCCTGCAAAAATATTGATCAATACGACACGCTGTTTTCCCATATGATGCAGAAAGTTCACCACGTCACTTTGAACATTTTCTGGGATATGTAGTTTATAGGGTATGCTTTTTATATTTTCAATTTTCAGCGCGGCGGCGAGTTGAGCAACAGACTGCGTGATGTGTTGATCCTTTGAGGCGAAATCGAGCGATTTACTATAGTGATTAATACAGTGCCATTTATTGAAGCCAATAGCCATTTTGGCATCGATATCATGCAAAAGCTTAACTCTGTGGACAGGCGTTTCAAGGCAAGGATCAATCACCAGATCGTAATGGTTTTCCCGGAGCGTTGAGACAATCTCTCTACTAATTAAAGGTGTAAAAGACTTGAGAAAAACTTCAGTCGTGGCGTTTTCACAAACGTAGGCCTTTCTGATGTAAGGGTTATATTCTATGACCGTTTTATTGGCTTCGGTTAAAAGAATGTCAATGCAATAACCTCTCTTACTCAGTGCCTCAATAAAGGATGAATAGACAATAACATCACCTATCGTTCCTTCGTTTCTGATGATGAGTATTTTTTGTACTTTGTCAGGATTCCACGATGCTTTTTTTCTTCTGTCCCAGAGGATTTTTGCTAGTGCTAACCTTAATTTAATTTTTATTCCTTTCAGGAAATAATTTCTTTGCCTGTTTAGCGCTCTTATTTTATTAATTACTCTTCTAAACCCCTGCGCAAAGATCATAAGGCGTCCTTGTTATCCTGTTTGAGTTGTGCTGCTCTTCCTGATGAAGGAAGGCTAATAAAAAAAGGATTTTAACACGCGGGGTAATTGCGAAAATTGCTCTGCAGATAAATAAGTATTGCGTATTAGAAACGGCTGTTTTTAATATGTTGGTAATAAGTTATTTCTTGTCGATCATTTCCCGGCCGGCAGCCGCGCATTTTTCCGCAGGCGGTGATACAATCGCACTCCGCCCGACCTTCCTATGATCAACACAGGCCTTACCCCATGCAATGCGCGCTCTATGACGCCCACCGCTGCCGCTCATGCCAGTGGCTGGAAAAACCCTATTCGCAGCAGCTCAGCGACAAAGCGTCGCGGCTGAAGTCGCTGCTGGCGCAGCAGCCGGTAGCGCAGTGGCTGCCGCCGGTCACTTCGGCGCAGCAGGCGTTTCGCAATAAGGCGAAGATGGTGGTCAGCGGCAGCGTAGAGCGCCCGGTGCTGGGCATGGTGCAGCGCGACGGCAGCGCGGTGGATCTCTGCGCCTGCCCGCTCTATCCAGACAGCTTCGCGCCGATTTTCGCCGCGCTGAAGCCCTTTATCGCCCGCGCGGGCTTAACCCCCTATAACGTGGCGCGCAGGCGCGGCGAGCTGAAGTTCCTGCTGCTGACCGAAAGCACCCAGGGCGGCATGATGCTGCGCTTTGTGCTGCGCTCGCACGAGAAGCTGGATCAGCTGCGCGCCGCGCTGCCCTGGCTGCAGCAGCAGCTGCCGCAGCTCAAGGTCATCTCCGCGAATATACAGCCGGTGCACATGGCGATTCTGGAAGGGGAGGAGGAGATTGCGCTAACGCCGTCGCAGTCGCTGGCGGAAAACTTCAATCAGGTGCCGCTCTGGATCCGTCCGCAAAGCTTTTTCCAGACCAACCCGCAGGTCGCCGCCGCGCTCTACGCCGCCGCGCGAGACTGGGTCGGCGAGCTGCGCATCGGCAGCATGTGGGACCTTTTCTGCGGCGTCGGCGGCTTCGGCCTGCACTGCGCCACGCCGCAGATGCAGCTGACAGGTATTGAGATCAGCGCCGAGGCGATCGCCTGCGCGCAGCGGTCGGCCGAGATGCTGGGGCTGAAAAAGGTGAGTTTTGCCGCGCTGGATTCGACCGCCTTTGCCACCGGGCGCGACGCGGTGCCCGATCTGGTGCTGGTCAACCCGCCGCGGCGCGGCATCGGCGCCGCGCTGTGCGACTATCTCAGCCGCATGGCGCCGGATAACATTCTCTACTCAAGCTGCAATCCAGAGAGCATGGCGCAGGATATCGCGCGGCTGGCGGATTATCGCGTGACGCGCGTGCAGCTGTTCGACATGTTTCCGCATACCGCGCACTTTGAAGTGCTCTGCCTGCTGACGCGCCGTCGCGCGGAAGAGGGTGGGCCAGCGTCCTGAGCCTCTGAGCCAGGAACGATGCAGAACCGATCGGACGCCCGTCCGCCAGCCCATAGTCGCGTCTTACTCAGGGAACCATTTCTGATTGAGCTGCTGAAGCACACCGTTGCTCTTCAGCGTCGTCAGCGCGGCGTTTAGCCTGTTGCGCAGCGCGTCGTTGCCTTTACGCACCGCGATGCCCAGACCGGTGCCGAAGTAAGCCTTATCGGTGACGTGCTCGCCGACCGGCGCTAAATCGCCGTTGGTCTTCAGCCACTGATTTACCACGGCCGTATCGCCGAATACACCGTCAAGGCGGCCATTTTTCATATCAAGAATAGCGTTCTGATAGCTGTCATAGGCGACGGTAACGATCTCAGGATGCTTCTCCTGCAGATATTTCTGGTGCGTGGTGCCGTTTTCGACCCCGATACGTTTGCCCTTGAGCGAGGCGAAATCGCTGAACTTACCTTTGCGCGCGATGACGATGGCGGAGTTAGCGTAATAGGGCTGGGTGAAATCGACCTGCTTGCTGCGATCGTCGGTAATATCCATACCGGAGATCACGGCGTCAAAGCGGCGAAACTTCAGCGAAGGGATCAGGCTGTCGAAGGCGTTATTGGTAAAGGTGCACTCCGTCTGCATTTGCTGGCAGAGCGCTTTCGCCAGATCGATATCGTAGCCCACGATCTGATTATCGCGATCCAGCGATTCAAACGGCGGGTAGGTGGCGGAAGAGGCGAAGCGGATTGTCTCCGCCGCGTGGGCGCTCAGGGTCAGCGTCGCCAGCGCGGCGGCAAGGATCCATTTTTTCATCGTATTACTCCTGAAAACCATGCTAGAGGCGGAATGGTTGACACGATGCCAGTAAATGAATCTTTATGCAATATTTGTGAGTAAAAATGAAAAAGGCGAGCATTGCTCGCCTGGATATTAACTTCTGCGCTCAAAGGCGAGCGCTCGCCGTTCGATCAGCCGCATCATCAGCGTCAGCAGGCCGTTTACCACCAGATAGACCAGTCCGGCGGCGGCGAACACCATCACGTCGTAGGTGCGGCCGTACAGCAGCTGGCCGTGGCCCATCACTTCCATCAGCGTAATGGTGTAGGCGAGCGAGGTGCCTTTAAACACCAGCACCACCTCGTTGGAATAGGAGGAGAGGGCGCGCTTTAACGCATAGGGCAGCAGAATGCGCAGCGTATCTTTGCGGTTCATCCCGAGTGCCGCGCAGGCTTGCCACTGACCTGCCGGGATGGCACGCATCGCGCCATAAAACAGCTGCGTGGTATAGGCCGCGCTGTTAAGCGACAGCGCCAGCATGGCGCAGAGCCAGGGCTGCGACAGCAGATGCCACAGCCAGGGAACGCGCTGCAGGCTGGGAAACTGTCCCGGACCGTAGTAAATCAGGAAGATCTGCACCAGCAGCGGCGTGCCGGTAAACAGGGTGATATAGATTTTCACCAGCGGATTAAGCAGCGGCGTTTTCAGCGACAGCACCACGGTGAAGAGCAGCGCCAGCGCCAGCGCCACCAGCAGCGACGCCAGGGTAAGCGTCAGGCTGGTGTGTAGCCCTTTCAGGATTTCAGGCAGGTAGCTCAGCATCAGCTATTCCCTCGCTCAAAGCGGGTGGTGCGCAGCTCGATACGGCGCAGCACCGCCTGGCTCAGCAGCGTAATCACCAGATAGATCGCCGCGGCGATCAGAAACCAGGTAAAGGGCTCCTGGGTGCGGGTCGCAATGCTCTTAGTCTGCAGCATCAGATCGTCAACGCTGATCAGCGACACCAGCGCGGTATCCTTCAGCAGCACCAGCCACTGGTTGCCAAGCCCGGGCAGCGCGTGGCGCCACATCTGCGGCATAATCAGGCGCAGGAAGATGGCGGACTTCTTCATGCCCAGCGCCTGACCCGACTCCCACTGACCCTGCGGCACCGCCTTGAGCGCGCCGCGCAGGGTTTGCGAGGCGTAGGCGGAGTAGAGGATCGCCAGCGCAATCACGCCGCACAGAAAGGGGCTGACGTCGAAGTTCTCAATCTGAACCTGCACCGGCAGCTGGAACAGGCCGAAATTAAGGGTAAAGCCGTCGGAGAGCACCAGCAGCAGCTGCGAGGCGCCGAAATAGATAAACAGCACCACCAGGATCTCCGGCAGGCCGCGGATCAGCGTCACCAGCGCCGTGCCGATCCACGCCAGCGGCTTAATGCGCAGCGATTCCCAGCCGGCGAAAAACATCGCCAGCGCAAGGCCGGCGATCAGGGCGCAAACAGCGAGGCCGACGGTCATGCCGGCGGCGCTGGCGAGAGGATAGAACTCACTCATGGTTGATTACTGCTTGAACCATTTGCTGTAGATGGTTTTGTAGGTGCCGTCAGCCTTGACCTTCTCCAGCGCGGCGTTGAACTTCGCCTGCAGGTCGGTGTTGCCCTGGCGCACGGCGATGCCGAGGCCGGTGCCGAAGTAGGCTTTGTCAGTGACTTTATCGCCGACCGCCGCCAGGCTGGCGTTCTGCTTCAGCCATTCGTTGACCACCGCCGTGTCGCCAAAGACCGCGTCGATACGGCCGTTTTTCAGGTCCAGCACCGCGTTCTGATAGCTGTCGTAGGGCACGGTGGTGATATCGGCATGCCGATCGTTGAGGTATTTCTGGTGCGTTGTGCCGTTCTGTACGCCGACGCGCTTGCCTTTCAGCGCGGCTACGTCGGCCACTTTGCCTTTCTGCGCGATAAACAGCGCGGAGTTATCGTAGTAAGGCTTGCTGAAAAGCACCTGTTTTTCGCGCTCGGGCGTGATGTCCATACCGGCCATTACCGCGTCGAAACGGCGGAACTTCAGGCTCGGGATCAGGCTGTCGAACGCCTGGTTGGTAAAGGTGCAGGTGGCGTTCATCTCTTTGCAGAGCGCGTTCGCCAGGTCGACGTCAAAGCCCTGAATCTTGTTGCTGGAATCAACGAATTCAAACGGTGGATAGGAGGCCTCCGTGGCGAAGCGAATAGTCTGCGCCGCAGACGCGCTCAGGCTCAGACCAGCAAGCAGTGCAGCAAGTACGATTTTTTTCATTGAGAGCTTCCTGACTTAATGCGAAAGATAATGTGCAAACGCCTCGGTTTGCGGCTGTGTAAATCGGCTGGCGTCGCCCTGTTCCACGATATGGCCGTTCTCCATATAGACCACGCGGCTGGCGGTTTTACGGGCGACTTCCACTTCGTGCGTCACGATGACCTGGGTAATGTGCGTCTGGGCGAGCTCGCGAATAATGCTGACGATTTGCGCGGTGATTTCCGGATCAAGCGCGGCGGTCGGCTCGTCGAACAGCAGCACCTGCGGCTCCATCATCAGGGCGCGCGCGATGGCGACGCGCTGCTGCTGGCCGCCGGAGAGATGCAGCGGAAAGCGATCGGCATAAGGCGTAAGGCGCAGGCGATCCAGCAGCTTGTCGGCGCGCGCGCGCGCCTCCGCTTTGCTGAGGCCCAGCACGCGGCACGGCGCTTCGATCAGGTTCTGCACCACGGTAAGATGCGGCCAGAGGTTATATTGCTGGAAAACCATGCCAACATTCTGACGCAGTTCGCGGATGGCGGCGTCGGACGGGGTCTTGCTGAAGTCGAAATGGTTGCCGGCGATTTGCAGACTGCCCGAGCGTGGCTGCTCCAGCAGGTTAAGCACGCGCAGGAGTGAGCTTTTCCCCGCGCCGCTTGGGCCGAGCAGCACCAGCGTTTCGCCTTGCGGGCAATCCAGATTGATGTCAAACAGCGCCTGATGGGCGCCGTAAAAGCAGTTAATCCCGTTTAGTTGAATACTCATGCGCAAATTTTGAATAGCCATTAGTGCCGCGAATCTTAACCGTACCAGAATAGTTATGCAAATGAAGTGGGTTAAAATTTATTAAACTGCAGCGAAACAGATAAAGCGTAGCACAATATCGCGCCACTTAGCGGCAGGAAGGGGCAGGCAAAAGAGGCGCGCCGCATGAAAGCCGCGCGCCGCAGGATATTATTTTCTCGCCTGCTCCAGCGTCTGGCTCAGGGTGCCGCCGCCAGGATGCGCCCAGTCGGCGACGTAACGCACGTCATCCACTACCCAGCAGTTGCCTTCGCGGATCATCAGCACCTCATCCTGCCACTTTTTGCCGTCGCGGCTCAGCTCGACGCGGAGTGGAATATTACGCGCGTCGCGGTTCGGGATGGTCGAGCTGTCCGCCACGCTGGCGGCGGTCGGACCCTGCGCCAGGCTGGAGAAGAGATCGCTGCTGCGCCACTGCGCCGTGGCGTTGCTGCCCTGGGTATTCGCCTGCTGCAGCGCCTGATAGAGGCGGTCGCTCAGGTAGGGGCGATATTTTGCCAGCCGATCGCTGCCCGGCAGGCCTGGCGTCGGCTGCTGAATGCGCAAATCGTAAAACTGCTGCGCGACGCTGTCTGGGCCGCCGTCGACGCAGGGGGCGGTGCGAGGGCCGTTGTCCTTAATGACCGGCTCCACCGTGGTACAGGCGGAGAGCAGCAGTGCAGCCGGAAGCAGCAGCGCAAAGGCTTTGTTTCTCATCTCGATTTCCTTATTGTTCTCTGGCAAAGCGCTATTTTTAGCATAGAGTATAGCCGTGCTTTTTAGTTGAAAGAGCTTTGTCCCCTGTTTCATATCTGGAGAGAACGATGAAATTTTCTACCACGCCTACGCTGGAAGGACACAGCATCAGCGACTACTGCGGCGTCGTCACCGGCGAAGCGATCCTTGGCGCTAACATTTTCCGCGACTTTTTCGCCGGCATCCGCGACGTAGTCGGCGGTCGCTCCGGCGCCTATGAGAAAGAGCTGCGCAAGGCGCGCGAAATCGCCTTCGAGGAGCTGGAAGCGCAGGCGAAGGCGCTGGGTGCCAGTGCGGTGGTCGGCATTGATATCGATTATGAAACCGTCGGCAAAGATGGCAGCATGCTGATGGTCAGCGTGAGCGGCACGGCGGTGAAACTTCGTTGAGGCTGCTGATCGCCGCGCTGGCGCTGCTGCTGGCGGGCTGCCAGAGCGGACTGGAATCGCGGCAGGGCTACTGGGTCGATACGCAGCATCCGGCTTACGGCGCCAGGCCGCGTATTAAAGCGATCGCGATTCACTATACCGCCGAAGATTTTCCCTCGTCGCTGGCGACCCTGACCGATCGCGATGTCAGCGCCCACTACCTTATTCCCCGCCAGCCGCCGCGGCGCGCCGGAAAACACATTATCTGGCAGCTGGTGCCGGAGCCGCAGCTCGCCTGGCACGCGGGGCCGAGCTTCTGGCGCGGCGCGACGCGCCTCAACGACACCTCTATCGGCATCGAGCTGGTGAACCGCGGCCATACGCCTACCCTGACCGGGCGCGACTGGCAGCCTTTTACCGAGGCGCAGATCGCCGCGCTGACGCTATTGGTGGAGGATATCGCCCGGCGCTACGCCATCGCGCCGCAGAATATCGTCGGCCACAGCGATATTGCGCCGCAGCGCAAGCAGGATCCCGGGCCGCTGTTTCCCTGGGGGCAGCTGGCGCGGCAGGGGATTGGCGCCTGGCCGGAGGCGACGCGCGTGCAGCACTATTTAGCGGGCAGGGCGGCGCAGACGCCGGTTGAGATGGAGACGCTGCTGGCGGCGCTGTCGCGCTACGGCTACGACGTGAGCGGCGCCGCCACGCCACGTCAGCAGCAGCGGCTGATCGCGGCGTTCCAGATGCATTTTCGTCCGGCGGACTACCGCGGCTTGCCGGACGCGGAGACGCTGGCGATTGCCGAAGCGCTGCTGGAGAAATATGGCGATTAACGCTGCAGGAAGGCTTTCCAGTGCGCCACCAGCTGCTCCAGCGCATGGCGGTCGACATCCAGATGGGTAACGATGCGCGTTACCGGCCCGACGCTTAGCAGCACGTCGCGCGCGGCGAACCAGTTTTTCAGCGGCGCGATCTGCTCGGCGGGCACACGCACAAACAGCATGTTGGTCTGCTGATCCACCACCTCGACGCCCGCCTGCTGCAGCTGCTGGCCGAGCCAGGCGGCGTTGTCGTGATCCTCTTTCAGCCGCGCCACGTTGTGCTGCAGCGCATAGAGGCCGGCCGCCGCCAGGATGCCCGCCTGACGCATGCCGCCGCCCGCCATTTTGCGCCAGCGGCGCGCGCGCTCGATGTAGGCCTCATCGCCGCACAGCAGCGATCCCACCGGTGTACCCAGCCCTTTCGACAGGCAGATCGTCAGCGTGTCGCAGTAGCGGGCAATCGCCTCCAGCGTGACGTTCTGCGCCACCACCGCGTTAAAGATGCGCGCGCCGTCAATATGCAGCGCCAGCTTGCGCTCGCGGCTGAACGCCCAGGCGCGGGCGAGATAGTCGAGCGGCAGCACCTTGCCGTGGTGGGTGTTCTCCAGGCTAAGCAGGCGGGTACGGGCAAAGTGGATATCGTCCGGTTTGATGGCGGCGGCCACTAAGTCCAGCGGCAGCGTGCCGTCTTCGGCGGCAAGGATTGGCTGCGGCTGAATACTGCCCAGCACCGCCGCGCCGCCCGCTTCATATTTATAGTTATGCGCCTGCTGGCCGACGATATATTCGTCGCCGCGCTCACAGTGGCTCAGCAGCGCCACCAGATTGGCCTGGGTACCGGTCGGGAAGAATAGCGCGGCCGCTTTGCCGCTGAGCCGCGCGGCTTCCGCCTCCAGTGCATTGACGGTTGGATCGTCGCGATAGACGTCGTCGCCGGTTTCAGCGGCCATCATCGCCTGCAACATCGCGGCGCTCGGCCGGGTTACGGTATCACTGCGTAAATCGATCACGTTGCTCTCCTGAGAAAAGAAAAGCGGGCGTAAACGCCCGTTAAGAATGCCAACAGGTGCCGAAGCGGGTGGCATGGGCCGATCGCAAAGTCGCTCAAGGCATCCATGCGCGCTCGGCCCGCGTCATCCCTGACGCGGGACGCTTTGCTCTTCTGCCCATGCCACCCGCTTCTCAGGCTTTGAGCACGCTGAAAGAAACATCAGCGCCCAGCGTCGTTTCTCTCTTTTACCGCAGCCAGTTGGTTTTCGCCAGCTCCACCACTTCGTCGCCGCGACCGTTCAGGATGGCGCGCAGCATATAGAGGCTAAAACCTTTCGCCTGCTCCAGCTTGATCTGCGGCGGCATCGCCAGCTCCTCTTTGGCGGTGATGACATCCACCAGCACCGGACCGGGATGCGCAAACGCCTGCTCCAGCGCGCCGTTAAGCTCGGACGCCTTCTCTACGCGCAGCCCTTTAATGCCGCACGCCTCGGCGATAGCGGCGAAGTCAGGGTTATCCAGCTCGGTGCCGTCGGTGAGATAGCCACCCGCCTTCATCTCCATGGCGACAAAGCCCAGCACGCTGTTATTGAAGATCACCAGCTTCACCGGCAGCCTGAGCTGCGCCAGGGTGATGAAGTCGCCCATCAGCATGCTGAAGCCGCCGTCGCCGCACAGCGCTACCACCTGACGATCGCGGTTCAGCGCCTGGGCACCGAGCGCCTGTGGCATGGCGTTCGCCATTGAGCCGTGATTGAACGAGCCGAGCAGGCGGCGACGGCCGTTCATCTTCAGATAGCGTGCCGCCCAGACGGTGGGCGTGCCGACGTCGCAGGTGAAAATCGCGTCGTCGCTGGCGTAGTGGCTGATCTGCTGCGCCAGATACTGCGGATGGATTGCCTGCTTATCGTTGGCGTTAGCCAGCTCATCCAGCCCTTTGCGCGCGTCGGCGTAGTGTTCCAGCGCGCTGTCGAGATGATGACGGTCGGTTTTTCTCTCCAGCCGCGGCAGCAGCGCCTGCAGCGTCGGCTTCACCGCGCCGACATATGCCTGATCAAGATGGCAGTGCGCGCCCAGGCTGCCGGGATTGATATCGAGCTGGATGATTTTGGCCTGTTCGGGATAGAACGCGCGGTAGGGGAATTTGGTGCCGAGCAGCACCAGCGTATCGGCGTTCATCATGGCGTGATAGCCCGATGAGAAGCCGATCAGCCCGGTCATGCCGACATCATACGGATTATCGTACTCAAGATGCTCTTTGCCGCGCAGCGCATGGACGATGGGCGCCTTCAGGGTCTCCGCCAGTCGCACCACTTCATCATGGGCGCCAGCACAGCCGCTGCCGCACAGCAGCGTGATATTGCTGGCCTCGTTCAGGGTTTGCGCCAGCAGCGCCAGCTCGCTTTCCTGGGGCAGAACCTGCGGCAGCAGCGGCGGATACCAGGCGGCCGACGCGCCCTCTGGCGCGGGCTTCAGCGCCACGTCGCCCGGCAGCACCACCACCGAGACGCCGCGATTGAGGATCGCCTCGCGCATCGCGATGCCCAGCACCTGCGGCAGCTGCTCCGGGCTGGAGACCAGTTCGCAGTAGTGGCTACACTCGCGGAACAGCTCCTGCGGATGCGTCTCCTGAAAATAGCCGCTGCCGATCTCGCTGGAGGGGATATGGGCGGCGATCGCCAGTACCGGCACGCGGTTGCGGTGGCAGTCGAACAGGCCGTTGATCAGATGCAGGTTGCCTGGCCCGCAGGAGCCGGCGCAGACCGCCAGCTCGCCGCTGACGTGCGCTTCCGCGCCGGCGGCGAAGGCGGCGACCTCTTCGTGTCGCGTCGGCATCCACTCAATGGTGCCCATGCGGTTCAGGCTGTCGCTCAGCCCGTTCAGGGAGTCTCCGGTCACCCCCCAGATACGTTTGACGCCGGCGTTTTCCAGCGTTTTCGCGATCAGCGCCGCAACGGTCTGTTTCATCATACTCTCCTCTGGCTGTAAGCCATCTTCCCGATGGCGGACAAAAAGAGAAGACTAGACGAGGTTTCGCGCGCGCAGCCGTGAAAAAGTGCGCTGTGCGTTACGCGGAGAAAAAGGCGATAAGCAGCGGCGCCAGTAAACTCATCACAAAGCCGTGCACGATAGCGGCCGGCACGATTTCATTGCCCCCCGCGCGCTGCAGCACCGGCAGGGTGAAATCCATCGCCGTCGCGCCGCACAGCCCGAGGGCGCTGGAGCGATGCCGGGCGATCAGCGCCGGGATCAGCATAATGGCGGTCAGCTCGCGCACCAGGTCGTTGAAAAAGGCGGCGCTGCCAATCACCGGGCCGAACGCTTCGGTCATCAGGATGCCGGAAAGAGAGTACCAGCCGAAGCCGCTGGCCAGCGCCAGGCCGGTTTTCAGCGGCAGACCGAGCAGCGCGGCGGCGATGGCGCCGCCCAACAGGGCGCTCAGCAGCACCACCACCGACACCAGCATGCCGCGTCGATTCAGCAGAATCTGGCGCAGCGTCATGCCGCTGCCGCGCAGCTGCACCCCGACGAGAAACAGCAGAAAGATCAGCGCATATTCGCTGGCGGTGGAGGCGTGTCGCAGAAAAGCGAGCTGCGTCAGTCCCGTCAGAAAGCCCAGTACCACCACGCCGCACAGCGTCAGCGAGTCGAGCGCCATACGCAGCCGCGACGGCAGCGCTTCCTGCCTGTGCTTGTGCTGCCAGGGACGTTTTTTTTCCAGCAGGCGCAGCGCCAGCAGGTTGCAAAGCAGGATCGCCAGCGCGCTGACCAACGCGATATGAAAAACGCTAAGCAGATTGCGGCTGAGATTATCGAGAAAGGCGAGGCTGATGCCCATAAAGAAGAGAATGATATAGACCATCCAGCCCAGCAGTCGATTTACCAGACGTAAAAAAGCGGGCTGGCGCAGCGGCAACAGCCAGCCCGCCACCAGCGGCAGCAAAATAATAAGAAGCCCAGAATACATAGCGAATGCATTTCCTTGCAGAGAGTGCGGACACGCTAGCGAAAAAGCCTGATAGAGTAAACCCTTGTATTACAGCGGCCTGGCTGAACCTGAGGAGAGAGGGGCATGATTCTGGAACATATTGAGATTACCGGCTTTCGCGGCATTAATCATTTATCGCTGCCGCTCACCCAGACGACCCTGCTAATCGGCGAAAACGCCTGGGGCAAATCGAGTTTGCTGGACGCGCTGAGCCTGCTGCTTGCGCCGCAGGAGACCCCTTATCAGTTTACCCGGCACGATTTCCACTTCACGCCCGGCAACCGCGAAACGCCGATGCGGCGGCTGCAAATCGTGTTTCATTTTCGCGACGACGGCAGCGAACAGGCAGCGGTTTTCTCGCCCTTCTGGCAGCGCGACGCGCAGGGGACGCGCTGGCTCTACTTCAGCACCCGCGCCCGACTGCACGAAACCGAGGTGACAGCCTCGCGCCGCTTTCTGCGCGCGGCGGGCGAGGCGCTGCCGTCGGCGGGCAGCGAAGAGGCAATAAGCCAGCTGGTGCGGCAGCATCCTGTGCTGCGTCTACGCGATGCGCGCTTTAGTCGCCGCGCGCGGCACGACAGCAGCGATGGTCCAGCGCGAAGCGCTGAGATGCGCGCGCTGGCGGCGGATATCGGCAGCCTGACGCGCCAGCTGGCGTCGCAGCCCCATCAGCTCAGCGATGAAACGCTGCGGCAGGGCGTCGCCACCCTGCAGCAGCTGATGGAGCACTATTTTCTGGTGCTGCAGCCCGCCGCGGACGGCGCGCGGCGCAGCGACCCGCAAAACCGCGACGGCGCACACGGCTGGCGCGCGCTCGATCGCCTTAATCAGCTGATCGGCGAAACCGATTCGCGCAGTCAGCAGATCGTGCTGCTGCGCATGTTCGTTCTGCTGGCACAGGCGCGCGGCGCGGTGGGGCTCTCGCCCGACGCGCGCCCGCTGCTGCTGATAGAAGATCCGGAAACCCGGCTGCATCCGATTATGCTGTCGGTGACCTGGAACCTGCTCGATCTTATCCCGCTGCAGAAAATCGCCACTACCAACTCCGGCGAACTGCTGTCGCTGACGCCGGTGGAAAATGTTTGTCGGCTGGTGCGCGAACCGACGCGCGTCGCCGCCTGGCGCATCGGCCCGCAGGGATTGAGCGCCGAAGAGAGCCGCCGTATCGGTTTTCATATTCGCGTTAACCGACCGTCGGCACTGTTCGCCCGCTGCTGGCTGCTGGTGGAAGGCGAAACCGAAGTCTGGATCATCAACGAGCTGGCGCGTCAGTGCGGCTACCATTTCGCGGCGGAAGGGGTGAAGGTGATCGAGTTTGCGCAGGCGGGCCTGAAGCCGCTGCTGAGGTTCGCCGCGCGCATGGGCATCGCCTGGCATGTGCTGACCGACGGCGACGACGCTGGCAATAAATATGCCGCCACGGCGCGCAGTCAGCTGGCGCCGCACGATGAGAGTGACCACTACCTGACGCAGCTGCCGGCGCCTGATATGGAGCACTACCTGTTCGGCGCAGGCTTTAAAGCGGTCTATCTGCAGATGGCGCACCTGCCGTTAAATGCGGCGATGAGCCCCAGGCGTATTATTAGCAAAGCTCTCCAGCACGCCTCCAAGCCGGAGCTGGCCATTGCCGTCGCGACCGCCGCCGCTGAGCGCGGAGAACAGGCGATGCCGCCGCTGATGCGCCAGCTGTTTTCGCGCGTGATGTGGCTGGCGCGCGGCAAGGCAGATTAACCGCACGTGCGCAATAAAATAAAATGCCAGCGACACGGCTGGCATTTTTTGGGGGAGCGTTCAGAATGGGGTGATAGCCGTTCAGGCGTGCTGTACAACGTCCACCGGCACGATCAGACTGGCATGATTGCCTTTTGGGCCCTGATGAACATCAAACTGAACTTGTTGCCCGGCTTTTAATGTTCTGTAGCCATCCATCTGAATCGTAGAGTAGTGCGCGAAGATATCTTCTCCGCCACCGATTGGACAGATAAAGCCGAAGCCCTTGGCGTTATTGAACCATTTAACAGTACCCGTCTCCATGCTTTTACTTCCCTCGCAAGACATTTTGATAATCAGGTGAGTAAATTAAAGCTGGGGTCGAGTTTGTTTAAAACTCAATCAGCTTGTGTCTGTAGAATGTAGAGAAAGGGCCCCTGGCGTCAAGCAAACCACCGGAGAGCGCAGGGATAAAATCATCAAAATTTGAGTCAGTTAACGCTATTGCGAATTTTGTGATACAGGTCGCGCGCGGTTTTTTTCGCAAAAAATCGCTGCAGCCGAGGCGTGCTTGACAGGCGTGTTAAACTCTACGTATGGACAGCAAATCGTCCGTACCGATGTGCAGAATTTCAACGGAACATTATGGCAAATACTAACGACTGGCTTAACTTTGAACACCTGGCCGAAGACAAAGCAAAAGAGGGACTGCAGCCGCCCTCTATGTATAAAGTCATCCTGAATAATGACGATTATACACCTATGGAATTTGTTATTGACGTTCTGCAAAAGTTCTTTTCTTATGATGTTGAACGTGCAACGCAACTGATGCTGAAAGTTCACTATCACGGGAAGGCGATCTGCGGTGTCTTTACCGCCGAAGTAGCCGAGACCAAAGTCGCTATGGTGAACAAGTACGCGCGGGAGAATCAGCATCCATTGCTGTGTACGCTGGAAAAAGCCTGAACTCGCCCTCATATAGTGAAGGTGAGGTTGTCAGAGCGATAATTGGGAGAGGTGCCTATGCTCAATCAAGAACTGGAACTCAGTTTAAACATGGCTTTCGCCAGAGCGCGTGAGCACCGTCATGAGTTTATGACCGTCGAGCATTTGTTGCTGGCTCTGCTCAGCAACCCGTCGGCCAGAGAGGCACTGGAAGCCTGTACCGTCGATATTGTCGCGCTGCGGCAAGAACTCGAAGCTTTCATTGAACAAACCACACCGGTGCTGCCCGCCAGTGAAGCGGAGCGCGATACCCAACCCACGCTCAGCTTCCAGCGCGTTCTGCAGCGCGCGGTATTCCATGTCCAGTCATCGGGCCGCAGCGAAGTTGCTGGCGCCAATGTGCTGGTCGCCATCTTCAGCGAGCAGGAGTCGCAGGCGGCCTATCTGCTGCGCAAACATGAAGTCAGCCGTCTAGACGTGGTGAACTTCATTTCTCACGGCACGCGCAAAGACGAACCCGGTCAGGCGCCGCACAGTGAGAACCCGGTCAACGAAGAGCAAGCAGGCGGGGAGGATCGTATGGAAAACTTCACCACCAATCTTAATCAGCTTGCTCGCGTCGGCGGAATCGATCCGCTGATTGGTCGCGACAAAGAGCTGGAGCGTACCGTTCAGGTGCTGTGCCGCCGCCGTAAAAATAACCCGCTGCTGGTGGGCGAGTCGGGCGTCGGTAAAACTGCCATCGCGGAAGGCCTGGCCTGGCGCATTGTGCAGGGCGACGTACCGGAGGTGATGAAGGAGTGCACTATCTACTCGCTCGATATCGGTTCGCTGCTGGCGGGCACCAAATATCGCGGCGATTTTGAAAAGCGCTTCAAGGCCTTGCTGAAACAGCTGGAGCAGGATAACAGCAGCATTCTGTTTATCGATGAGATCCATACGATCATCGGCGCAGGCGCGGCATCCGGCGGCCAGGTCGATGCGGCGAATCTGATTAAGCCGCTGCTCTCCAGCGGGAAAATCCGCGTGATGGGATCAACCACCTATCAGGAGTTCAGCAATATCTTCGAAAAAGATCGCGCGCTGGCGCGTCGCTTCCAGAAGATCGATATCACCGAGCCGACGCTGGACGAAACCGTGCAGATCCTGAACGGCCTCAAGCCGAAATATGAAGCCCACCACGACGTGCGCTATACCGCAAAAGCGGTGCGCGCCGCGGTTGAGCTGGCGGTGAAATATATCAACGACCGTCATCTGCCGGACAAAGCGATCGACGTGATCGACGAAGCGGGGGCGCGGGCGCGTCTGATGCCAGCCAGCAAGCGCAAGAAGACCATCAACGTCTCCGATATCGAGAGCGTGGTGGCGCGTATCGCGCGCATCCCTGAGAAGAGCGTGTCAGCAACCGACCGCGACACGCTGAAAAATCTTGGCGATCGCCTGAAAATGCTGGTGTTCGGCCAGGATAACGCCATTGAAGCCCTGACCGAAGCGATTAAAATGAGCCGCGCCGGACTGGGCCAGGATCGTAAACCTGTCGGCTCCTTCCTGTTCGCCGGTCCGACTGGGGTCGGGAAAACCGAGGTTACGGTTCAGCTGGCGAAGGCGCTTGGCATCGAGCTGCTGCGTTTCGATATGTCCGAGTATATGGAACGTCATACGGTGAGCCGCCTGATTGGTGCGCCTCCGGGCTATGTCGGTTTCGATCAGGGCGGCCTGCTGACCGATGCGGTGATCAAGCATCCGCATGCGGTGGTGCTGCTCGACGAAATCGAGAAAGCGCATCCGGACGTCTTCAACCTGCTGCTGCAGGTCATGGACAACGGCATGCTGACGGATAACAACGGCCGTAAAGCGGACTTCCGCAACGTGGTGCTGGTGATGACCACCAACGCGGGCGTACGTGAAACCGAGCGTAAATCGATTGGTCTGATCCATCAGGACAACAGCACCGACGCGATGGAAGAGATTAAAAAGATCTTTACGCCGGAGTTCCGCAACCGTCTCGACAACATTATCTGGTTCCGCCACCTGTCACCGGAAGTGATCCATCAGGTCGTGGACAAGTTTATTGTCGAACTGCAGGCGCAGCTGGATGCGAAGGGCGTCTCGCTGGAGGTCAGCGACGAAGCGCGCGACTGGCTGGCAGAGAAGGGCTACGACAAGGCGATGGGCGCGCGTCCGATGGCGCGTACGGTGCAGGAAAACCTCAAGAAACCGCTGGCCAACGAATTGCTGTTTGGCTCGCTGGTGGATGGCGGATCGGTTTCGGTGGCGCTCGACAAAGAGAAGAACCAGTTGACCTACCACTTCCTCAGCGCGGAAAAACGCAAAACGGAAGGCACGGTTCACTAAGCGCCGTACGATAGAAATAGAAAAGGCCAGATGCGAATCTGGCCTTTTTTTTCACCGCCGTTCAGGCGGCGAAAGCGAAACGAAGCCGCTTAGCGACTACGGAAGACAATGCGGCCTTTGCTCAGGTCGTACGGGGTCAGCTCAACAGTCACTTTGTCGCCCGTCAGGATGCGGATGTAGTTTTTGCGCATTTTACCGGAGATATGAGCGGTAACCACGTGACCGTTCTCGAGTTCTACACGGAACATGGTGTTAGGTAACGTATCCAGTACGGTACCTTGCATTTCAATATTGTCTTCTTTGGCCATCGAATCCTCTGGGTGGACTAGCTTTCAGTGAACCGGCAAGATAATGCCGAATTCCACGATTTATGTAAAGAAACGTTGGCGGTAAGGCCAACGCTTCGCCGTGCTTCGCGCGAGGGCACAAGCATCTCGGTTAAATTCGGGTGTTTATGTGACGTCTGCGGGGGATTAACGGGCTAAGAATCTGCGTCAGTAGGCGGTAACACGCGCTCATCTGAAACAGTTCCGGGAGTGCGTTGTGATTCCCAGCCTGGCAATTCCGGCTCGCCGTTGCGAAGCGCGGACGACATACCAAACGCGACTATTATACCACTTTTGCGCCTGATTGTGTGCAAAACATCTGCGCAGGCTTAAAAAAGGGTTTGAGTACGCCAGCAGCCGGCGCTGACGGGCTGCCAGGCAAGGGTCTGAACATACTGCAAATAGTCGACGCGCGGTATCTCGCGCGCGCCCAGCGAGGCGGTGTGCGGATTTAAAACCTGACAATCCACCAGCCTGCCCTGATGTTTGATGAAATGCTGACAAAATACCCAGAGTGCGGTTTTCGAGGCGTTCTCGCTGCGGCTGAACATCGACTCGCCGCAGAAAATCTGCCCGAGCGCAAGGCCGTACATGCCGCCGACCAGCTGCTGATCCTGCCAGACCTCCACGGAGTGCGCATGGCCCAGCTCATAGAGGCGCTGCCAGGCGCGCTTGACCTCGAAAGTGATCCAGGTGCCCTCCTGACGACCGGCGGCGCAGCCTTCCACCACCTCGAAAAAGGCGTGATTCATGGTGACGCGGTATGGCGAACGGCGATGAAACCGCGCCATGCTGCGGCTGAGATGGAAAGCTTCTGGCACGAGTACCGCGCGTGGATCGGGTGACCACCACAAAATCGGATCGCCCGGCGAAAACCAGGGAAAAATGCCGTGCTGATAGGCGCTGAGCAGGCGGGCAGGGGAGAGATCGCCGCCCATCGCCAGCAGGCCATTCGGCTCGCGTAGCGCCATCTCTGGCGGAGGAAAGTGAAGGGATTCCCGTGACAGTTGCACCAGTCTCATCGCATCATTACTCGTCGCTTTTTCGCTAAGACTATAGCGCAAAGCGCTGCAGGAAATGCCAGTAGCGCCCCTCTTTTGAGATTAATTCGTGATGCGTGCCCTGTTCGACAAGCTGGCCGTTTTCCATCACGCAAATGCGATCCAGCCTCTCCAGTCCGCTAAGGCGGTGCGTCACCATAATCAGGGTCTTGCCGGCGGTAACCTGCTGCAGCAGCGCTAAAATTTGCTGTTCGGTGGCGGCATCGAGCCCTTCGGTAGGTTCGTCCAGCAGCCAGAGATCGCCGTCATGCAGCAGCGCGCGCGCAATCGCCAGGCGACGCAGTTCGCCGCCCGAAAGCGGACGACCGCCTTCGCCAAGCCAGGCGTTGAGTCCTTCCTCACTCTCAAGCAGCCGCGTCAGCCCACTCTGGCGCAGTACGGCGTTGAGCTGCGCGTCGCTGGCGTCGGGACGCGCCACGCGCAGGTTCTCGCGCAGCGTCTGGTTGAACAGATGCACGCGCTGCGTCACCACGCTGACGCGCTGACGCAGCGATTTCTCATCCCAGCTGCGCAGCGCGACGTCCTGTAGCGTAATCGATCCCGCCTCCACGTCCCAGGCGCGTGTCAGCAGCGCCAGCAGGGTGGATTTACCGCAGCCGGTAGGACCGAGCAGCGCCACACGTTCACCCGCCCGCACCTGTAGCGAAAATCCTTCCAGCACCGCTTCGGAGCGATGCGGATAGCGGAAGGTGACCTGGTCCAGCGCCACCGAGAGGCTGCCCGCTGCGCTGGCCGCGCTGGCAGGAAAGCGGATGGCGGGCGTCTGGCCGATTATGCCGGTAACGCGCTGCGCGGCGGCGATCACCTGCGCCAGCGGCAGAAAGGCACCGGCAACCGGGCCCAGCGCTTCAAAGGCGGCCAGCGCGCAGAAGACCACCAGCGCGATAAGCGCGCCGGACGAAGCATCGTGCGTCAGGCTTGCGGCGCTCATCCACAGTAACAGCGTCACGGTGGTGCCGCTTATCAGCAGCAGTAAACTTTGCGACAGCGCCTGCAGACGCTGCTGTTGCCGCTGCGCTTGCTGCCAGCGCGCCTCATCATGGTCAAGCTGCTGACGCCAGCGGTCAGAGAGGCCATATATCGCCAGTTCAGCCTGTCCGCTCAGCCAGTGCATGAGGCGCAGTCGCCACTGCGCGCGCTGCTGCGCAATGACACGCCCGGCTGGTGTGCCCAGCCGGTAAAACAGCGGCGGTAACAGCAGCAGCGTTGCCAGCATTGTGCCGCCGAGGGTTAGCGCCAGCCGCACGTCCAGCAGGCTGATGCCCACTGTCACCACCACAATCACCACGAAAGCGCCAGCCAGCGGCGCGATCACCCGCAGATAGAGATGGTCGAGGGTATCGACATCGCCGACAAAGCGGTTGAGCAGATCGCCCTGGCGGAACGCTGCCAGCTGGCCCGGTGCCAGCGCAATAAGCCGGCTGAAGGTAAAGACGCGCAGGTGTTGCAGAACGCGGAAAGTCGCGTCATGGCTGACCAGCCGCTCGAAATAGCGCGCGGCGGTGCGCGAGATCGCCGCGCCGCGAACACCGGCGGCGGGCAGCATGTAGTTAAAACTGTAGAGTCCGGCAAGGCCCGCCAGCGACGAGGCGGCAAGAAACCAGCCCGACAGCGCCAGCAGTCCAATGCTGGCGAGTAACGTAACAATAGCAAGCAACACGCCCAGCGACAGCCGCCAGGGATGACGTAAAAACAGGCGCAGGAAAGGACGCAGGGCGAACATCAGCAAATCTCCTTCTGACGATGCGAGGCCATCTGGCGAAACGGGCCCGGCTCGGCAATAAGATCGCGCCAGTGGCCCTGCTGTGCCAGTTGGCCATCCAGCATCACCCAGACTGCGTCCCACTGCTGCAGGGCATCAAGCTGGTGGGTAATCATCAGGGTGGTCTGGCGACGTGATGCTTTTTCGAGCGCCCGCATCACGTGCTGTTCGCTGCGGCTGTCGAGGCTGGCGGCGGGTTCGTCCAGCAGCAGCAGACGCGCTGGCTTATAGAGCGCACGCGCCAGCGCGATGCGCTGTGCCTGGCCGACAGAGAGCCCCGCGCCGTCATCGCCGACGGGTGTCTGCAGGCTTGCCGAAAGGCGCGGCAAAAATTCGCTGACGCCGCAGTCGGTAAGCAGAGCGTCCAGATCGACATCGTCCCGCTCGTTTCCCATCACGATATTCTCCTGCAGCGTCCCGGCGGGCAGCTGTGGGTTTTGCCCAAGCCAGGCGATCTGCCGATGCCAGTAGGCGCGGCTCATTTCGCGCAGCTCAATGCCGTTGACGCGCAGCGAGCCCTGATAGGGCAGGAAGCCGAGCAGCACATTCATCAGCACGGTTTTTCCTGCGCCGCTCTGGCCGACCAGCGCCACGCGCTCGCCGGCCGCAAGCGTAAAACTGAGGGGACCGCACAGGCTTTTGCCCTCTGGGCTCAGGGCAATCACATCCTGAGCGACAATGGCGAGCGGCGCATCATCGGGAAGCGTTGCCGCGCCCTCGGCGGCGGCAGGCTGCGGACTCTCGCGCATAAAGCGCTCCAGCGCCTCCGCGCCGCCGACCGCCTGCGCTTTGGCGTGGTAAAACGCGCCGAGCTCCCGCAGCGGCTGAAAGAATTCCGGCGCGAGGATCAGGGCGACGAAACCGGCAAACAGCGTAACGCCGCTTTCCCAGGCGCCGAAATGGAGCTCGCCGAGATAGGAAAAGCCGAAGTAAACCGCCACCACTGCAATCGCCAGCGACGCGAAAAACTCCAGTACGGCGGAGGAGAGAAAGGCGAGGCGCAGCACCTCCATGGTGCGCTGGCGAAAATCGGTGGTAGAGGCGGCGATAGCAGCGGTTTCTGCTTCGGCGCGGTGAAACAGGCGCAGGGTCTCGCGTCCGCGCAGCCGGTCGAGGAAATCGCCGCTGAGGCGCGCCAGCGCAGTAA
Organism: Enterobacter sp. BRE11; assembly: GCF_031844285.1. Lineage (NCBI taxonomy): Bacteria > Pseudomonadati > Pseudomonadota > Gammaproteobacteria > Enterobacterales > Enterobacteriaceae > Enterobacter > Enterobacter sp. BRE11. Next base: position 21,275 of record NZ_JAUZUX010000025.1, read on the forward strand.
AGTTACGGCGGTTGGCGTCGGCGGCGCCCATGCCGACCAGCGCCATGAACAGCGGGATCAGCGGCGCGGTGACCAGCAGGATCAAACCGGCCGCCCAGTTGAGCGGGAAAACGGTCAGCAGAATGCACAAAGGGATCAGCGCCGCCAGCGTCATCTGCGGCAGATAGCGCGCATAGTAGTCCTGCATCTCCTCGATCTGCTCCAGCAGCAGCGTCGCCCAGCTGCCTGCCGGTTTGCCGCGGATCCACGCCGGGCCAAGCGCGGAAAGGCGATCCAGCACCTGCTGACGCAGCGCCTGACGAATCGCCTGACCAGCGCGAAATCCTGCGGCTTCGCGTGCATAGTTAAGCAGGGCGCGCAGCGCAAAGCAGAGCAGCAAAAGGGCGAAGGGGAGAAGCAGATCGGCGCGCGGCCGCTGCTCAACGATCAGCGCCTGCAGCAAAAAGGCGAGCAGCCAGGCCTGGGCAATAATCACCAGCGCGCTCGCCAGCCCAAACAGCGAGGTCAACCGCAGCCAGCGGCCACCATAAGCGCGTTGCTGGCGCAGCCAGCGGGTCAGTTCCTGTTGCCGGGTTTTGTTCATGCGAGACCGTAGCGTTGTCGATATCCAGGAAAGGATAAGAAGTAGCTCTTCAGGCGCCTGAATCTAGCACGACGGCATAAAAAAAGGCGACTGAAAAACAGTCGCCCCGCATAAGTTAGATCAGCTAATTAACAACTTACCGATCGTTTTTAACCAGACCGTCAAGATAACGCTCGGCGTCCAGCGCGGCCATACAGCCGGTGCCGGCAGAGGTGATCGCCTGGCGGTAGATATGGTCCATCACGTCACCTGCGGCGAACACGCCGGGGATGCTGGTCTGAGTGGCGTTGCCGTGCAGGCCGGACTGCACCTTGATATAGCCATTCTCCAGCGCCAGCTGACCTTCGAAGATCGCGGTATTCGGGCTGTGGCCAATGGCGACAAACAGACCTGCCACGTCCAGCGACTCGGTTTCCGCTTCGTTCTGCGTCGAGCGCAGCGTCAGGCCAGTCACGCCCATCTGATCGCCCACGACCTCTTCCAGCGTGCGATCGGTGTGCAGCACGATATTGCCGCTGCGCACTTTTTCCATCAGGCGGTCAATTAAGATTTTTTCCGCGCGGAAGCTGTCGCGACGATGAATCAGGTGCACTTCCGCCGCGATGTTCGCCAGATAGAGCGCCTCTTCCACTGCGGTGTTGCCGCCGCCGATAACCGCGACTTTCTGATTGCGGTAAAAGAAACCGTCGCAGGTCGCACAGGCGGAAACCCCTTTGCCTTTAAACGCCTCTTCGGAAGGGAGTCCCAGATAGCGCGCCGATGCGCCAGTCGCGATAATCAGCGCGTCAGCGGTGTATTCGGCGCTGTCGCCGATAAGACGAAACGGACGGTTCTGCAGATCGACGGTGTGAATATGGTCGAAAATGATTTCCGTATTGAATTTCTCAGCATGCTCATGCATGCGTTCCATCAGCGAGGGGCCAGTGAGATCGTGCGGGTCGCCGGGCCAGTTCTCTACCTCGGTGGTGGTGGTCAGCTGACCGCCTTTTTCGAGGCCGGTGATCAGCACCGGGTTCAGGTTAGCGCGAGCAGCATAGACCGCCGCGGTATAACCCGCCGGGCCTGAGCCCAGAATGAGCAATTTACTGTGTTTGGCCGTACTCATATGATCCTCAGTTTCATTCGGCTGACTACATGACCTGGGATTGTAGGGAATTTACCGTGGCAAAAAAAGGGCTGGAAAATTTTGTTACCGATAGCTGCAAACGGCGTAGACGATAATGGCGGGTTTTGCACGCCAGCTGCGCTAAAAAGGGGCATTTATCGGTTTTTAGTGGTGCAAGAGTACAAAAATTCTCATTTAAAAACAGTTACCCAGCGGTCTGTCTGGCATCTTGTCCTGAATTTGGTCTTTTTACTTTGACAATCGCCTGCGCTTTTGCGAAAACAATGGCAGAAGCGATGCAGAAGAAGAGAGTCAAAACAGGTTTTCGTGCCTGGTTTTGCCTTTTTTCGCCGATAAATTACAGCCTGACCTGGGTAATGACGCATGATGTGGACAGACAACATGCGTCATGCGGATGGATGCGCGACCGCGCACAGGCTCTGATTTTTTCGCTTCACTAATGCCTTGAACAGTGAACGTTTCCAGGGCGTGGCAGGTAAAGGGAAGGAATTAAGAGAGACAATAATAATGGTAGACAATAAGAAACGCCCCGGAAAAGATCTCGACAGAATCGACAGAAATATTCTGAATGAGCTTCAGAAAGATGGTCGTATTTCCAACGTAGAGCTTTCCAAACGCGTAGGATTATCGCCTACGCCATGTCTTGAGCGTGTGCGTCGTCTGGAACGTCAGGGTTTTATTCTTGGCTATACCGCGCAACTTAACCCGCACTATCTCGATGCGTCACTGCTGGTTTTTGTTGAGATTACTCTGAATCGTGGCGCACCGGATGTGTTTGAACAGTTTAACGCGGCTGTGCAAAAACTTGAGGAAACTCAAGAGTGTCACCTGGTTTCCGGCGACTTCGACTACCTGCTGAAGACGCGCGTGCCGGATATGTCCGCCTACCGTAAGCTGCTTGGCGAAACCCTGCTGCGCCTGCCGGGGGTCAACGACACCCGCACTTACGTGGTGATGGAAGAGGTCAAACAGAGCAATCGGCTGGTGATCAAAACCCGATAACGCAGCGCAGGTGCAAAACCTGCGATATTTCGATACACTCCTGTGAATTCATACAGGACCAGCGTCGGGCTTGCCCGACGCTGTTGCCTTCATAATTTACAGGCACCTGGAGAGTTCTCTTGAGCCAGGAATACACAGAAGACAAAGAAGTTTCGTTAAAACCGCTGAGCAGTGGACGTCGTTTGCTGGAAGCGTTGCTGATTCTCGTCTCGCTTTTCGCCGTCTATCTGATGGTCTCGCTCGTCAGCTTCAATCCTTCCGATCCGAGCTGGTCGCAAACTGCCTGGCATGAGCCGATCCATAATCTCGGCGGCGGCGTGGGCGCCTGGCTGGCGGATACGCTGCTGTTTATCTTCGGCGTGATGGCCTATGCCATTCCGCCGGTGATCGTCGGACTGTGCTGGATCGCCTTTCGCCAGCGGGAACAGCAGGATTACATCGACTATTTCGCTATCGGCCTGCGCCTGATCGGCGTGCTGGCGCTGGTGGTAACCACCTGCGGCCTGGCCGCGCTCAACGCCGATGATATCTGGTATTTCGCTTCCGGCGGCGTTATCGGCAGTCTGGTGAGCAACGCCATTGCGCCCTGGTTCTCGCCGGCTACCGGCACGCTGGCGCTGCTCTGTGTCTGGGCGGCGGGCATTACGCTCTATACCGGCTGGTCGTGGCTGACTATCGCCGAGCGCATCGGCGGCGTGGTGATGGGCGTGCTAACGTTCGCCAGCAACCGTTCGCGCCGCGACGAGCCGTGGCAGGAAGACGAGGAAGAGATCGACGCTGACGTCGCGCCGCGATTCAAGGCGGCCGCGCAGGATGAAGAAGATGTACTGCTTGCCGCACCGCGCGCTCAGGCCGATCGCGCCGCGCCTGATGCCAGCGATCCGCTGCTGGCGAAAGCCGCTGCGGCAACGGATGCTGCGCTGACGTCGGCCGCCCGGGCTGCAGGCGTATCAGCTATCGCGTCGTCAGCGGCGACTGCGGCTTCTCCGGCGGCGAATGCCGCATCGGCCGTTACGCCCGCTCCGGCGGCTGCGGCTACGCCAGCGTTTGATACTTCGGCATCGGCGCCGACACCCTCCGCGCCTGCTGCAACGTCCGCCGCGCCTGTCGCGGCCGTACAGCCGTCAGCCGCCGGGCAGGCTACGGCGCCTGACGCTTTCTCCGCGCCTCAGCAGTCCGCCCCCTATACGCCAGCGGCCGAACAGCCTGCCGTGCCTGTCGAGCCGCCGCGCTACCGTTTTGAGATGCCGCAAGAAACTGCCGCGCCCGCGTTTACCGGCTGGGAAGAGGATGAAGGTCCGCAGATGGGCAACTGGCGTGACGCCGATATGACCGCCGCAGCAAGCGTGACCACCGCTGCCGCGGCGGCGCAGGCAAGCTCTGCGCCGCTGTTCGATATCGCTCCAGAAACCAACCACAATCCGCAGGTGAAGCAGGGCATTGGACCGGCGCTGCCGCGTCCTAATCCGGTAAAACTGCCGACGCGCCGCGAGCTCGCCTCCTACGGCATTAAGCTGCCTTCTCAGCGTATGGCGGAAGAAAAAGCCAAAGCGCAGGAGCAGCAGCGCGCCGAGACCGATCGTCCAGCAGATTCGCACGCCGAATGGTCGGAACAGCAGCAGGCTGAAGAGCAGGCGCAGCTGCGTGACGCGTTCGCCAGTCAGCAGCAGCAGCGCTACGGCGAGAGCTGGCAGCAGGAAGAGGAACCTGGAGCTGAAGAGGCGATCGAACAGGCTGCGCTGGCGCAGCAGTTTGCCGCTCAGCAGCAGCAGCGCTACGCCGCCGAAGAACAGGAAGAGAAGGCACCCGCCTTTAGCCTGGATACCTCCGCCGCGTTCGACTTCTCGCCGATGAAAGATCTGGTGGATGAGGGGCCGAACGAACCGATCTTTACTATCGCCAGCGCCCCAGAGCCGGATGCGCCGTGGCAGCAGCCCGCGGAAGCGGCGGCTGCCCAGCCAGCAGTTTCCGTGGCCGCGCCGCCGGTCTCCAGCGCGTTCGAACCTGCAGCTGCTTTCGCGCCTGCCGCCGGGCCGGAGCCAACGCCCGCGTTTCAGACTCCTGTCGCCGAGCCTGAGCCAACGCCCGTGTTTCAGTCGCCAGCACCTGCCGCTGCGCAGCCGACGACTTCACAGCCCGCTTCGCTGGATAACAGCCTGATTCATCCTTTCCTGATGCGTCATAACCAGCCGCTGGAGAAACCCTCCACGCCGCTGCCAACGCTTGATCTGCTTACCTCGCCGCCTGCGGAAGAGGAGCCGGTCGATATGTTTGCGCTGGAGCAAACGGCGCGCCTGGTTGAGGCGCGACTGGGCGACTATCGCGTCAAAGCGGAAGTGGTCGGCATCTCGCCGGGCCCGGTTATTACCCGTTTCGAGCTGGATCTGGCCCCGGGCGTCAAAGCCGCGCGCATCTCCAATCTGTCGCGCGATCTGGCGCGTTCGCTCTCTGCGGTAGCGGTGCGTGTCGTTGAGGTGATCCCCGGCAAGCCTTATGTTGGCCTGGAGCTGCCTAACAAACATCGTCAGACCGTCTACCTGCGCGAAGTGCTCGACTGCGCCAAATTCAGCGACAACCCGTCGCCGCTGGCGGTCGTGCTGGGCAAAGATATCGCCGGTCAGCCGGTGGTCGCCGATCTGGCGAAGATGCCGCACCTGCTGGTTGCTGGTACGACAGGTTCCGGTAAGTCGGTTGGCGTTAACACCATGATCATCAGCATGCTCTATAAGGCGACGCCGGAAGAGGTGCGCTTTATCATGATCGACCCGAAAATGCTTGAGCTGTCGGTCTATGAGGGCATCCCGCATCTGCTGACTGAAGTCGTTACCGATATGAAAGACGCAGCTAACGCGCTGCGCTGGAGCGTCGGCGAGATGGAGCGTCGCTACAAGCTGATGTCGGCACTCGGCGTGCGTAACCTTGCCGGTTACAACGAAAAAGTTGAACAGGCTGAAGCGATGGGCCGTCCAATTCCCGACCCGTTCTGGAAACCTGGCGACAGTATGGATATGACGCCGCCGGTGCTGGAAAAACTGCCTTACATCGTGGTGCTGGTGGATGAGTTTGCCGACCTGATGATGGCGGTCGGCAAAAAGGTGGAAGAGCTGATTGCGCGTCTGGCGCAGAAAGCGCGCGCCGCGGGCATCCACCTGGTGCTGGCGACCCAGCGCCCGTCAGTGGATGTGATTACCGGCCTGATCAAGGCCAATATCCCGACGCGCATCGCCTTTACCGTCTCAAGTAAAATTGACTCGCGCACCATCCTTGACCAGGGTGGTGCTGAATCGCTGCTGGGCATGGGTGACATGCTCTATATGCCGCCTAACTCCTCAATGCCGGTGCGCGTGCATGGCGCCTTCGTGCGCGATCAGGAAGTACACGCCGTGGTGCAGGACTGGAAGGCGCGTGGACGTCCGCAGTACATTGAAAGCATTACCGCCGGCGAGGAGAGCGAGGGCGGTGGCGGAGGTCTGGAAGGCGACGAAGAGCTGGATCCGCTGTTCGACCAGGCGGTAGCCTTTGTAGTCGACAAGCGACGCGCCTCTATCTCTGGCGTACAGCGCCAGTTCCGTATCGGCTATAACCGCGCCGCGCGCATTATCGAACAGATGGAGGCGCAGGGTATCGTCTCAGAGCCAGGCCACAACGGCAACCGAGAAGTGCTTTCACCGCCGCCGCACGAAATGTAGCGCGACACGCTTTGCAACAAACAATCATGGGCCAGTTTTTACTGGCCCATTGTTCAGGTGGCATTTACCCCTTATATCAGAGAAAGCTTTCGGGTTTTTCTCCTGGCTCAATGCTAAAACGGCAACCAGAATTAAAACGGTATTCACTGGATAGAGATAAATAAGGAATTGAAGCGGATGAAAACAAGCGTAATCGTGTCTGGCCTGTTGGCCGTTTTTGCGTCTGCCAGCGTAATGGCGGACGCCTCCAGCGATCTGCAGCAGCGTCTGAACAAAGTTAACAGCTTCCACGCCAGCTTCACCCAGAAAGTCACCGACAGCAGCGGCGCCAACGTGCAGGAAGGCGAAGGCGAGCTGTGGGTGAAGCGTCCCAGCCTGTTTAACTGGCACATGACCGCGCCGGACGAGAGCGTGATTATCTCTGACGGTAAAAACCTGTGGTTCTACAACCCATTTGTGGAACAGGCGAGCGTCAGCCTGCTGAAAAACGCCACCAGCAACACACCTTTTATGCTGATTGCCCGCAACCAGCCGAGTGACTGGCAGCAGTACAACATTAAACAGCAGGGCGATACGTTTGAGCTGACGCCGAAAAACAGCGACGGCAATCTCAAACAGTTCACGCTTTCGGTTACCCCGACGGGCACCATTAATCAGTTCAGCGCCATTGAGCAGGATGGCCAGCGCAGCAGCTATCAGCTTAAAAGCCAGAAAAACGGCGCTATCAGTCCCGATAAGTTTACCTTCACGCCGCCTAAAGGGGTGACGGTAGACGACCAGCGTCAGTGAGGTGAGCGTGGGTAATCTGTCTCTGGATTTTTCCTCTGAAGATTTTAAGCCGCTGGCGGCGCGTATGCGCCCCGAAACGCTTAAGCAGTATATCGGGCAGCAGCATCTGCTGGCGCCCGGCAAGCCTTTGCCGCGCGCAATCGAGGCTGGCCATCTGCACTCGATGATTCTTTGGGGGCCGCCGGGTACAGGTAAAACCACGCTGGCGGAGATTATCGCGCGCTACGGCAATGCCGACGTCGAGCGTATCTCCGCCGTCACCTCGGGCGTCAAAGAGATCCGCGAGGCGATCGAGCGGGCGCGCCATAGCCGTCAGGTCGGCCGCCGCACCATTCTGTTCGTCGACGAAGTGCACCGCTTCAACAAAAGTCAGCAGGATGCGTTTTTGCCGCATATCGAAGACGGCACCATTACTTTTATCGGCGCCACAACCGAAAACCCTTCGTTTGAACTTAACTCCGCACTGCTCTCCCGCGCGCGCGTCTATCTGCTGAAATCGCTGACCACGGAAGATATTGAGCAGGTGCTCGATCAGGCGATGCAGGACAAAACGCGCGGTTATGGCGACAGCGATATTCTTCTGCCCGACAATACGCGGCGTATGATCGCCGAACTGGTCAGCGGCGATGCGCGCCGTGCGCTCAACACGCTGGAAATGATGGCAGATATGGCGGAGAGCAACGCGCAGGGCAAACGCGAGCTGACGCCGCAGCTGCTGACTGAAGTGTCTGGCGAGCGCGCCGCGCGCTTCGACAACAAAGGCGACCGCTTTTACGATCTGATTTCGGCATTGCATAAATCGGTCCGCGGTTCAGCGCCGGATGCGGCGCTTTACTGGTATGCACGCATTATCACCGCCGGCGGCGATCCGCTCTATGTCGCGCGACGCCTGCTGGCGATCGCCTCGGAAGATGTCGGCAACGCCGATCCGCGCGCTATGCAGGTGGCGATCGCCGCCTGGGACTGCTTTACCCGCGTTGGGCCTGCCGAAGGGGAACGTGCTATCGCTCAGGCGATCGTCTATCTTGCCTGCGCGCCGAAAAGCAACGCCGTTTATAACGCCTTCAAAGCGGCGATGCGCGATGCGCGCGAGCATCCCGATTATGACGTGCCGGAGCACCTGCGCAACGCGCCGACCCGCCTGATGAAAGAGATGGGCTTGGGCAAAGAGTACCGCTACGCCCATGACGAAGCGCATGCCTATGCGGCAGGCGAGGTCTATTTTCCACCGGAAATGGCGCAGACGCGCTACTACACACCGACCCAGCGTGGCCTCGAAGGCAAAATTGGTGAAAAGCTCGCCTGGCTGGCTGAACAGGATCAAAATAGCCCGACAAAACGCTACCGCTAAAACAGGCGTTACGGTAAGGTGAGCAAGGATTTCAATGCATTCCAGCGGGAATGCACCCCTTTTTTTAACCTTTTATTACACAGGATAAGCATGCTCGATCCCAATCTGCTGCGTAATGAGCCAGACGCAGTCGCAGAAAAACTGGCACGCCGAGGATTCAAATTGGATGTGGAAACGCTGCGCTCCTTAGAAGAGCGTCGTAAAGTCCTGCAGGTAGAAACGGAAAATCTGCAGGCCGAGCGTAACTCCCGATCCAAATCCATCGGTCAGGCCAAAGCACGTGGGGAAGATATCGAGCCGCTGCGTCAGGAAGTGAACGCGCTGGGCGAACGCCTGGATGCGGCCAAAGCGGAACTGGATGCCCTGCAGATTGAAATTCGTGACTTTACCCTGGCGCTGCCGAACCTGCCTGCGGACGAGGTGCCGTTGGGCAAAGATGACAGCGAGAATCTGGAGGTCAGCCGCTGGGGCGAGCCGCGCCATTTCGATTTCCCGGCGAAAGATCACGTGGAGCTGGGAGAGATGGCGAAAGGCTTAGACTTCGCCTCTGCGGTCAAGCTAACGGGCTCGCGCTTTGTAGTGATGCAGGGACAGATTGCCCGTCTGCATCGCGCCCTTAGCCAGTTTATGATCGACCTGCACACTGAGCAGCACGGCTATCTGGAAACCTACGTGCCTTATCTGGTCAACCATGCGACCCTGTACGGTACCGGTCAGCTGCCGAAGTTTGGCGAAGATCTGTTCCATACCCGACCGCTGGAAGAGGAGTCAGAGAGCAGCAACTATGCGCTGATCCCGACCGCGGAAGTGCCACTGACCAACCTGGTGCGCGACGAGATTGTTGAAGAGGAGAGCCTGCCGATCAAACTGACTGCGCATACGCCTTGCTTCCGCTCTGAGGCCGGCTCTTACGGACGCGACACGCGCGGCCTGATCCGCATGCATCAGTTCGACAAGGTGGAGATGGTGCAGATTGTCGCGCCGGAAACCTCGATGGATGCGCTGGAAGAGCTGGTGGGCCACGCAGAGAAAGTGCTGCAGCTGCTGAACCTGCCGTACCGCAAAGTGCTCCTTTGCACCGGCGACATGGGCTTCGGTTCTACCAAGACGTACGATCTGGAAGTCTGGCTGCCGGCGCAGAATACCTATCGTGAAATCTCCTCTTGCTCCAATATGTGGGATTTCCAGGCGCGTCGCATGCAGGCGCGCTGCCGTAGCAAAACCGACAAGAAGCCGCGTCTGGTGCACACCCTGAACGGCTCGGGCCTGGCGGTAGGCCGTACGCTGGTTGCGGTGCTGGAAAATTACCAGCAGGCTGACGGCCGTATCCAGGTGCCGGAAGTATTGCGCCCCTACATGAACGGCGTCAAGTTTATCGGCTGATACGCGCATTAAGCAGAAACCCGGACCTGTCCGGGTTTTTTTATATTTGAAGCCCTTCGCGGCAATAATCTATCAGAAATAAACGTTATCGACCTGCGCGACCGCGCCGCGTCCAAAAAGCCTGTTTTTCATCAGGATAGCAGCAAATCTGGTCTCGTTTGACACCTCTATAACCTACTGAAGATTAATAAATTAAATTATCCAGCAGCAAAATGTGCTGCGCCATTTTTTTGTGCTTTTCCTTTAAATTAGCCAGTGGCAAACTGCGCGCAACTTCCTCTCTCTTCTTTGGTTTTATTTCTATGTCCACCTGGTCACGTCCCGTGGTGCTGCTGCTTTGCGGCCTGCTTTTGCTGACGGTTGCCATTGCTGTGCTTAATACGCTGGTTCCGCTGTGGCTGACTCACGATGCGCTGGATACCTGGCAGGTAGGCGTGGTGAGTTCCTCTTTCTATACCGGTAATCTGGCTGGCACGCTGCTGGCCGGCTGGCTGATCAAGCATTACGGTTTTAACCGTAGCTACTATCTTGCCACCGCAGTATTTGCTGCTGCGACCTTTGGCTTACTTATGATGGATGGTTTTTGGGCCTGGTCGCTGCTGCGCTTTGGCGCTGGCGTCGGCTGCGCGTTAATTTGGGTGGTGGTAGAGAGCGCGCTGCTCTGCAGCGGTACGGTACGCAATCGCGGCCAGCTGCTGGCCGCCTACATGATTGTTTACTATCTTGGCACCGTGGCAGGCCAGCTGCTGGTTAGCAAAGTCTCGACCGAGCTGTTCAGCGTAATCCCCTGGCTGACCGCGCTGATGATCTGCGCCATTCTGCCGCTGGTGTTTGTAAAGGTCACCGCCGCAGGTGAGGCGACCGACGCCGCGCCGGGCAAGATCTGGCCAATGCTGCGTCGTCGTAGCTCTCGACTTGGCATTAACGGCTGTATTATTTCCGGCATCGTGCTGGGATCGCTCTATGGGCTGATGCCGCTCTATCTCTCGCATCAGGGCATGAGCGACGCGAACGTCGGCTACTGGATGGCGCTGCTGGTCAGTGCCGGCATCGTCGGGCAGTGGCCTGTAGGCCGCCTGGCGGATCGCTTTGGCCGCCTGCTGGTACTGCGCGTTCAGGTGTTTGTCGTGATTTTAGGCGCAATTGCTATGCTGACCAATGCCGCAATGGCGCCGGCGCTCTTTGTGCTGGGTCTGGCAGGTTTTACGCTCTATCCGGTTGCGATGTCATGGGCCTGCGAGACCGTAGCGCATCATGAGCTGGTAGCGATGAATCAGGCGCTGCTGTTAAGCTATACCATCGGCAGCCTGGCGGGCCCCAGCATGACGGCAGTGCTGATGCAGAGTTATTCCGATCGCATTCTGTTTGTGATGATTGCCGGTGTGGCGCTGGTCTATCTGATGATGCTGCTGCGTAAAGCCGATCATCAGGCGACGCCAGTGGCGCACGCCTGATATTTCTGCGTCGCCGTTTTAAGCACGACAAAGAAATAATAAGGGAGCCCTGGGCTCCCTTTTCATTAATACATAACATGATGACCGTAGCTGGCAAGAATGTTTTTCACGCGCTCCATGGTCTCTTTCGTTGGCGGCTTCACGCCCTCAAGCTTGTACTCTTCGCCCATCGCAATCCATTTATGCTTGCCGAGCTCGTGATAAGGCAGCAGCTCAATTTTTTCAACGTTATCCATATCCCGCGTGAATTCACCGAGCCGATGCGCTGAATCGTCGTCGTCGGAATAGCCGGGTACGACCACATAACGGATCCAGGTGCGCTTGCCTTTTTTTTGCAGGTAGCGGGCAAAGTCGAGTGTGCGATGGTTAGAGACGCCCACCAGAATCTGATGGACGTCATCGTTCACCTGCTTGAGATCGAGCATGACCAGATCGGTGACGTCCAGCAGTTCGTCGATTACCGGATCGTAGCGGCGCACAAAGCCGTTGGTATCCAGGCAGGTATGAATGTTTTCCGCTTTACAGGCACGGAACCAGTCGCGCACAAATTCAGCCTGTAAAATTGCTTCGCCGCCGGAGGCGGTTACGCCGCCGCCAGAGGCGTTCATAAAGTGGCGGTAGGAAAGCACATCTTTCATCAGCTCTTCGACCGTGATCTCTTTTCCGCCGTGCGTGTCCCAGGTATCGCGGTTATGGCAGTAGAGGCAGCGCATCAGGCAACCCTGGAAGAAAGTAATAAAACGGATGCCGGGACCGTCAACCGTCCCGCATGATTCGAATGAGTGGATACGACCGTTGCAAGACATTGCGATGTTTCTCCAGGTTAGCCTGTAGCAGGCGCACACTCTCTGTTGTGCTCGATGATAAAGTCGGTTTTGACTGATTTCTGCCGTGAGAGCGCAGACAAAACGGGCCTTGGAGAAAAGGCTCCCGAAGGAGCCTTTTTACAGCTTAAAGCATCAGGCTTATAGCGAGTTAGTAAAGGTACGGGTGATCACATCCTGCTGCTGCTCTTTCGTCAGCGAGTTGAAGCGGACGGCATAGCCGGACACGCGGATGGTCAGCTGCGGATAGTTTTCCGGATGTTCCATCGCATCCAGTAGCATCTCGCGGTTCATCACGTTCACATTAAGGTGTTGGCCGCCTTCAATACTCGCTTCATGATGGAAGTAACCATCCATCAGGCCAGCAAGGTTAGCTTTACGCACGTTGTCGTCTTTACCCAGCGCATTCGGCACGATAGAGAAGGTGTAGGAGATACCATCTTTCGCGTAGGCAAAGGGCAGTTTAGCCACAGAGGTCAGCGAAGCGACGGCGCCTTTCTGATCGCGTCCATGCATTGGGTTGGCACCTGGACCGAAAGGCGCGCCGGCGCGACGACCATCCGGTGTATTGCCCGTTTTCTTACCATAAACCACGTTAGAGGTAATGGTCAGCACAGACTGTGTCGGTACGGCATTGCGGTAGGTAGTGAGTTTCTGAATTTTTTTCATGAAACGTTCAACCAGGTCGCAGGCCAGGTCATCAACGCGCGGATCGTTATTACCAAACTGCGGGTATTCGCCTTCGATTTCAAAGTCTACTGCCAGACCGTCTTCGTCGCGCACCGGTTTCACTTTGGCGTATTTGATCGCGGAGAGCGAATCGGCTGCCACTGACAGACCGGCGATACCGCAGGCCATGGTGCGATAGACGTCGCGATCGTGCAGCGCCATCAGCGACGCTTCGTAGCTGTACTTATCATGCATGTAGTGGATGATGTTCAGCGCGGTCACATACTGTTTGGCCAGCCAGTCCATGAAGTGATCCATACGCGCCATGACAGTATCGAAATCGAGCACGTCGTCCATTACAGGCGCCTCTTTCGGGCCGACCTGCATTTTCATTTTTTCATCCATGCCGCCGTTGATTGCGTACAGCAGGGTTTTCGCCAGGTTGGCGCGCGCGCCGAAGAACTGCATCTGTTTGCCAACAATCATTGGGCTGACGCAGCAGGCGATGGCGTAGTCGTCATTGTTAAAGTCTGGACGCATCAGGTCGTCATTCTCATACTGCAGAGACGAGGTATCGATGGAGACTTTAGCGGCATATTTCTTGAAGTTCACCGGCAGCTTTTCTGACCACAGAATGGTCATGTTCGGCTCAGGTGATGGGCCCATGGTGTAAAGGGTATTCAGGAAACGGAAGGTGCTTTTCGTCACCAGCGTACGACCATCGACGCCCATACCCGCCAGCGATTCTGTTGCCCAGATAGGGTCGCCGGAGAAGAGTTCGTCATATTCCGGCGTGCGCAGGAAGCGCACCATACGCAGCTTCATTACCAGATGGTCAATCAGCTCCTGCGCCTGCTCTTCGGTGAGTTTGCCAGCCTGCATATCGCGTTCGATATAGATGTCCAAGAAGGTAGAAACGCGGCCAAAGGACATCGCGGCGCCGTTCTGTGATTTCACCGCGGCGAGATAGCCGAAGTAGGTCCACTGCACCGCTTCCTGCGCATTGGTCGCCGGACCGGAGATATCGCAGCCATACTTAGCGGCCATTTCTTTAATCTGGGCCAGCGCGCGATGCTGTTCAGCAATCTCTTCGCGCAGACGAATAGTGGCTTCCAGGTTCACGCCGTTTTCCAAATCGTGCTGCAGCGAATGGAACTGGGCCAGCTTGTCCTGCATCAGGAAGTCGATGCCGTACAGCGCGACGCGGCGATAGTCGCCAATGATGCGGCCGCGGCCATAAGCGTCCGGCAGCCCGGTCAGCACGCCCGATTTACGGCAGCGCAGGATGTCCTGGGTATAGACGTCGAACACGCCCTGGTTATGGGTTTTACGGTATTCGGTGAAGATTTTTTTCAGACCAGGGTCCAGCTCACGACCATAAACCTTACAGGAGCCTTCCACCATTTTGATGCCGCCGAACGGGATAATGGCGCGTTTTAGCGGAGCTTCAGTCTGCAAGCCGACGATTTTTTCCAGCGACTTATTGATATAGCCGGCGTCGTGCGCGGTAATGGTCGAGGCGAGGTCGGTGTCGAAATCGACGGGAGCATGCGTGCGGTTTTCAATTTTGATGCCCTCCAGCACGTCGTTCCACAGCTTAGTGGTCGCTTCAGTCGCGCCAGCCAGGAAGGACTCGTCGCCCTCATACGGCGTATAGTTCTTTTGAATAAAGTCGCGAACGTTGACGCTGTTCCGCCATTCGCCCTCGGCGAACCCTTCCCAGGCCGCAGCCTGTTTTGTATTCAGATCGGTCATGATATACCTGCCTTATCTAAGAAGACGTTACGTTGGCGCCGCCAGCTACGCGGCGTCGGTCAGAATCACTAATGTGCGGTAGAATCGTTGCGTAGATAGATCACCCAGTAGGTCAACCCAACCAGCAAGCCGCCGCCGATGATGTTGCCGAGCGTGACCGGAATCAGGTTGTCGATGATAAAGTTGACGGGTGTAAGCGCCTGGAACTGGTCGGCGCTGGCACCGGCGGCTTGCCAGAAAGCCGGGGCAGAAAAATCGCGAATGACGATCGCTAACGGAATAAGGAACATATTGGCAATGCTGTGCTCGAAGCCGCTGGCAACGAACATGGCGACCGGTAGAATCATTGCCAGGGTTTTATCCGTCAGGCTGTGGCCGGAATAGCTCATCCAGACCGCCAGGCAGACCATCAGGTTCGCCAGCGTGCCCAGGCAGACGGCTTCAATAAAGCTGTGGTGCATTTTATGGTCGGCAGTTTGCAGCACATTCAAACCCCATGCGCCGTTGGCCGTCATATGCTCGCCAGCGAACCAGATCAGGGCGACGAAAAACAGCGCGCCAACAAGATTGCCAAAATAGACATTGATCCAGTTTCGCGCCAGCTGGCCCCAGGAGATACGTCCGCTCGCTTTTGCGACGACAATCAGCACGGTGGAGGTAAAAAGATCGGCACCGCATACCACCACCAGAATCAATCCCAGCGAGAAGCAGATACCGCCGATCAGTTTCGCCACGCCATAAGGCATGCCAGTGGTGCCGGTGGTGGCAGTAATATAAAAAACAAACGCGATGGAAATAAAAACGCCAGCGGTAATGGCAAGGAAGAAAGTAGTTAAGGGATGTTTAGTGGCTTTATAAACTCCAGCATCTTCCGCCACTTTGGCCATTGCGGCCGGTAATAACAGATTAAAAGGGTTGTCAGCTTTCACACTAACGCTCTCCAAAAGATGTCTGGAAAAATACTAACAAAGGAGTATAGGACAGGATTTGATCTGGATCATATTTGACCGGAAGAGAGCAGGGCGAAACGATATAAATAAAGGGGTATGTCGGTTAATTTATTGAATTTTAATGATTAAATAAATTTTAATTTTTACAATTTTATTTTAAATATGAGCGGCAGGCGGCTAACGTCATTGTTAATGAATGCCGTAAAGTCAGTCAAAAGTGTTAAAAAAATTAGAGCGATAATCGTTTAGAAATAA
>NZ_JAUZUX010000026.1:0-32956 GCF_031844285.1 Enterobacter sp. BRE11
TAATGCCTGACATCCTCACCTTACCGCCTCTTTTACCTTTACCCTCTTTTTTTTGCCGTTTAAAGCTGAAAGATTTTCATAAATCGCATGAAGACTCGACATCATCAGCCCGCCAGGCTATTGTTGGGCATCTGGATGTCTAAACGTATATACGGTTGTAAAGAGGAAAGTCGCACATGCCAATCAGGGTTCCCGACGAATTACCGGCAGTAAATTTCTTGCGTGAAGAGAATGTCTTTGTCATGACCTCGTCACGCGCCAGTGTTCAGGAAATCCGTCCGTTGAAAGTTCTGGTTCTCAATCTGATGCCAAAAAAAATTGAGACGGAAAACCAATTCCTGCGTCTGCTTTCTAACTCGCCTTTACAGATCGATATTCAGCTGCTGCGCATCGACAGCCGCGAATCGCGTAATACGCCAACAGAACATCTTAATAACTTCTACTGCAACTTTGACGATATCCAGCACGATAACTTCGACGGGCTGATCGTCACCGGTGCACCGCTGGGCCTGGTCGATTTCAACGACGTCGCCTACTGGCCGCAGATCCAGCGCGTGCTGCACTGGGCGAAAGAACACGTTACCTCGACGCTCTTTGTCTGCTGGGCGGTGCAGGCGGCGCTTAATATTCTCTACGGCATTCCCAAACAGACGCGGCAAAGCAAACTGTCGGGCGTCTATGAACATCAAATTTTGCATCCTCACGCGCTGCTGACGCGCGGTTTTGACGATAACTTTCTGGCGCCCCATTCGCGCTATGCTGATTTCCCGACGCAGCTCATCACCGATTACACCGATCTGGAACTGTTCGCCGAATCTGAACAGACCGGCGCCTATCTGATGGCCAGCAAGGACAAGCGTCTGGTCTTCGTCACCGGCCATCCAGAATATGACGCGCTGACCCTGTCAGGCGAATACCATCGGGACTACGAGGCGGGCCTGCAGCCGGAGGTACCGTTCAACTACTTCCCGCAGGACAATCCTGAGCTGCCGCCACGCGCCACCTGGCGCAGCCATGGCAATCTGCTGTTTTCTAACTGGCTGAACTATTACGTTTACCAGATTACGCCATTCGATCTGCGCCGCATGAATCCTACCCTCGAATAATCGTTTTCCTCGTTTGTCCTTACCGTGCCAGCTGTAAAGCTGTCACGGTTTTTTTATGCCTCTCTCTTTTTGAAAGCGCCTCTCTCTCTCTCAATAAAGAACTTTAATCGCACTTTAATCAGCTGGTTATGTGAGTTTTTGAATTAAAATGGAAATAGTTTTTGATTTTAAATTTAGCATGTATATGCTTGGATCCTGTAGCGCAAAAATTATCCTTTAACCGGATCGCTATGACAGGATCCGATCGGCGACAGGAGCGATCTCGCATGACCGACACGATAATTCATAGCGATCTTACCTTCACACAACCCTTCTCCCATGCGGAACAGCAGCTGCTAACCCCTGAGGCCCAGCGGTTCTTGCTTGAACTGGTCACGCATTTCTCCGCTGAGCGCGAAAGGCTGCTTGATCTCAGGCAGCAGCGCCAGCAGCGTTATGACGCTGGTCAGCTTCCCGACTTCGATATGGAAACCGCTTCCATTCGTGAAAGTGAATGGCGCATCGGCGCCATACCTGATGATCTGTTAGACAGGCGCGTGGAAATTACCGGGCCGCCCGAACGCAAAATGGTCATCAACGCTCTGAACGCTAACGTGAAAGTCTATATGGCGGATTTTGAAGACTCGCTGACGCCGCAGTGGGACAGGCTGATGGAGGGGCAGCAAACGCTGCGTGAGGCGGTAAACGGGACGCTCAGCTTTACCAGCGAAAGCGGAAAGATCTACCAGCTGCGCGCTGATCCTGCGGTGCTCATGTGCCGCGTGCGCGGTCTGCATCTGGATGAAAAACATGTGCAGTGGCAGGGCAAGGCGATCCCTGGCGGCTTGTTTGATTTCGCCCTCTACTTTTTTCACAACGCCGCCGCGCTGCTCAGCAAAGGTAGCGGACCTTACTTCTATCTGCCGAAAAGCGAAAGCTGGCAGGAAGCAGCATGGTGGCGCGAGATCTTTAACTTCGCTGAGGATCGCTTCCAGCTCCCGCGCGGCACCATAAAGGTCACGGTACTGATCGAAACCCTGCCAGCGGTATTCCAGATGGATGAGATCCTGTGGAACCTGCGCGACCATATTGTCGGCCTTAACTGCGGCCGCTGGGATTACATCTTCAGCTATATCAAAACGCTGCGTCAGCATGGCGACCGCATCCTGCCCGATCGACAGTCGATCACCATGGCGCAGCCTTTCCTGGATGCTTATTCGCGACTGCTGGTGAAAACCTGCCATCGTCGCGGCGCGTTCGCCATGGGCGGTATGTCGGCCTTAATCCCCGCCAAAGAACCCGCGCGCAACGAATGGGTGCTGCAGCGCGTGCGCGAAGATAAACAGCGTGAAGCGGATAACGGCCATGACGGCACCTGGATAGCCCATCCTGGACTGGCTGATACGGCAATGGCCGTCTTCGACGCCGCGCTCGGCGGGCGGCAAAACCAGCTCGACGTGCTGCGCGAAAAGGATGCGCCTGTCGACGCCGCACAGCTGCTGGCACCCTGCACAGGCGAACGCACCGAAGCGGGTATGCGCGCCAATATTCGCGTTGCGCTGCGTTATCTGGAGGCCTGGCTGAGCGGCAACGGCTGCGTACCGATCGACGGTCTGATGGAAGATGCCGCCACGGCGGAAATTGCTCGCACCTCCATCTGGCAGTGGATCCATCATCAGCAAACCCTGAGCGACGGCCAGCCTGTCAGTGCCGAAAGCTTTCTGCGCATGCTGGATGAAGAACGACGCCAGCTCAATGATGCGCGTTACGACAATGCGGCGCGGCTGATGACGCAAATCACCACTGAAGACGAACTGGTTTCATTTCTTACTCTGCCGGGCTATCGCCTGATCCCCTGAAAAAGGAGCCGTTGCCATGACTCGCACCCAACAGATTCAGCAGCTTGAACAAGCCTGGCGTGCACCGCGCTGGGAAGGTATTACACGCCCTTACAGCGCGGAAGAGGTGGTTAACCTACGCGGCTCGGTTAATCCGGCCTGCACGCTGGCGCAGCGCGGCGCGGAAAAGCTCTGGACGCTGCTCAACGGCGCAGCGCGCAAAGGCTATATTAACAGCCTCGGCGCACTCACCGGTGGCCAGGCGTTGCAGCAGGCGAAAGCGGGCATTGAAGCGATCTACCTTTCCGGCTGGCAGGTGGCGGCGGATGCCAATCTTGCCGGGCAGATGTATCCCGATCAGTCGCTCTATCCTGTGAATTCGGTGCCGGAAGTGGTACAGCGCATCAACCAGACTTTTCAGCGCGCCGATCAAATTCAGTGGGCGAGCGGCGCTGAACCGGGCGGTAAAGAGTACATCGACTATTTCCTGCCGATTGTCGCTGATGCCGAAGCGGGATTTGGCGGGGTGCTCAACGCGTTCGAGCTGATGAAAGCGATGATTAGCGCCGGCGCTGCAGCGGTGCATTTTGAAGATCAGCTGGCGGCGGTGAAAAAGTGCGGTCATATGGGCGGAAAGGTGCTGGTACCAACGCAGGAAGCGATACAGAAACTGGTGGCGGCACGGCTGGCGGCCGACGTAATGGATGTGCCGACCATTCTGTTAGCGCGCACCGACGCCGATGCGGCCGATCTGATTACCTCCGACTGTGACGAGTATGATCGGCCTTTTATTCGCGGCGATCGCACGGCGGAAGGTTTCTTTCGCACGCATGCGGGCATCGAGCAGGCGATTAGCCGCGGGCTGGCCTATGCGCCCTATGCTGATGTGCTGTGGTGCGAAACCTCGACGCCGGATCTGGGGCTGGCGCAGCGCTTCGCCACGGCTATTCACGCCCGCTATCCCGGCAAGCTGCTGGCTTATAACTGTTCACCCTCATTTAACTGGAAAAAGAACCTTGATGACCGCGCCATTGCCGGGTTTCAGCAGGCGCTGAGCGAGATGGGCTATCGCTTCCAGTTCATCACCCTGGCGGGCATTCACAGTATGTGGTTCAACATGTTCGACCTGGCGCACGCCTATGCCCAGGGCGAAGGCATGCGCCACTACGTCGAAAAGGTGCAGCAGCCGGAGTTTGCGGCGCGTAATAAAGGCTACAGCTTCTCATCTCATCAGCAGGAGGTCGGGACAGGCTACTTCGATCGGGTCACCACGCTGATCCAGGGCGGCCATTCGTCAGTGACGGCGCTGACCGGCTCGACCGAGCAGCACCAGTTTTAACCCCGTGTCAGATTGCCTGCCCAGCGCGTTTGGGCAGGCTTTTGTTGGGAGGTGACTGTGCCACCACGCGAATCCTTAATTGCTCATACCATCCTGCAAGGTTTCGACGCGCAGTATGGCCGCTTTCTTGATATTACCGCTGGCGCACAGCAGCGCTTCGAACGGGCAGACTGGCAGGCGGTACAGCAGGCGATGAAAACGCGCATCCACCTTTACGATAGCCACGTCGCGCTGGTGGTGGAACAGCTGCGCATACTCAACGGCGCGGCACACTGGGACGATGCGTTCTGGCTACAGGTTAAACGGGATTACGAAGCGCTGCTGCCGGACTATCCGCGCGCGGAAATCGCCGAAAGCTTTTTCAATTCGGTCTACTGCCGTCTGCATGGCCATACCCACCTGCAGCCGAAGCGGCTGTTTATCTTCTCGACCCAGCAGCGCGCCGCGCAGCCTGCAAGACCGCTGGCGCGTCGCTATCAGCCGCAGCACGGCTGGCAGGCGATGCTGGAGCAGGTGCTGCGCGATACCACGCTGACGCTGCCCTGGCAGGACCGCGCGCGCGACGCCCGCTACATCCTGCGCCATCTGCAACAGCATTTCAGGCTGGATGGCGGCTCGCTGGAGGTGGCCAGCGAGCTCTTTTTTCGTAATAAAACCGCGTGGATTGTGGCGCGTTTACACCTGCCGCACGCCATCTTTCCCTGTCTGCTACCGGTTCAGCGCACCGTCCAGGGCGAGCTGTGGATCGATACCTGCCTGACGGATGCTAACGACGCCAGCATCGTGTTCGGCTTTGCCCGCGCCTACTTTATGGTGCACGCGCCGGTGCCCGCTGCGCTGGTGGCGTGGCTCCAGCCGATTTTGCCAGGCAAAACGCTCTCTGAACGCTATATGGCTATCGGCTACCAGAAGCACGGCAAAACCGAAAGCTACCGCGACTATCTGCATGCGCTGGCGCACAGCGACGCGGCATTCGAAATAGCGCCCGGCGTGCGCGGCATGGTGATGCTGGTCTTTACGCTGCCGGGCTTTGATCGCGTCTTCAAGGTCATCCGCGATCGCTTTGCGCCGCAGAAAGAGGTGACGGAGGCGCAGGTGCGCGCCTGTTATCAGCAGGTCAAAGAGCACGACCGCGTCGGACGTATGGCGGACACGCTGGAGTTCGAGCAGTTTGCGCTGCCGCTGTCGCGTATCCCGCCTGCGCTGATGGCGGAGTTTCAGGCCAGCATTGCCACGAAGATGCATATCGACGGTGACCGCCTGATTATCCGCCATCTGTGGCTGGAACGGCGTATGCAGCCGCTCAACCTCTATCTGGCGCAGGCGAACAGCGAAGAGCGCCGTCACGCGGTTGAGGAGTATGGCAACGCCATCAAACAGCTGGCGGCGGCCAATATTTTTCCAGGGGATATGCTGTTTAAAAACTTCGGCATGACGCGGCATGGGCGCGTGGTGTTTTACGACTACGATGAAATCCGGTCCATGGATGAGCTGCACTTCCGCGACGTGCCGCAGGCGCGCTATGACGAAGACGAACTGAGCGCCGAACCCTGGTACAGCGTCGGCCCGGACGATGTCTTTCCTGAAACCTTCCGCTATGCGCTGTGCAGCGAGGCCGCGACCGGCGCGCTGCTGCAGCAGCTGCATCCTGAACTCTTTGATGCAGGCTGGTGGCGTGCGCAGCAGCAGCGCATCCGGCAGGGGCATGTGGAAGAAGTGATGGCCTGGCGCCAGGCGCAGCGCTTCAGCGTGCGCTACGCCCGCGCGCTGGCTTAGCGGCCGCTGTAGGCCAGCGTCACCTGACGCGCCTCGCGGATCACCAGCGCCCCCAGCTCGGTAATGCGATCGTCCGTCATACGCGCGATCGGCCCGGATATCGACAGGGCGGCAAAGGGCTCGCCGTGCTCGTCATAGATGGGCGCGGCAACGCAGCGCAGTCCCAGCGCATGCTCCTCATCGTCAAAGGCGAAGCCGCCTTTGCGCACCTGCGCCAGATTGGCCTTCAGGCTTTGCGGCGACATCAGGGTGTTGGGCGTGTAGTAATGCAGTCCTTTCTGGTGCAGCAGCGCGGTAACCTGCTCATCGCTCAGGTGCGCCAGAAAAGCCTTGCCCGCGCCTGAGGCGTGCATCGGCAGCTTGCCGCCAATCGGCGCCGACATGCGCATCAGCTGGGTGCACTGCACCTGATCGATAATCACCGCCTGATAATCGCTGAGATCCAGCACGGCCAGATTGACCGTTTCGCCCGAGGTTTCCATCAGCGTGCGCAGCACAGGATGAACCAGCGCCAGCAGATTTCGGCTCTGCAAAAAACTGCTGCCGACCACAAAGGCGTGCGCGCCAATCGTCCACAGGCCAAGATCGCCGGTCTGATGCACGAAGCCTTGCTGCTGCATCGTCGTCAGCAAACGGTGCGTGGTGGAGTTAGGCAATCCAGCCTGCTGCGCCAGTTCGGTCAGCGCCACGCTGCCGTGGGCATCGGCGATCAGCTCCAGCAGGTGCAGGCCGCGTTGCAGAGACTGCACCTGACCGCTGGCCGACGGCGCGGCGGGGGTGCCGCGCGGTTTTTTGCCGCGTTTAGCGGGAACGGGCGTTACCATTGAGGTATCTCCTTGCGCAAAGTGGAAATCATTTTCAGCTTAATTGGGCAATTTGCAAACCCGCGCGTTCTGGTCCGATCTGTTGCGCGATTTGCCTGAAAATGTCTCACCTGCTGCGGCTTTCTCCCCTGCGTAAGTTATGACAGTATGAGGCGCTGGCGTTTTAGCCAGTAAACTGAGCTAAACGAGGCAAGAGTGAGCAACAGAATCGAAGCGCTGCATCAGCAGCTCGCGCAACGCATCATGGTGCTGGACGGCGGCATGGGCACAATGATCCAGAGCTACAGGCTGGATGAGCAGGATTTTCGCGGCAGCCGCTTCGGCGACTGGCCCTGCGATCTCAAAGGCAACAACGATCTGCTGGTGCTCAGCAAGCCTGACGTGATCCGCGAGATCCACCACGCTTATCTGGAAGCGGGCGCCGATATTCTGGAAACCAATACTTTTAACGCCACCACCATTGCGATGGCGGATTACCAGATGGAAGCGCTTTCGGCGGAGATTAACGTCGAGGCTGCCCGACTGGCGCGCGCCTGCTGCGACGAGTGGACGGCGAAAACCCCCCATCGTCCGCGCTACGTCGCTGGCGTGCTCGGCCCAACCAACCGCACCTGCTCAATCTCGCCGGACGTCAACGATCCCGCTTACCGCAACGTCACCTTTAACCAGCTGGTAGACGCCTACCGCGAATCGACGCGCGCGCTGGTTAAAGGCGGCGCCGATCTCATCATGATCGAAACGGTATTTGACACGCTGAACGCCAAAGCGGCGATTTTCGCGGTGCAGACCGAAATGGAGGCGCTGGGCGTTAATCTGCCGCTGATGATCTCTGGCACCATTACCGACGCCTCTGGCCGTACGCTCTCCGGCCAGACCACGGAAGCGTTCTATAATTCACTGCGCCACGCCGAGCCGCTATCGTTCGGCCTCAACTGCGCGCTCGGGCCGGACGAACTGCGTCAGTATGTGGCGGAGCTGTCGCGCATCGCCGAGTGCTATGTCACCGCGCACCCGAACGCCGGACTCCCCAACGCCTTCGGTGAATACGATCTTGATGCCGACGTCATGGCCGATCAGATCGGCGAATGGGCGCGCGCCGGTTTTCTCAACATTATTGGCGGCTGCTGCGGCACCACGCCGCAGCATATCAGGGCGATGGCGGATATCGTCGCCGGGGTGGCGCCGCGCAAACTGCCTGAACTGCCGGTCGCCTGTCGTCTCTCCGGGCTTGAGCCGCTTAACATCAGCGGCGACACGCTGTTCGTCAACGTGGGCGAGCGCACCAACGTCACCGGCTCGGCCAAATTCAAGCGACTGATTAAAGAAGAGAAATATAACGAGGCGCTGGAAGTGGCGCTGCAGCAGGTGCAGAACGGCGCGCAGGTGATCGACATCAATATGGATGAGGGCATGCTCGACGCCGAAGCGGCGATGGTGCGCTTTCTTAACCTGATCGCCGGCGAGCCCGATATCGCACGGGTGCCGATTATGATCGACTCCTCAAAGTGGGAGGTGATTGAAAAGGGGCTGCAGTGCATCCAGGGCAAAGGCATCGTCAACTCGATCTCGATGAAAGAGGGCGAGGAGACCTTTATCCACCACGCGCGGCTGGTGCGCCGCTACGGCGCAGCGATGGTGGTGATGGCCTTCGACGAAGCGGGCCAGGCGGATACGCGCGCGCGCAAAATCGAGATCTGCCGCCGCGCCTATAACATTCTTACCGAGCAGGTCGGCTTCCCGCCGGAAGACATTATCTTCGACCCGAATATCTTTGCCGTCGCCACCGGCATCGAGGAGCACAACAACTACGCCATGGACTTTATCGGCGCCTGCGAGGACATCAAGCGCGAGCTGCCGCACGCGATGATCTCTGGCGGCGTCTCTAACGTCTCCTTCTCGTTTCGCGGCAACGATCCGGTGCGCGAAGCCATCCATGCCGTGTTCCTCTATTACGCCATTCGCAACGGCATGGATATGGGCATCGTTAACGCCGGTCAGCTGGCGATTTACGACGATCTGCCCGCCGAGCTGCGCGAGGCGGTCGAGGATGTCATCCTGAATCGTCGCGACGACGGCACCGAACGCCTGCTGGCGCTGGCGGAGCAGTATCGCACCAGTAAAGGCAACGGCGGCGAGGAGAGGCAGCAGGCGGAATGGCGCAGCTGGGATGTGGTTAAGCGTCTTGAATATTCGCTGGTAAAAGGCATCACCGAGTTTATTGAGCAGGACACCGAGGCGGCGCGCCAGGCGTCGGCGCGCCCGATTGAGGTGATTGAAGGTCCGCTAATGGCGGGCATGAACGTCGTGGGCGACCTGTTCGGTGAAGGGAAGATGTTTCTGCCGCAGGTGGTGAAGTCGGCGCGCGTGATGAAACAGGCGGTGGCTTATCTTGAACCCTATATTCAGGCCAGCAAAGAGGCGGGCCGCAGCAACGGCAAAATCGTGCTGGCGACGGTAAAAGGCGACGTGCACGACATCGGCAAGAATATCGTCGGCGTGGTGCTGCAGTGCAACAACTACGAGATTATTGACCTTGGCGTGATGGTGCCGAGCGACAAGATTCTGAAAACCGCCATCGAACAGAAAGCCGATATTATCGGGCTGTCGGGGCTGATTACGCCGTCGCTGGATGAGATGGTTAACGTTGCCAAAGAGATGGAGCGTCAGGGCTTTACGCTGCCGCTGCTGATTGGCGGTGCCACCACCTCAAAGGCGCACACCGCCGTGAAGATCGAGCAGAACTACAGCGGGCCGACGGTCTACGTGCAGAACGCCTCGCGCACCGTGGGCGTGGTGTCGTCGCTGCTCTCCTCGACGCTGAAAGAGGATTTTGTGGCGCGCATGCGCAAGGAGTACGAAACCGTGCGCATCCAGCACGCGCGTAAGAAACCGCGCACGCCGCCGGTTTCGCTGCAGGCTGCGCGCGACAATGCGGTCGCCATTGACTGGGAAGGCTATACGCCGCCGGTGGCGCACCGTCTCGGCGTCAGTGAGATAGCGGTCGGCATCGATACGCTGCGCAACTACATCGACTGGACGCCATTCTTTATGACCTGGTCGCTGGCGGGCAAGTATCCGCGCATTCTGGAGGATGAGGTGGTTGGCGAAGAGGCAAAACGTCTGTTTGCCGACGCCAACGGGATGCTGGACAGGCTGAGCGCGCAAAAAGCGCTGACGCCACGCGGCGTAGTAGGCATTTTCCCGGCTAACCGCGTCGGCGACGATATTGAGATTTATCGCGACGAGAGCCGCCGCGAGGTGGTTGCTGTCAGTCATCATCTGCGCCAGCAGACGGAGAAGAGCGATTTTCCCAACTACTGTCTGGCCGATTATGTCGCGCCGAAAGGGAGCGGCAAGGCGGACTATCTGGGCGCCTTCGCCGTGACCGGCGGCCTGGAAGAGGATGCGCTGGCGGAGGCGTATGACGCGCAGCACGACGACTACAACAAAATCATGGTGAAAGCGGTGGCCGATCGGCTGGCGGAAGCCTTCGCCGAGTATCTGCACGAGCGGGTGCGTAAGGTGATCTGGGGCTTTGCCGCCCATGAGAACCTCAGCAACGAAGAGCTGATCCGCGAAAATTATCAGGGCATTCGTCCCGCGCCGGGCTATCCCGCCTGTCCGGAACATACCGAGAAAGCGGCGATCTGGCAGCTGCTGGATGTGGAAACCCACACCGGCATGAAGCTCACCGAATCCTTCGCCATGTGGCCGGGCGCGTCGGTGTCAGGCTGGTACTTCAGTCATTCCGATAGCCGCTACTTCGCGGTGGCGCAGATCCAGCGCGATCAGGTCGAGGATTATGCGGCGCGTAAGGGCATGGCGGTGAGCGAGGTTGAGCGCTGGCTGGCGCCGAATTTAGGGTATGACGCGGATTAAAACCACGGACAGCTTCGAAAGTTAAAAGGCAGGTGGCGCGGGCCGAACGAGCAGGAATGCCTTGAATGACTTTGCGATCTGCATTGACCAATAACAAAGGCGGCCATCAGGCCGCCTTTGTTCATCAATTGAAACGCGCGTCGCGATCTGACGTCAGGTCATACAGCTGATACTTGCGTCCCAGCATTTGCCCGCCGTCACGCGTCAGCGGCACCCAGTTCACCTGCGCGCGGCCGCGCGTTGGCGTCACGGTAAAGAGATCCATCGGAATCGACAGGTAGAAACCTTTGGTGAAATCCCCTTCGCCATACTGTTCCGACGACACGTTGGTTTTGGTGGCATAGACGCCCACCATCACGCCGCTGTCGAAGCGCTTCGACACGTCGAGCGTCACGCCTTTGTCTTTGGCCAGATATTGCCCGACGCTCGCCTTCACCAGCAGATCCTGCATAAACCACGGACGCCAGTACGCCGTTACATGGCCGGTCGGCGCCTTGTAGTTGGTGAACTGCATCATGTTGTCCCAGTCGCGCTGGCGCACGTAGTTGGCGTCGACGCCAACGGCCCAGTTGCTGTCGATCGGCCGGTAGAGCATCTCGCCGCCGACGCCGCCGTACATGGTCTCCAGGTAACCGCCGTACATCTGGCCGTAGAAGCCGTTGCCGAGGTAACCCATGTAGTTGGCCTGCAGATCGTTAACGTAGACATTGTTCTCAACGTAGTCACGAATATGGGTGCGGACGCGCGGCAGCGTCGAGTCAGAGGGTGCGCCGTTGTAGTTGAACTTGTCGTAGTTATTGGCGAGGTTGCCGAACAGGCTGCCGCCCACCAGCAGATGATCGGTAAACCAGTAATCCAGGTTGCCCATCACGCCGACCTGATACATGTAAAAGCTTTCCGGGCCGCCGACTGACTGGTTCAGCACCGGGGACAGGCTGTAGTTGAGGCGCTCTTTACGAATAAAGAAGCCTTGCTCAGTCTCGCCTGCATCCACCGGGTTCTCGCGCGTCTGGCGCAGCGGCTGCTCCTGGCCGAGCGGATAGCCAGCCAGCTCATTGCGCAGGCTGCTGACGTCGGTGCGCGTCGTGACCTGCGGCATATTGAAGCGCGACTCGGTCACCTCGATCGTGTCGATGCCCGCCGGCAGGTTATTCATAATGATGCGGTTGGCGCGATCGACCCCTTCGCGCGTATCGCGATATTTGGTCTGCTCGCCGGAGACGAAGAGCGTGCTGCCTCGGGTCTGAATGCGCGGCCCGCTCAGTCCGGCGTTGTACTTCAGATCGCTCAGCTGGCTGGCGACCACGGTCGGCTCCAGCATGCGCTCCTGCGGCTGAGGACGGTAGGCGGGCTTCGCGCTGTCGATATGCGTCTGGCGCAGATCGTTGAAGTTGGTGCGCACCGTCACGCCGAACATAAAGGTGTTGCCGCGCTCGTAGCTGGCGTTGATATCGGCCCAGTCGGTAACGCGATAAATCGCGCCGACGTTGACCTTGCTGCGCTGTTCGAGCCTGCCGGCGAAGTCATCCTGATAGTCGTTGCCTTCATACTCCAGCTTGAGGCGCAGCGGCTGCCACGGCGTCTGATACTCCACGCCGCCAAACAGCGCCGACGGGCCGTGAAACATCTGCGAGCCGTTGATCGAACCCGCCTCGCCGACGCCGGGCCGCTGGCAGTAGCTGTCGCTGTAGGAGCAGAAGGGGTTTTTTACCGTGCCGCTATTGCCGAGATAGCCCCAGCCGAGCCCGAGCGTAAAGTCGAAGGGGCCCCAGGCTTTGCTCGCCACCAGATATTCGCTGTCGAACAGGCCGGTGCCGCCGAGATCGCGCGAGCCTAAAGCGATCTCCGGCAGCCAGTAGCTCTCTTTCAGCAGGCGCAGCTTGAGGTCGAACGCCTTGTCTTTGTAGCTCTGGTTGCCGCTGAAGCTCTCCACGGCGCTATAGCGTCGCGTGCGCACGTCGGTATAGCGCACTGTCGTCTCCAGCCAGGGCAGCAGCTGCAGCGAGGCGGAGTAGTAGCGATACTGATCGTTGTCGCGGAAGTTCAGGCTGAACTCGCCCTCACGCGCCATGCGCGCGGTCGGCACCTGCAACAGGCCGACGCCGCCGAAGTCAGACTGCGACGGGCCCACCGGATCGGGAAAGGTTTCGGCCTGCGCCTGGCATGCGGCGGCCACGGAAACAGCCAGCAGGCTGAAAAGAAGTCGTTTATTCATCACTCTGGCACCCGGTGAGTCAGAACAGAAATCATGCGCTGGTTCAAATCGCCATACGCGTCAGGCAGGCTCCAGGAGGAGAATCCCAGCCAGATAATGCTGCCGGGCGCGACTTCCCGGTGGCGCTGATTCCAGTAGGCCACCGGCACGCGCTGCGTTTCGCCGGAGGGGGCGATCACCGTGGCGTAGCTCTTCTCTGCGCCGGAAAGAGGCGGATGCTGCGCCAGATAGCCGCGCACCGTCTGGCCCGGCTGCCAGCTGACTCTGCCTGCGCCGCTCAGCGCACCCAGCAGCCATACGCTGTCGGACGGCGGCGTCAGCCAGAGGTCGTAGCGGCCCTCCAGGCGACGGTTGCTCTCGGGGTGAAGGCGGATCTGGTCGGGGTCGAGCGAGACGAACTGGCGACCAGCAACCTTGACGGCGCTGAGCTGGCGCAGCACCTCGCCGATAGCGGCGGCGCGATCGCCGCTGCTCTGCGCCTGCCAGGCGCGCAGATCGGCCAGCGTCTGCTGTTGCTGGCGCTGTGCAGCCGCGCTGGCGTGTCGCTCCGCGATCGCCGCGCCGCGCCACCAGACGGCCTCCATCAGCGCAGGCTGCGTGGTAAGCTGCGCCAGATCCTGCACGTTTTCGAGCGTGGCGCTGCCTTGCGCGCTATGCACCGTCACCTGACCCGCCGCCCATGCGGCGCTGCTGCCGGCCAGCATCAGGGCGGCCAGCAAAGAGAGTGTTGTTTTCATGATTTCGCCGGCTTCAGAAGGGTGGTGGCAACAGGGAAGGCGTCCGCAGCCAGCATCTGGCGCGCCTGCACCACATCGCCGCTGCTGTTATCGATCCAGAAGGTGTTCTCCCACGCGCGGCCGGTGGCCTCGATGCGCGCCTGCTCGATCCAGACGCGGCAGGGAACGCGGCGGCCCGCCAGCGTCAGCACCTCGTCAGCGCCGCGCGTAAAGCGCGAACTCACCGTCGCGGCGCGCGTCTCGCCGTGTTCGGTCCACTGCGCGATGCGCGTCCAGCTGGCGCCGTCGCGCAGATGGAGCGCATCCGCCAGCGGATCCTGCGGCAGATTGCTCACTTCCTGCAGGTTATCCGGCAGGCCGAGCGTTTTCACCAGGCGACCATGCCGGGTCACCAGCATGGCGTTGTCCTGCGTGATCCACTTCTGCTGGCCATTTTCGTTATAGCCCAGCACCACGAAAATCTGCGGGCCTTCATTAATTCGCGCGTAGAGGCTGGCGTAGGGCAAATCGGCGATCTGCTGGTCGGTTTTAATCACGTCATCGGGGCCGGAAACCGCCATCATGACGGTCTGTTCCAGCCCTTTTTGCGTCTGCGTGCAGGCCTGCAGCAGCAGGCAAGCCAGCAACAAAGGAAGTTGGCGCACTGTGTGTCCCTGTAAAAGAAGCCAAAGCAAAAAATAACCACACGGCTGTGTGGTTATGTTTAAAGGTGCTACGTCAACGAGTGGTGCTCGTTGTGGTCGTGGTTGTTGTACCGGTATTCGCGCCGTCACCACCGCCAGAAGCGGCAATGCCGACACCGACTAATGCACCGAGCGCGCCGATACCGACAGCGGTTGAGGTGCCGGCGGAGATTGCTCCCGCCTGCGCGCCCGCTGCGGCACCCGCTTCTTCCGGGGCGGCAAAAGCCACGGAATGCGCTGCGACGTATAGTACGGCTGCTCCGGCAACCATGATTTTTTTCATACAGCTTGTCCTGCATTGAGTGAATGAAGGATATGCCCGTTACGGGCGCGTTCAGTATAGGGCAACAAATTACCAGAGTTCAGCGCGGGAAAAAGCGGTTGGAAAGGGCGGTTTATTTTGGCCAAAAAGAGGGCCAGACAGCGATAACCCCCTTTTTATTAGCATGATTTGACTGAAGTCAGAATTTATTGCTGGTGGAAAATTAAATGCAAAGCGTTTTACGCTTTTTTATTAATGGCTGGACCGAAAACGGTATTATCAGATTTTGCCGGAGTGCCTGGAAATTAAATTTCTTTAAAAAACAGCGTTTAAGCAAAGAGTAGTGGACGAGTAAGGGCCATTTAAAACGCGAGAAAAGAGGTATTTCCCGCGTCAGCTTCAGAGGAATCTCAGCGTAATTTAAGAATTATCCCGTCTGCACTGCGCATATTTTCTGCGCCAGTGTGGTTATTTTGTTCGCTGTAGTAAAAAAAAGGCGACCTCGCGGTCGCCTTTACCCAATTCAGCGCTTATTAACGCCAGGATTTATAGCGATTAATTAAGCCATTAGTGGAACTGTCGTGGCTGGTAATATCGGCGCTGCTTTCCAGCTCCGGCAGAATACGGTTAGCCAGCTGCTTGCCTAACTCAACGCCCCACTGATCGAAGGTGAAGATATTCAGGATCGCGCCCTGCGTGAAGATCTTGTGCTCGTAAAGCGCAATCAGCGCGCCAAGGCTATAGGGGGTGATCTCGCGCAGCAGGATGGAGTTGGTCGGGCGATTGCCTTCAAACACCTTGAACGGCACGATATGTGCGACAGACTCGGCAGACTTGCCGGCGTCGGTAAACTCTTTCTCTACCACGTCGCGCGACTTACCGAACGCCAGCGCTTCGGTCTGGGCGAAGAAGTTAGAGAGCAGTTTCTGGTGGTGATCCGCCAGCGCGTTGTGGGTAATGGCTGGCGCGATAAAGTCGCACGGTACCAGCTTGGTGCCCTGATGGATCAGCTGGTAGAACGCATGCTGGCCATTGGTGCCCGGCTCGCCCCAGATAATCGGGCCGGTCTGGTAATCTACCGGGTTACCGTCGCGATCGACGTACTTGCCGTTAGACTCCATATTGCCCTGCTGGAAGTAGGCCGCGAAGCGGTGCATGTACTGATCGTAAGGCAGGATCGCTTCGGTCTCGGCGCCGAAGAAGTTGTTGTACCAGATGCCGATCAGCGCCAGCAGCACCGGCAGGTTCTGCTCGGCTGGCGTGGTGGAGAAGTGCTGGTCCATGGCATGCGCGCCGCTCAGCAGCTGCTCGAAGTTGTCGAAGCCGATAGAGAGGATAATTGACAGGCCGATGGCTGACCAGAGCGAGTAGCGACCGCCGACCCAGTCCCAGAACTCAAACATATTGGCAGTATCGATGCCGAATTCGCCCACCGCTTTCGCATTGGTGGAGAGCGCGGCGAAATGTTTCGCCACATGCTGCCGATCGCCGGCGGTTTTCAGAAACCAGTCGCGCGCGCTGTGGGCGTTGGTCATGGTTTCCTGGGTGGTGAAGGTTTTCGACGCCACCAGGAACAGCGTGGTTTCCGGGCTGAGATCTTTCAGGGTTTCCGCGATATGCGTGCCGTCCACGTTGGAGACGAAGTGCATATTGAGGTGGTTCTTATAGGGGCGCAGCGCCTCCGTTACCATAAACGGACCCAGATCCGATCCGCCGATGCCGATATTCACCACGTCGGTGATCGCTTTGCCGGTATAGCCTTTCCACTCGCCGCTGATAATACGCTCGGAGAAGTGCTTCATCTTCTCCAGCACCGCGTTCACTTCCGGCATTACATCTTTGCCGTCTACCAGAATCGGCGTATTGCTGCGGTTGCGCAGCGCGACGTGCAGCACGGCGCGATCTTCGGTGCGGTTGATCTTCTCGCCAGAGAACATCGATTTAATCGCACCGCTCAGGTCGGTCTCTTTCGCCAGCGCCTGCAGCTTGTCCAGCGTCTCCTGGGTAATGCGGTTTTTCGAAAAATCCACCAGCATCTGGTCGTCAAAGGTGGCGGAGAATGTAGCAAAACGATCGGCATCCTGGGCGAACAGCTCGGCGATAGTCACCGATTTCA
This sequence comes from Enterobacter sp. BRE11, assembly GCF_031844285.1. Classification (NCBI taxonomy): domain Bacteria; kingdom Pseudomonadati; phylum Pseudomonadota; class Gammaproteobacteria; order Enterobacterales; family Enterobacteriaceae; genus Enterobacter; species Enterobacter sp. BRE11. Next base: position 16,755 of record NZ_JAUZUX010000026.1, read on the forward strand.
TCTGTTCAAAATGCTGTTGCAGCGCTTTCCAGGCTGCGGTTTGGGTCGGATTGATATTTTTCATGGCAACACTCTTGTTGATTTAAGAACCGTCATTCCATCGTGGGTAACCACACCCTATAGCGTTTCAGTATGACAATAGTGTCCGCTGAAAGGAAAAATTTTGTCGGCGGCGTCACCTTTGCAGCAGGCGGCAGCAGATCGCGCGCCGGAAAGCGTGCGCCGTTTTAGCCAGTCGCCGCGGGCGATGTTCAGTTCAGTCGGCGCGTATTGTGCCGTGAATGGCGCTGCTGAACCTTGTGCCGAATCAGAATAAACCGGTCTGAAGAGGGCCATTTAGCGCTGCGGGCGCAGCAAATCGCCGACAGACGTAGACAGCAACCTTATGACCCGGTATTTTTATGCGGCTACTTGCGCACCCGTGCGCAAGCCAGAAGAGGCGCGTCGCCCAGGCAGTGTGTTGGAGGAACCGTATCCGGGGATAACACATCAGGGGGAGCGACGCCGAGGTGGTCAACACACGGAGTGTTGCCTGTCGGCTGCAGGGGCTGAATCCCCTGGGTTGTCACCAGAGGCGTCCACAGTCGGTCGCTTCGCAAGGTGAAGTGCTTCTGGGTGACTCGTCTCCTGATCTTGTCTGCCCAATTCTGCTCTTCCCTTGTGCCAAGGCTGATACAATGTCTCCCGTCCCATAAACGCGGGAGAAGATAACCTGACACGAGGTCGTACATGTCTCAAACTCTGATCGTGGCGAAATTCGGCGGCACCAGCGTTGCCGATTTCGATGCTATGAACCGCAGCGCCGATGTGGTGCTGGCCAATGCCAACACGCGTCTGGTGGTGCTCTCCGCCTCGGCGGGCGTGACCAACCTGCTGGTTTCGCTGGCGGAAGGCCAGGAGCAGGCGCAGCGCGCTTACCTGCTGGACGAAATTCGCCGCATCCAGTATGCGATTGTCGAACGCCTGCAAAATCCGGCCGTTATCCGTGATGAAATCGACCGCATGCTCGAAAACATCACCATGCTTTCCGACGCCGCCTCGCTGGCGACCTCCAACGCGCTTACCGATGAACTGGTCAGCCACGGCGAGCTGATGTCCACGCTGCTGTTCGTGGAGATCCTGCGCGAGCGTCAGGTTGAGGCGGAGTGGTTCGACGTGCGTAAAGTGATGCGCACCAATGACCGTTTCGGCCGCGCCGAGCCGGAAATCGCGACGCTGGCCGAACAGGCCGCCGCGCTGCTGACGCCGCGTCTGGCGCAGTCGCTGGTGATTACCCAGGGCTTTATCGGCAGCGAGCAAAAGGGCCGCACAACCACGCTGGGACGCGGCGGCAGCGACTATACCGCCGCGCTGCTCGGCGAGGCGCTGAAAGCGGCGCGCGTCGATATCTGGACCGACGTGGCGGGCATCTACACCACCGACCCGCGCGTGGTGCCGTCCGCGAAGCGTATCGACGACATCACCTTTGAAGAGGCGACCGAAATGGCGATCTTCGGCGCTAAGGTGCTGCATCCGGCGACGCTGCTGCCGGCGGTGCGCAGCGACATTCCTGTGTTTGTCGGCTCAAGCAAAGATCCCGCCGCCGGCGGCACGCGCGTGCATCGCGAAACCGCCAACCCGCCGCTGTTCCGCGCGTTGGCGCTGCGTCGTCGCCAGACGCTGCTGACGCTGCACAGCCTGAACATGCTGCACTCGCGCGGCTTCCTCGTCGAAGTGTTCACTATTCTGGCGCGCCATAATATCTCCGTGGATCTGATTACCACCTCGGAAGTGAGCGTGGCGCTGACGCTCGACACCACCGGCTCGACCTCCACCGGCGACAGCCTGCTGACCCAGGCGCTGCTGACGGAGCTGTCGTCACTTTGCCGCGTTGAAGTAGAAGAGAACCTGGCGCTGGTGGCGCTCATCGGCAACAACCTTTCCCGAGCGCGCGGCGTTGGCAAAGAGGTGTTCGGCACGCTTGAGCCGTTTAACCTGCGCCTGATCTGCTACGGCGCCAGCAGCTACAACCTCTGTTTCCTGGTGCCGGGCGAAGATGCAGAAAGCGTGGTGCGCGCGCTGCATAAAAACCTGTTCGAGTAAGGATCTGCCCGGCCGGATCGGATCCGGCTGGTGCGATCGACCGCTTTTTTGCGTAAAAGCCAGCGTATTGCTGGCCCTGTCTGGCGGATCGGCAGCAGTCGATCCCCATTTTCCCTTCTGGCCTCACCTCGCGATAACGAAATGTTATGATCCTGCTCCGCTGGCGCACCCGTTCCTGCGTCGCGTTTCTCTGTGGCAAATCCGCGAAAAAACACAACATACAAAGAAGGAAGTCTGGCTATGCTCGCCAAATTAACCCGCCTGTTTCCGCTGTGGGCCGTGCTGCTCTCGGTGGCCGCCTACTACTCGCCCGGCACCTTTCTCGGCATCGGACCCTGGGTCTCCTGGCTGCTGATGCTGATTATGTTTGGTATGGGCGTTACGCTTAATATCGACGATTTCAAACGCGTGCTGGTGCGTCCGGCGCCGGTGATCGCCGGCACCTTTCTGCACTATCTGGTGATGCCGCTCGCCGCCTGGGCGCTGGCGAAGCTGTTCCAGATGCCGCCGGATCTCGCCGCAGGCATGATCCTGGTGGGCAGCGTGGCCAGCGGCACCGCCTCGAACGTGATGATCTATCTGGCGAAAGGTGACGTCGCGCTGTCGGTGACCATCTCTTCGGTCTCCGCGTTGGTGGGCGTTTTCGCAACGCCGCTGCTGACGCGATTCTACGTCGATACGCATATTCAGGTAGATGTGGTGGGCATGCTGCTCAGCATCGTGAAGATCGTGGCGATCCCGATTAGCCTGGGGCTGATCGTCCATCACAGCTTTAACGGCCTGGTACGCCGTATCGAGCCTTATCTGCCGGCGTTCTCAATGGTATGCATTTTGTTGATCATCAGCGCCGTGGTGGCGGGCAGCCAGAGCTTTATCGGATCGGTCGGCCTGATGGTCATCGCCGCCGTGGTGATGCATAACGCCATCGGGCTGCTGGGCGGCTACTGGGGCGGCAAGCTGTTCGGCTTCGACGAGTCGACCTGCCGCACGCTGGCGCTGGAGGTTGGCATGCAGAACTCCGGGCTGGCGGCGACGCTGGGCAAGCTCTACTTCTCGCCGCTGGCCGCGCTGCCGGGCGCGCTCTTTTCGGTCTGGCACAATCTTTCTGGTTCGCTGCTGGCGGGCTACTGGTCAGGCAAACCGGTCGACAAAAAGTAACAGAGCGGGGGCCGGGCGCCCCCGCTTCACTCCTCGTCCCGCTCGTCGTCCGGCTGCTCCAGCAGCGTATAGGCCACGCTGCACAGCAGCGAATTCAGACGCTTCATATCGCCCAGCAGACCTAGATGCAGCGAGCTGGTTTCAATGCTCTGGACGTTCTTTTGATGCAGCCGCTCGACATGCGCATGCGAAAAACGACGAATCAGAATGCGGAAGCGGTGCTTGGCGCGGCGCAGCCGTTTCGCGCTGGTGACGTCGCGCGAGAGAAACACCGACAGGCTGAGGCGCAGGTTCGCCAGCAGCTGCTCATGCAGCGTCTCTAACTCCCTGATGCCCTCCGCCGAGAAGGCGCGACGCGGCGTCAGCGCCTTATCCGCCACGTCGCCGCTCATGCGTTCGATAATGTCGCCCGCCTGCTCAAGATTGAGCGACATCTCAATAATTTCACCCCAGCGGCGCGAATCCTCCTCCGACAGATCCTCTTTCGGCATGCGCGCCAGATAGAGCTTGATGGCGGTATAGAGCACGTCCACGTCATCATCCAGCCGCCGCACCGTGCGCTCTTCGCGCACTTCGCCGTGCACCACTTTATTAAACGCCTCCAGCATCATCTCCAGCACGTCGCCGATGCGCAGCGTCTCGCGCGCGGCGTTGACCAGCGCCAGCGTCGGCGTATCCAGCGCGCTGCGGTCGAGATGGCGAGGCTTCATCGCCATCTCCGCCTCAGCATCGTCGCCAATAAGGCGGGTGCAGAGCCGCGCCATCGGGTCGGCAAAGGGCACCATAATCAGGCAGCGGATCAGGTTGTAGAAGACGTGAAAGAAGATCACCAGCTCTTCGTCGTTGACCGGCATCTTATCCAGCCAGGGGGCCAGCAGGTTGATAAAGGGCAGCACCGCCAGCGATCCGAGCAGTTTGAACAGCAGGCTGCCGAGCGCCACCCGCTTACCGGCGGCGTTGGAGCCGCTGGCGTTCAGCATTGCCAGCAGGCCGCTGCCGAGGTTGGCGCCGATGACCAGACAGAGCGCCACTTTGAACGAGATGACGCCTGCGGCGGTCAGCGTGGCGGTAATCAGCACCGCCGCCAGGCTGGAGTAGCTGATAATGGCGAAGACCGCACCGATGAGCGCATCCAGCAGAATATCGCCGGTCAGGCTGGAGAAGAGCACCTGCACCCCAGCTGCCTGCGTAATCGGCCGGGCAGCGCTGACAATCAGCTGCAGCGCCAGCAAAATCAGCCCGAGCCCGATGCTGGCGCGGCCCATCTGGCCGATGCGCGTCTGCTTGCGCGACAGGAAAAAGACCACGCCGAAGAAGATAAACAGCGGCGACAGCCAGGAGAGATCGAAGGTCAAAATACGCGCCATGATAGCGGTGCCGACGTCGGCGCCCAGCACCACCACCAGCGCAGGCGTCAGGCCCATCAGCTTCTGCGCCACAAACGAGGTCGCCAGCAGCGTGGTGGCGTTACTGCTCTGCACCAGCGTGGTTACGCCGATACCCGCCAGAAAAGCCATGGGTTTCTTTTCGATGCTGCGGCTGAGCACGCGGCGCAGGTCGGCGCCGAAGACGCGCATAATGCCGGAACGCACGATATGGGTGCCCCATACCAGCAGGGCAACGGCGGAGAGAAGATTAAGCAGGGTCAACACGTCATGCCACTCCATAACCGTCAGGCTAAAAAGCAGCAGAGAGCCAGCCTGACGGAAAAAGCAATCTGCAAAACGAACGGTCAGACGGGCGCAATTTTTCCTGAATTTTAAGCGACCTGCGTGCGCTGCCGACCTTTTAACTGTAGACCAGTTCGCTGAGTCGAGAAGAGAAACGATGCTGGATTGTTGTTTGCAGTAGCAAGGGAGGCGCGGGCGGTATCTTGTGATCGATATCACATTACAGCATGATGGCGATTCTTTACTAACAAGGCATTATCGAGGCAAATCATGAACGTTAAACCCACTGGCGGTCAGTACATCGCACTGGCGCTGCAATGGGTGCTGAACCTGGGACTGCTGGCGCTGGCGGTTATTCTGGCGGTGTTTCTGGGCAAAGAGACCCTGCATCTTGCTAACGTGCTGTTGAACGTTGGGGAACAGGCCTCCTCTTATCTGTTGATTGAGGGGATTGTGATCTATTTCCTCTACTTTGAATTTATCGCGCTGATCGTCAAATACTTCCAGTCCGGTTATCACTTCCCGTTGCGCTATTTTGTTTACATCGGCATTACGGCGATCATTCGGCTGATTATCGTCGACCATAAAAATCCCTTCGATACGCTCTGCTATTCCGGCGCCATCCTGATTCTGGTGGTGACCCTGTGGCTGGCGAACAGCAACCGCCTCAAGCGCGAATAAGCGTCGCCAGGTGTGCCCGCCGCGCCTCTGCGCTACACTGTTGCCCTCAAAATTGACGGGAGTGGTGATATGTCGCAAGAGGCGCTCAGCTTATTACGCGCGCTCAACTGGCTGCCATCCACGCATCCGACGCTGACTGCGCCGCTGCTGGACTGGCTAATGGAGGAGGACTCCATGACGCGCCGCTTTGAGCAGCACTGTCGGCAGGTGACGGTGCGGCCGATGCGCGAAGGCTTTATCAACGCCGATGAGCTCACCGACGAAAGGGCGCTTCTGCCGGACGATGCGCGCTTCTGGCTGCGCGAGATCGTGCTGTGCGGCGATGACGAGCCCTGGCTTATCGGCCGCACGCTGGTGCCGGAGAGCACGCTCAACGGCCCGGAGCTGATGCTGCAACAGTTGGGCACGCGACCGCTTGGCCGCTATCTCTTCTCCTCTTCAACCTTAAGCCGCGACTTTATCGAACCGGGCAACATCGGCGCACTCTGGGGACGTCGCTCGCGCCTGCGGCTGTCAGGCAAGCCGCTACTGCTAACCGAACTGTTTTTACCCGCCTCGCCGCTCTATCGCGACCTGGCCTGAGGATGACTAAACGTGGAAAAAAGCGTACAGATGAGCAAGTTTCAGGCCTATAGCCGCCTGATGCGTATTGATAAACCGATCGGCACGCTGCTGCTGCTGTGGCCGACGCTGTGGGCGCTCTGGCTGTCGGATATGGGCGTGCCGCCGCTGCCGGTGCTGGTGGTGTTTGTGCTCGGCGTGTTTGTGATGCGCGCAGCGGGCTGTGTGATTAACGATTTTGCCGACCGCAAGGTCGACGGCTTCGTGAAGCGTACCGCGGGGCGTCCGCTGCCCAGTGGCGCGGTCAGCGAGAAAGAGGCGAAAATCCTGTTTGTGCTGCTGGGCTTGCTGGCGTTCGCGCTGGTGCTGACCATGAACCTGATGACGATTCTGCTTTCGCTCGGCGGGCTGGCGCTGGCCTGGTGCTATCCCTTTATGAAGCGCTATACCCATCTGCCGCAGGTGGTGTTAGGCGCGGCGTTCGGCTGGGCAATTCCAATGGCCTGGGCTGCGGTTAGTGAGTCCTTACCATTAGAATGCTGGCTGGTATTCCTGGCAAACATCTGCTGGACCGTCGCCTATGATACGCAGTACGCCATGGTCGACCGCGACGATGATATCAAGATTGGCGTCAAATCAACGGCGATTCTTTTCGGACGTTACGACAAGCTGATTATCGGCCTGCTGCAGCTCGCAACGCTGGGTCTGCTGGCGCTGGTGGGCCTGCTGATGCAGCTTAACGCCTTCTTTTACTGGTCGCTGCTCGGTGCAGCCGCGCTGTTTCTCTACCAGCAAAAGCTAATCGTTGGCCGCGAGCGCGACGCCTGCTTTCAGGGCTTCCTCAACAATAACTATGTCGGCCTGATGGTGTTTATCGGCGTAGTGCTGAATACGCCGCCGTTTAGCCAGCTGTTTTAACAGCAAAAGGCGACAAATTTGTCGCCTTTTGCGTCTGCTGGCAAGGTGCCAGCGCGGGAGAGAGGGCCCGATCGCAAAGACGCAAAAAGCGGCATCCCTGCCGGCTCGGCCCGCGACATCCTTGTCGCGGGACGCTTTGCTCTTCGGTCCCTCTCTCCCGCTTATCAACCCGTGGAGCTGCCTGAAAAAAAGGGCGACATCTCTGTCGCCCCTGGTTTTTGCGCCCGCGGCGGGCTACTCGTGCGCCACCGCGCTTTCGATGGTCAGCCGCACGTCGCTGGTCACCAGGTCGGCCAGAATATGCCAGGTTGCCTGCGTACGCTCGACGTCGGCGTCGCCGGTGTCGCTGATATACCCCTCGTCGCGCAGCGTCAGCACCAGCGTGGTAAACACCGCCTTATCGAAAAACTCCGGCGCATTGATGCCGTGCAGCACCGAAAGACGCTGCGCCAGCATACGGCTCTCTTTCTCCAGCGTGCCGCGGTTGATGGTTGGCTTCGCGCTGAGGATCGAGAAGGTGATGGCGAAACGCTGCAGCGTCTCGCGGATGCCCGCAGCCAGCAGCTGCAGCGTGCGATAACGCGCGGCGGTGTGGCGCATCTGGCCATCCTGCAGGGTAATCAGCCCCTGACGCGCCAGCTCCTGACAGAGGGCGCTCAGCAGCGCCGGCAGCGCGTCGATTTCCCAGCGCAGGAACAGCTCGCTTTTCAGCATCGGGTAGATCAGCCGCACCTGTCGCAGCAGCTCGCCTTCACTCAGGTTTGGATGCTGCTGAATAATGGCGGCGATCAGCGACGGCATCACCAGCATATGGTGAATATTGTTGCGGTAATAGGTCATCAGCACCGCCTGCTCGCGCGGCAGAATGATGATATCGCCGATATTGTCCTGCTCGGTTTCGAACTTATTCATGCTCATGGCATGGTTTAGCAGCGCTTCCGCTGACAGTGGCGGCACGGTCGATTCCGGAGAATAGGGCACGTTGCGCAGCAGCTCGGTATAGCACTCCAGCTGCTCAATCAGCTGCTCGCGGGTTAGCGAGCGCTGACGTGAGGCGAGCAGCGCGGTCACGCACAGGTTCATGGCGTTGGCGGCGCCTGCCTCATTGATGCGTACCATCAGGCGCGCCGCAATATCGTTCACCGTTGGCGTCAGCCAGCTGGGACGCTGCGGTTCAATCGGGTCAATGGCGTCGCGCCATTCTGGCACCTGCTTATTGAGGTAGTTCACCAGCGGCAGCGGTTCGCCAAAGTTAACGTAGCCCTGGCCCAGATTGCGCAGCTTACGCAGGCCGCGCACCATCTGCATAAAGCCTTCTTTCTCTTTTGCCGCGCCGCGCAGCTCTTTGGCGTAAGTGCCCACTTCCATGACGTGCTCATAGCCGATATAGATCGGCACCAGCGTAATCGGTCGCTTGCCGCCGCGCAGCATCGCCTGCAGCGTCATCGCCAGCGTGCCGGTTTTCGGATCGAGCAGACGACCGGTACGTGAGCGCCCACCCTCAACGAAATATTCGACCGAGTAGCCGCGGCTGAAGAGCTCGCCGAGATATTCACGGAACACGGTGGCGTAGAGTTTATTGCCTTTAAAGGTGCGGCGGATAAAGAACGCGCCCAGGCGGCGGAAGATCGGGCCGGCTGGCCAGAAATTCAGGTTGATGCCCGCGGCGATATGCGGCGGCACCAGACCCTGGTGATACAGCACGTAGGAGAGCAGCAGGTAATCCATGTGGCTGCGGTGGCAGGGCACATAGACAATCTCATGGCCATCTTCCGCCAGCTGGCGTACGCGTTCGCCGCCGTTGACGTTGATGCCCTGATAGAGACGGCTCCACAGCCAGCCCATCACGCGATCGGTGACGCGTATCGCCTCATAAGAGAAGTCTGCGGCGATCTCCTCCATCATTTCGACGGCGTTCTGCTGCGCCTTCTCATGGGAAAGCTTTTTACTGCGCGCCTCGTCTTCCACCGCTTTTTCAATCGCCTTGGACTGCAGCAGCTTGTTGAAAAGATCCTGACGCGCTGGCAGACGCGGGCCGACTGCGGCTAATCGCTGGCGGGCAAAATGAATTCGCGCCACGCGCGCCAGTTTCTGCGCAATCGATTTATCGGTGCCGTGCTGCGTCGCCATCCAGCGCAATGAAACCGTTGGGGAAAAGCGCACAAAGCTGTCCCGGCCGTGCCAGATAATGGCGAAAAACTTCTCAACCCCGTTAAGCTCGCGCAGATGTGGCGTATCGTCACCCTGAACCTCGCGGCCAGGCGCGCGGCCGAACATCACCGATACCGGCAGCATCTGAATATCGAGCTGAGGATTGTTGCGATGCAGATCGAGGTACTCGTGAAAAATTTTCACCGATTCCGTATTCGGCCCAAAATGGGGAAATACGCGCGGGCCGTCGTGGATAAACACGTGGCGCGGCAGCAGCGCACCGTCAATTTCCAGCGGCGAGAGCGGATCGGGCAAATTATGCTTCAGACACTGCTGGCGCAGCGTCAGCAAATCCGCCTTGGAATCGTATGGCAGCACGTACATAATCGGCCGCGTCGGATCGAGTCCGTGTTCGGAAACGGGATCGCCCGGAATAGCCTTCGTTTTTACCAGAATAGAAAGTGGTAAATTCAACAATTTATAATAAAGTTTACGCCAACCTGACATAGACAACATGAAGCCTCTTGTTAGCAAAGCGCCGCAAGCATATCAGAAAGTGCTGCGAAGATCTGTGGTGGTGCCAAACGCACCTGGCCCAGACATTGACGTCAAACAACTAAAAGGGTTCCCTCGCAATGGCAAGTCATACCACCGGTTTACTCAGGATAGTGAAAGCGGCAGGCTACTCGTGGCAAGGGCTACGCGCCGCCTGGCAGCATGAGGCCGCGTTTCGTCAGGAAGCCACGGCCGCCCTTGTCGCGATCGCGATCGCCTGCTGGCTGGATGTCGACACCGTCGCGCGCATTCTGATGATCGGCTCGGTCGTGCTGGTGATCATTGTTGAGATCCTTAACAGCGCGATTGAAGCGGTAGTTGACCGTATCGGCCAGGAGCGTCATCCGCTGGCGGGGCGGGCGAAAGATATGGGTTCCGCCGCCGTCTTGATCGCTATCATACTGGCACTGTTTGTCTGGATCGCGCTGCTCTGGACCCATTTGCGATAGCCTTTCCATTATTGCCCAAACGGCTGTTATTTCCCTGGGTTTTGGTTTTCATTTCACCAATACCTGTATATACTCACAGCGACTGTATAAACAACCAGGGGGCGGGATGAAAGCATTAACCACCAGGCAGCAACAGGTTTATGACCTGATTCGCGACCATATCAACCAGACGGGCATGCCGCCAACGCGTGCGGAGATCGCCTCGCAGCTGGGGTTCCGTTCCCCTAACGCCGCTGAAGAACACCTCAAAGCGCTGGCGCGTAAAGGCGTTATTGAAATCGTTTCCGGCGCATCACGCGGCATTCGCCTGCTGATGGAAGAGGAAGAGTCCAACGGCCTGCCGTTAATCGGCCGCGTCGCCGCCGGTGAGCCGCTGCTGGCGCAGGAACACATTGAAACCCACTATAAAGTTGACCCCGACCTGTTTAAGCCTTCTGCTGACTTCCTGCTGCGCGTCGCCGGTATGTCGATGAAAGATATTGGCATTATGGATGGCGATCTGCTGGCGGTGCATAAAACGCAGGATGTGCGTAACGGTCAGGTTGTGGTGGCGCGCATTGATGATGAAGTCACGGTAAAGCGCTGGAAAAAGCAGGGCACTGTGGTTCATCTGCTGCCGGAAAACAACGACTTCGAACCGATTGTCGTCGACACTCGCACGCAGTCGCTGACCGTCGAAGGTCTGGCGGTAGGCGTAGTGCGCAACGGCGAGTGGCTCTGACCGCTGGCCTTCAGACGCCTGTATCCCTTCGTCAGGCGTCTGTACGATAATCTTTTCACGCGCCTCCTGTGGCTGACGCCGCGCCGGGGCCGCCTCGCTTCTTTTTACGTTTTCAGGCATGGACCGGCTGATGCGTCTCTTCTCTGCTGACGATCGACAACTCTGGCGGCTGGCGCTGCCGATGATTCTTTCCAATATCACCGTGCCGCTGCTTGGCCTGGTGGATACCGCCGTTATCGGCCATCTCGACAGCCCGGTTTATCTTGGCGGCGTAGCGATTGGCGCGACCGCGACCAGCTTCGTCTTCATGCTTTTACTCTTTCTGCGCATGAGCACCACCGGCATCACCGCGCAGGCTTTCGGCGCACGCGATACGCAGGCGCTGGCGCGCGCCCTGACGCAGCCGCTGCTGATGGCGCTGCTTGCGGGCCTGCTGTTTATCCTGCTGCGCGAGCCGCTTAGCGTGCTGACAGGTCGGCTGGCGGGCGGCGATCTACAGGTGCAGGCGCAGGCCGCCATCTTTATCAATATCCGCTGGCTTAGCGCACCGGCGACGCTGGCGAACATGGTGATCCTCGGCTGGCTGCTGGGCGTGCAGTACGCCCGTGCGCCGGTCGTGCTGCTGGTGGTAGGCAACGCGGTCAATATTCTGCTCGATCTCTGGCTGGTGCTCGGGATGAAGTGGGGCGTGGCAGGGGCAGCGAGCGCCACGGCGCTGGCCGAGTATGTCACGCTGGCGGTCGGACTGGCGATGGTGTGGCGCGTGCTGAAGCTGCGCGGCATCTCGATTGCGATGTTAAAAGCGAGCTGGCGCGGGGATATCAGCCGCCTGCTGCGCCTCAATCGCGACATTATGCTGCGCTCGCTGCTGCTGCAGCTCTGCTTTGCTTCACTGACGCTTATTGGCGCACGGCTGGGGCCGGAGATTGTCGCCGCTAACGCCGTGCTGCTGATGTTCATCACCTTTACCGCCTATGCGCTCGACGGCTTCGCTTATGCAGTGGAAGCTGTCTCTGGCGAGGCCTATGGCGCACGCGATGGAGAACGGCTGCTGTCGGTATGGCACGCTGCCTGCCGACAGGCGGGTATGGTCGCACTGGCCTTTGCGCTCATCTACGCGGCGAGCGGCGACGCTATTGTGTCGATGCTGACGTCGCTGGATTCCCTGCGGCAGCTGGTAGATCGCTATCTTATCTGGCAGATCGTTCTGCCGCTGGCGGGCGTATGGTGCTATCTGCTGGACGGCCTGTTTATCGGCGCAACGCGCGGACGCGAAATGCGTAACAGTATGGCGATGGCCGCGCTTGGCTACTTCCTGACGCTGCTGACTCTCCCCTGGCTAGGCAATCACGGCTTATGGCTGGCGGTAACGGTTTTTCTTGCGCTGCGTGGCGTTTCGCTTTGGTTGATCTGGCGGCATGAATGGCGCTTAAACCGCTGGTTTCAAAGTTAATTTATGCGCACTGCGCCAGTCGTAGTGCGCTGCGCCTGACAGATTATTCTGTATTTAGCCGCCACTTGCCGATTCGTCTACTATAATTATCTTACAACAGCGCGATACAGCAGCGCTTTGTATTGTCGTACTGCCGCTATGCGGTGGTATGTAAAACTAAGGATGACGTGGAGGTCTAAAATGAATAAAGACGAAGCGAGCGGTAACTGGAAGCAGTTCAAAGGTAAATTCAAAGAAAAATGGGGCAAGCTGACCGACGATGACATGCAGGTTATCGAAGGCAAACGCGATCAGCTCGTCGGCAAAATTCAGGAACGCTACGGTTACGCTAAGGATGAGGCAGAGAAAGAAGTCTCAGACTGGGAAACCCAGAATAAAGATTACCGCTGGTAATCTCCTCGCTCAGGATTCACCTTAGCGATCGGCACAGGGATGTGCCGCTTACCCTCTTTTTCCGCGCTTTTTCCCTTCAGACTCATGATCGTGACTGCAGCTATCCTGATGCGTACAGGCCTCGACTTCCGCACAGCGTGTACAGAGACCATGCGCTTCAATCACGCTGTGCCGTAGCGTAAAGCGTGCCTCGCCAGCCAGATCGGCGATGATATTCTCGACGCCCTCCGCCTGCTTTTCCGTGACTGCCGCGCAGCGCTCGCATATCAGCATCACCGAAGTATGTGCCGGTGCCTCGAAGTGATGGCAAACCACGTAGCTATTGTTCGACTCCACGCGATGGATAAATCCCTGTTCCAGTAAGAAATCGAGCGCGCGATAAACCGTCGGCGGTTTTGCCTGCGGCTCGCTGGCGCGTAACTGATCCAGCAGGTCGTAAGCGCTAATCGATCCATGTTGCGCCGCCATCAGACGTAACACCTCAGCGCGCTGCGCGGTCAGCCGCACGCCGCGTTGCAGGCAGAGCTTTTCCGCCTGCGTCATGATTTTTTCTGGCGTCATTGTCGACATGGTGATTCTCCGCTGAAAACGAGATGTTATCTTATCACAGCAGACGCACTTGCGCTTTGGTTGCGCGCGTTCAGCCTAATCCCTGTCATGATCTATTAATATCAATGCATTAGGCTGGCAAAGGGTAGATAACGTTCTCTCAGTGATGCTAATCAGTGCCACCCTCATTGAGATATTAACTCACAAAAATAGCGTTTTACTTTACAACTCACCAGGTTAAGCACTAATGTTCATGAGGCCTTAAGCAACGGCTGGCCTTAATATCCTTTTTGACTACCCCGCTAAATAATAAAAGCGCCGATTTGTAGCTAAAACATCCAATTCGGCGAATAACAGTGCTGTTTCGACTCAATTCACAGCAATGAACCGTTAGCCAGGATTCACAATAGCGCTAACGACAAATTCCGATGATGAATGTTTTCCTGATCAAGGTGATGGCAGACAAATGGCGAACAAAATTTCCCGGCGCTCTGCGCTTTTATATCCTGCTGTTTTAAACGCGCTCTTTATCTCTTCTTCTGCGATGGCCGCGGGGACCTGGTATGACGCGCGCAACGATGCGATGGGCGGTACCGGCGTTGCCTCCTCTAAGTGGAGCTCCGCCGTGCTGGCGAACCCGGCGCTGATGACGCGTGCGCAGCCGGACGATAACGTCGGCATTATTTTTCCTTCTGCTGGCCTGCAGATTACCGATAAAGACAAGATGGTCGATAAGGTTGATGACATCAGCGACACCGTTGACCGCTATCGTGGCGTCATCAATGGCCTGACCTTCCGTGACTTCCTTAACGGCTATCCGCAGCTCAAAACGGCGTCGCGAGACGTGGCGAACCAGCTGCGCGACCTGCGCGGCAATAAGGCCAACGGCACGGCGGGCGTTGCGCTGGCGGTAACCGTTCCCAACGAAACGCTGCCCTTTGCCTTTATCACCAAGGCGTACGGCACGGTGCACCTGCGCGCCAACGTGGCGCAGAGCGACATCGCCTATCTCGACGGCGTGGCGAACGGTACCGTGATCCCCGTACCGGGCGACCAGAATAATCTGCGCTCCAGCGCAAACGGACTGGCGGCGCTGGTCACTGACTACGGCATCGCCGTTGCGCACGAGTTCAGCGTGGCGGGGCATCCGGTTTCGATCGGCGTCACGCCGAAGATTCAGAAAACCTGGCTCTATAACTACACCGCCAGCATCTACAACTACGATAAAAACGACCTCAACGGCAGCCGCTACCGCAGCGATAACACCGGCTTTAACGTCGACGCTGGCTTAGCGACGCCGCTGAGCGACAGCTGGACGCTGGGCGTCACCGGACAGAACCTGGTGTCGCGCGATTTGAAAACGAAAGAGACTAACGGTTATCGCGACACCTATCAGATCCGTCCGCTAGTGACCTCTGGCCTGTCGTGGAACAGTGGACCTTTTACCGCGGCGCTGGATGTCGATCTTACCGAAACGAAACGCTTTAAATCGGAAGAGAGCAGCCAGTACGCTGGCGTCGGCGGCGAATACCGCGTGCTGGACTGGCTGGCGCTGCGCGCTGGCTACCGCGCAGATATGAAATCCAACGACGAAAACGTCTTCACCGCCGGTTTCGGCGTGTCGCCGTTCAACAACGCGGTGCATCTGGATCTGGCAGGTTCGGTCGGCGACAACAATACCTGGGGCGCAATGATGCAGCTCGGGTTTAACTTCTGATCGGCCGATTCGCAGCCGTCCTTAGGCCGGGCGACGCAGAGTCGCCCGGCACCTTGTTAATGTGCTATCATTGCGCAGATTATCATCACCCTTATACGGATTTTCTGCGCTTCATGAGCAATTCTTTCTCCCCGCAACGTTTTTCCATCGCGCCGATGCTCGACTGGACCGACCGACACTGTCGCTATTTCCATCGTCAGCTGACCGGCGACGCGCTGCTCTACACCGAAATGGTGACCACCGGCGCCATTATTCACGGCAAGGGGGACTACCTGGCCTACAGCGAGGCGGAACATCCGGTCGCGCTGCAGCTTGGCGGCAGCGACCCGGCAGCGCTGGCGCAGTGCGCGAAGCTGGCGGAAGAGCGTGGCTACGATGAGGTCAACCTCAACGTCGGCTGCCCCTCCGATCGCGTCCAGAACGGACGCTTCGGCGCCTGCCTGATGGCGGAAGCGTCGCTGGTGGCCGAGTGCATCGACGCCATGCGTCAGGTGGTGTCGATTCCGGTGACGGTAAAAACCCGCATCGGCATCGACGAGCAGGACAGCTACGCATTTTTGACCGATTTTATCGGCACCGTCGCGCAGCGCGGCGGCTGTGACACTTTTATCATCCATGCGCGTAAAGCCTGGCTTTCCGGCCTGAGCCCGAAAGAGAACCGTGAAATTCCGCCGCTCGACTATCCGCGCGTCTATCAGCTAAAGCGTGATTTCCCGCAGCTGACTCTCGCCATCAACGGTGGCGTAAAGTCGCTGGAAGAGGCCAAAACGCATCTTCAGCATCTCGATGGCGTGATGATGGGACGCGAAGCCTACCAGAATCCGGGCCTGCTGGCGCAGGTCGATCGCGAGCTGTTCGGCCGTGACGCGCCAGCCGCGGATCCGGTTGCGGTGGTACGCAGCATGTATCTCTATATCGAGGCGGAACTGGCGAAGGGCACCTATCTTGGCCACGTTACGCGCCATATGCTCGGCCTGTTCCAGGGCATTCCTGGTGCGCGTCAGTGGCGTCGCCATCTGAGTGAAAACGCGCATAAGCCGGGTGCAGACGTACGCGTGCTGGAAGCGGCGCTGGCGCTGGTAGCAGATAGGATCCCGCAGGAAGCCTGACCCTTTGTGGGAGCAGAAAAAGCCAGCCTGAGCGC
>NZ_JAUZUX010000027.1:0-29750 GCF_031844285.1 Enterobacter sp. BRE11
CGCCTCTGCAAGACGCGTAGCCTGGTGGATAAGATCCAGCGCAGCGGGCGAAAGCGAGACAGGCAGAGGGATATCCATCATGTGGATATGATATGAGTCAGCAGTGGGCCAGAACGGTGTCGTAAACATGAAATTCCCTTCCATTATCAGTAACGAGAGGTTTACTTAACCATTGCATCTGTAATCGGTATTGGAAGGAATTGCGCGAAGGGGTTAGAAAGAACGGTGTACTTCAGAACCAAACCAACTACTTCGCTTAGCAGTAAATTGAAGGGCACGTAGAAAAGCGTGATAAAGCGGAACCAGGCAGTCTAACGCAGTGACAGAGCGACAGGGGGCGTTATACACGCGAGAAATGCCCTGCACTGCATAAATAAACAAGGTTTGGTACAGCAACGTCCGCTTCTGGCACAAAGCGGACAAGCTGACTGAGCTAAAGGTCCGCTAAGAGCGAAAAGCGAACGTCAAACATATGGGTAGGAATGTTATACCACATTAGACATAACATCCCTGTTACGCTCTTCCTGATCCCCTATTTTTACTACGCGCATCTACTGGTTACTTTTTAGTCAATTTTTTTGAACATTATGAGCAAATAGCTCAGCTTTTATCCCGGCATGGTCAGGACTATCATTTATCACATCAAGGCAAAACGCCTTAAAACAGACAAAAAAGACTAAGGAAATGACCATGAAATCCATCAAAACTTTCGTTGTAGTTTCAGCACTGGCTCTCGTTTCTTTCGGCAGCTTTGCCCAGAGCGTCACCGCAACAGCATCAACTCTGGACGGCGCGGAAGCCCAGATCGCCGCCCAGGCGAAACTGAACGGTGAGCACTACAGAATTACCGAAGCCAGCAGCAACAACCTCGTGCACATGACCGCTGAGCTGTACAAATAACGGATGGTCGCAAAAGGACATGCCGGAAGAGGTCGCCCCCAGGGGCGGCCTTTTCCGCGTCTGCGGCCGGACAGAGCGCATCAGATGCTTTGCTTAACTTTGTCCATGAAAAGGCAAAGTCCCGGCCCGGCCCCTTCGTGTTTCATATGTTCTCTGTCTACAATACAGGGAGTAAAGCCGCCATTACTGGGCCAACCAGGTAATCTCTGACCAAAATTTATTTAAAAGGAGTCAGCCATGCTAAAAACAGCGTTGTTTGTCCGCCTTGAAGCAAAGCCCGGCAAAGAACAGGATGTCGAAGCGTTTCTGAAATCAGGCCTGCCTGTCGTGCAGGAGGAGCCTGAGACCGTTGCGTGGTTCGGACTCCGGCTCGGTCCAAGTACATTTGGTATTTTTGACGCCTTCCCGGGCGAGGAGGGCCGGAACGCCCATCTGAGCGGGAAAGTAGCCGCCGCGCTGATGGCACAGGCGGAAGACTTATTCTCAGAGCCGCCGAGCATTGAAAAAGTAGACGTGCTGGCCAGCAAGCTCCCGGGCTGAATTTTGTCGCGAAAGACCAGCACTGCTGCATAAGCCACAATCATAAAAAAGCCACCATTAGGTGGCTTTTTTACTCCCGCACATCAACCTGATTTACCATAACCTCCCTTGCCCGCACCCCCTGAGAGGCCCTCAGCGCGATTCTGGCGCGTCCGGGCCGTTTCCGGGACCTTTCTCCGGCAAGAATTCTGAAAATGTCTCTGATAATTTTTGCGCGTCTGCATGGCTATTCAGTGAGATCTGTTCTCCACAGATTAGTGCATGCCAATGTAGGAAATGTCCGCTTCTAGTATGAAACGGACGCGTAGACCAACGTCCGCTATGAGCGAAAAGCGGACATCCAAGAATTGATGAAAAGTACAACATCTTCAGGTAATAAATAAATTTCGCCGAAATAATGTAATTACCGACCCGAAGGCCGGTAATTGTTAACACTGATAACCTTTTACCACGCGTAAGCTTCAGGTGCCTCTCCGCCTGGCCCCGGCCAGATGGTATCCAGTCTTTTGAGCGTATCATCTGAAAGAGACAGCGTCAGGGCATTGAGATTCTGACGGAGCTGTTCAACTGTACGCGGACCACTGAGCACGGCGCTAACCACCGGGTTCTGCAGTAGCCAGGCCAGCGCGACGTCTGATGGCGCTTCCCCCAGCTCATCACACAGTGTTTCCCAGGCCTCCAGTTGTGGCCGCAGGCGGTTGATTTGTGCCTGCAGCTGCGGTGATGCCCGGCGGCCACCGGCAATTTTCTTCAGAACACCGCCCAGCATCCCCATCCCGACCGGGCTCCAGGGGATCAGGCCAATGCCGTAATGACGCAGCGCCGGAATGACTTCCAGCTCAATCGTGCGCTGGGTCAGATTGTACAGGCTCTGTTCCGATGCCAGCCCCAGCAGGTTGCGCGCGTCAGCCTTGCACTGTGCAGTGGCAATATCCCAGCCAGCAAAGTTACTGCTGCCAACGTAGCTGATTTTACCCTCACGGATCAGCTGTTCCATGGCCTGCCAGATCTCCTCCCAGGGCGTGTTCCGGTCGATATGGTGCATCTGATAGAGATCGATATGGTCCGTTTTCAGCCTTTTCAGGCTGGCCTCACAGGCCCGGCGGATATGGTAGGCAGACAGGTATTTGTCGTTCGGACCCGTGTCCATCGGCTGGTAAACTTTCGTGGCCAGCACTATCCGGTCACGCTGACCACTACGCGCCAGCCAGTTACCGATGATTTCTTCGGATGTTCCGTAACCCTTTGCCATATCCGGCGACTGCGGCCCACCATAGACGTCAGCGGTATCGAAAAAGTTGATACCTGCATCCACGGCTTCATCCATGATACTGAAGCTGGCCGACTCATCCGTCAGCTCACCGAAATTCATGGTACCGAGACCGATGCGGCTCACCCGCAGACCGGTACGCCCCAGATGTTTGTAGTTCATGTCAAATGCTCCTTAACTGAACGTGTTATTGCAGATTCTTACGGAAAAAGTCTGTCAGCTTGTCAAAAGGGATTATGTCGGTACGGTCATACAGATCGACATGCCCTGCGCCCGGTACGATGTACAGTTCTTTAGGCTGACCGGCGCGTTTGAAAGCGTCCTCGCTGAACTCTTTTGAGTGTGCCTGATCGCCGGTAATAAACAGCATCGGGCGCGGAGAGATGGTTTCAATATCGTTGAACGGATAGAAGTTCATAAACTTGCCAATACTGCTCAGCATCGGTTTCGTCGTCAGTTCTTCTTTCTGACCCTGTGGGGTGTAGCCGCCGCGTTCGGTGCGGTAGAAATCAAAGAACTCGCGCTGAATATCCGGTGTGGAGTCATCCAGTTTGTTCACTGTGCCAGGGATATAAGCCGTCTCGCCGCCCTTAAACTCGGCTAACCGTTGCTCAATGGCTGACTGGATAAAGGCCTTACGTTGTTCTCCCGTCTGGGAATGATTAAGGCCATTACGGAACGCGCTCCCCATGTCATACATGCTGACCGTGGCAATGGCTTTCATACGCGGATCAATCTTGGCGGCACTGATAACAAAACTTCCGCTGCCGCAGATACCCAGCACGCCAATGTTTTCTGGATCGACAAACGGCTGTGTACTCAGATAATCAACCGCCGCGCTGAAATCATCTGTGTAGATTTCCGGTGAAATCAGGTGCCCCGATTTGCCCTCGCTTTCTCCCCAAAAAGAGAGATCGATAGCCAGCGTGACAAACCCCTGCTCCGCCAGCTTCTGCGCATAGAGATTCGAACTCTGTTCCTTAACGGCTCCCATCGGGTGACCAACGACGATCGCCGGGTGTCGGGTATTCTGGTTCATCTTTTTCGGGATAAACAGGTTGCCAACCACGGCCATCTGATACTGGTTTTTAAAGGTGACTTTTTGCTGCGTCACCTTATCGCTTTTATAAAAATTATCGGCCCCACGGGACATATCCGCCGCAGAGGAAGCAAATGCACTGAACAACAGCCCCAGCGCTAACATAAATTTTTTCATGATGGTCTCCTTATCATTAAGCCAGGGTGGCGTTATCAATGACAAACCGGTAATGCACATCGCCCCTGAGCATGCGCTCATAGGCATCGTTAATCTGGTCGGCGCGGATAAGCTCAATGTCGGCGACAATGCCGTGTTGGGCGCAGAAATCGAGCATCTCCTGCGTTTCAGGAATGCCGCCAATCATCGACCCGGCAATCGATCTGCGCTTCATGATGAGGCTGAACACCTCTGGCGCGTCATGCGGCGTGGCTGGCGCACCCACCAGGGTCACCGTGCCATCACGTTTCAGCAGCGCAGTGAACACGTCGAGGTTATGCGGCGCAGCAACGGTGTTGAGGATAAAATCGAAGCTCCTGGCATGGGCTTCCATTTCGCTGGCATGACGGGAGACCACCACCTCATCTGCACCAAGCGCTCTGGCGGCGTCACGTTTGGACTCAGACGTGGTAAAGGCCACGACATGCGCGCCCATGGCGTGCGCAAGCTTGATCCCCATATGCCCCAGTCCACCGATACCGACCACGCCGACCTTTTTGCCGGGGCCCGCCTGCCAGTGACGCAGCGGTGAGTACGTTGTGATCCCCGCGCACAGCAGCGGTGCCACGGCGGCCAGCTGCGCTTCCGGGTGAGTGACGCGCAGGACATAGCGCTCATCCACCACAATCTGCTGCGAATATCCGCCCAGCGTGTGGCCCGGCGCATCCGGCGTCGGGAAATTGTATGTCCCTGTCATATGGTCGCAGTAGTTCTCCAGTCCGTCGTCACAGTCACTGCAGTGCCGGCAGCTGTCGACAATGCAGCCGACCCCCACCAGGTCCCCTGCACAAAAACCGGAGACGTGATCGCCAACGGCCACTACACGACCGACAATTTCATGTCCCGGTACGCAGGGATAGAGCGTCCCGGCCCATTCAGCGCGTACCTGGTGGATATCCGAATGGCAGACTCCGCAGTACGCGATATTAATCTGCACATCATGGGCCCCGGGGGCGCGACGGGTGATATCCATCGGCTCCAGCGGCAGTGTGCCCGCATGGGCACCGTAAGCTTTAACTGTCATGGCATTACTCCTGGGTTTAGGAATGATCTGCGGCAGAAGTGTCTGCCCGCGAGGTCAGAAAGATCAGTACGGTTGCGATAATCAGCATCGCGGCGCTGGCCAGGAAGGTGCTCTGGTAGCCGTGATGGTCGAAAAGCAGGCCGCCCACCGTCGAACCGAGAGCAATGGACAGCTGCACCATCGCCACCATCAGTCCGCCGCCAGCTTCGGCATTCTGCGGGAAGGTACGCGGAACCCATGCCCACCATCCCACTGGTGCGGCAGTGGAAATCAGCCCCCACAGCCCGAGCAGCGCCGTCACGATGGCTACCTGACTGCCGAAGGCAATCAGTGCCAGCGCGGTGATGGCCATCAGTACCGGGATGGCCATCAGGGTCGTGTAGAACCCGTGTTTTAACCCCCGGCCAATCAGAGTAGTGCCGATGAAACCCGCGACACCAATAACCAGCAGGACCAGGGTCACCGTTGCGGCATCCACCCGCGTCACCGTCTCAAGGAAAGGCCTGATGTA
Organism: Enterobacter sp. BRE11; assembly: GCF_031844285.1. Lineage (NCBI taxonomy): Bacteria > Pseudomonadati > Pseudomonadota > Gammaproteobacteria > Enterobacterales > Enterobacteriaceae > Enterobacter > Enterobacter sp. BRE11. Next base: position 5,501 of record NZ_JAUZUX010000027.1, read on the forward strand.
GGTAAAGAGCGTGAATTGCCCCATAAAGAAGATCCCCACACCCAGCATGCCCAGCGTGACCACCCGGCGACGAAACAGCGTGAAAACGTTGCGGGAAGCCGCCGCCTGACGGGTGACCGGCATGGAAGGCAGACTGAGTAATTGCCAGACAAACGCGATGATGGCGACCGGCACCAGGCAGAAGAAGGCCCCCCGCCAGCCAACAACCGATCCGAGCCAGCTGCCCAGAGGGGCAGCCACGACGGTAGCCAGAGCATTGCCGCTGTTGAAAATAGCCAGCGCCAGCGGAACACGATGGACCGGGACCAGACGCATTGCCGTCGCGGCCGACATCGACCAGAACCCGCCGACCACAATGCCAATCAGGGCCCTGCCCGCCATATAGGTCAGGTAATTGGGTGCCATCGCAATAACAGCACCGGAAATTGCCATAATGCAGGTCAGGCCGAGAAGCAGCGTTTTACGGTTAAGCGTGCCTGCCAGCACGGAAATAAACAGGCTGGTTACTACTGCAAATGCCCCGGAAATAGCGATGCCCTGTCCGGCCATGCCTTCGGTGACACGAAGGGTCTGCGCCATCGGTGTCAGCAGGCTGACCGGCATGAATTCGGAGGCGATCAGGGCGAAGACGCACAGCGTCATGGCAAAGACACCACTCCAGTGCGCAGGCTGTTTCCCGCTTTCGGTGTTTTTTTTTCTGTTTTCGTCTGTCTTATTACTCATTCAGGGATTTCTTTTCAGTAGATAACATGTTGTCTGTGCCCCGGAGCCTTCAGCGCTGCAGGAAGAGCTGAAACGGCATACAGGGACGGGATAAGAGGGATAATCGCGGTACGGGAGGTGCTGCAGGTCAGTTGGCGACTCTGATCTGCACCGCAAGAGGTCCGTGGCGCTGCAGGACCGGCAGTCCGGAATCCACTTTCCCTAACGGGATCAGTGAACGGGCGTAAGCCCTGCCCCGGGCAAAAATTGCCAGGTTGCCCCAGGGCGCGTAGTAAGTGATATCTCCGGCTTCCGGCGTCATGCCGTCCGGTGCCTGCACCGTGGAAAGCCTGCGCGGCAGGTCGCTTATACGCTCAATATCGTCATAGTCTTCCAGCGTCAGGCTGAGGGGAAGCAAAGACGCAAAGTCCCGGCCTGTCGGCGTATCAAAGAGGGTGGCGGTGGCGGTTTCTCCCTCTACAATGATCTCAATTTTCATAAGCGTCTCCTGCGCCACTCCCCGGTCGTTGTCACCCGCCATAGCGGACTGCGTGACGAAAAGCAGGCCGGCAAGGAACAGCAGTGATGTTCTGCGGCAAGCGTTTTGCATAAGGGTTAGCGTTGACTTTTTCATCGCATTATTGTTACCAATATGCAGCGGGTTAACTAGCTAATGAATACTTAATACCCTTATAAGTAAAATTTATAAATGGACTGAAAACGAGCATGGCCAGACGCAATCTCAACGACTTACTCTCTTTCGTCACCGTGGCGCGTGAGGGCAGCTTTACGCGCGCTGCCGCCCTGCTCGGCGTGACCCAGCCCGCACTGAGCCAGGCGATTTCCGGGCTGGAAGAACGGATGCAAATCCGCCTGCTGACAAGGACCACGCGCAGTGTGTCAGTGACGGCTGCCGGGGAGCGCCTGCTGCAGTCTGTGGGACATCGTATTGATGAGATTGAAGCCGAGCTGGACATGCTGACGGCACTGCGTGATAAACCTGCCGGGACCGTCCGTATTACATGTGGACCTAATGTTCTGAAGACCACACTGCTGCCAAAGCTGACGCCACTGTTACGCGAATATCCTGATATTCATATTGAGTTTGACGCCAACCACGGGTTCCGGGACATCGTGGCGGATCGTTTTGATGCCGGCGTGCGGCTCGGAGACACTATCGACAAAGATATGATAGCCGTACCCATTGGCCCGAAACTGCGCATGGCGGCTGTAGCTTCCCCTGAGTATTTCGCCCGGTGCGCCGCCCCTCAGACGCCACGCGATCTGATGCAACACTGCTGTATTAATGAGCGCATGGTTCAATCGGGGAAAATTTACGCCTGGGAGTTTGAGCAGGAAAACGGTAAATTTCACGTTCGGGTTGAAGGGCAACTGACGTTTAACACATCGGAACACGTCGTTGACGCAGCTCTTGCCGGACTGGGCATTGCCTTTTTACCTGAAGAGGAGTTCGGCACACATCTGCAGGAAGGAAAACTGATCCGCGTGCTTGAAGAATGGTGCCGTCCTTTTCCCGGCTACTATCTTTATTATCCCAGCCGTAAACAGCCTTCCCCAGCGTTTTCACTCGTTGTGGATGCGTTGCGTATTAACCGGAAAATTTAACGCTGAATTATCGGGCCAATATTTCAGGAACGGACGTGAACGTCCGCTTTTGGCACAGAGCGGACACCCAAAACCGTCTGTTAATCTAAGTAAAATCTCATATTCTCAATGATCTGCTTTGCCAGGATAGCATGGTCCATTTCCCAGCATGCCGGGCTGAGCAGTTCTGCTGACCACACGCCGTTAAAACCGGTGGCTTTTACCGCATTGCTCCATGCCTGGATATCAATATCTCCCTCGCCGGGCATATAAGCGCGCAACACTGTTTCATTCCGCTCTTCACCAGGGTAGGGCTTACGGCCATCACAAAAGTGCACGCCATAGATAAGGGCGGGATCAAGCCGTCGAATCTCTTCCGGCGTAGTATACCCGGTCGCAAAGAGGTGCCAGAAGTCGATTACCAAACCGATGTTAGGTGCGTTTATACGCTTAATCACCTCCAGTGCCTGATTGAGCGTGTTGAATCGGGTATGTGCGATAACTTCAATTTGATAGCGCACCCCATGCTGCTGACCAAGACTGGCAATCTCAGAAATATTTTCGGTAATAATATCGAGGCGCTCTGCCTCGGGCAGATGATCAATGCCATGCTGCGCCAGAATCTGAATAGTCGGGCAGGCCAAATCTGACGCAATCTGCGTTAGTCGCCTGGCTTCAGCCAGCATTTGCTGCTTTTCTGCGCCCTGATGACGTTCAATATTTATCAGGGCATTAAGGCACAGGGTCTGCAATCCATACCCCCGCACCAGCTTGTTAAGTTCACCAGTGCTGCCGCCGTGATCGAGATAGCGCAGCAATTTGTCATGCAAAAACTCCAGGCCGTCATAGCCCGCTTCCGCGGCTATACGCGCTTCAGTCACGACATTGCAGTAATGTGTTGAAATGCCGTGCAGTGCTTTAAGCATAATTTTCTCCGCATCAGGATTTAACATAGCGGGAATCAACTGAAGACATTCAGCTGACATACGGCCCCTCACGATTACCGGGTGCGCCTTAGTCTGTACGGAAGCAAAAGAAGGCTGGAGGCAATTCAGAACAGATTAGGGCAGGGCAATGGTGCCGAACGTAAAGCAACCATGTGACTTATCTTTTGATCTGGCCGGTTATCCAGAATTTTTTATAACGGGCAGGTGGGATGCCGACAAGGTTATGAAAGATCCGATGGAAATTATTCACGTTGTCGTAGCCTACTGCACTCGCTACATCTATGACTCCCAAATCAGTGCTTAATAATAAGTTCTGTGCCTCACCGATACGACGACGGGTCTGATATTGTTTTGGGGAATAGCCCGAGTAAGCTTTGAATACATGCGCCAGATAAAACTGATTCATATTCATCGCTGCAGTAATCGAATTGAGAGAGATATCTTCTTTATAATGGTTGTCGATATAGTTCTTCACGCGCTGCCCTAATAATATGCTGGCACTCTCCTGTTGCGGTTTGCTTTCTATCCAGATATTTCGGCACAGCAATAACAACACGCTGAGTAGGCTATCGCCAATTTCTGTGCTGTAGAGACGTTTACTGCTGACGTGCGACCACATTTGCTCAAACAGCTGGCAAATTTCATTGTAATAACTGCCGCTCGGCATGACCGCGGTTTGCGAGCGAGGTGTAAGTACGTTTAGTGGCAAACCATCGATCTTCAGTTGCTCAACGCCACAGCTAAATATCAGCAAGTCATCTGATGCTTCCGGACATTCATCATGAAGCACACTGGCATTGAACAGCAATATATCGCCAGGTTTAACAACATAGCTACGGCCATCGATATTATAAATCCCCTTGCCTGAGCGGATGAACATTAACTCAAAGCGTTCATCATGTTTATGCATTACGCGAGGGATCGCTTCCTCTCTGCCTTCAGCTTTGCAGATGAAGCTCAGGCGCGGTCGCATGCCACTATCGAAGCCGCGTGCGGAAGGATGCTCATTAAGGCTGAAGGTGATCATAGTCTCTCCTGTCGTAATGCCGCTATTCTGACATGACTTTATGCCGTAGTAATCATCAACTTTGCTTTTTGTCCCTTCTTAACCCACTGATATTTAATACCAGAAGAAGATTTCCTTATCCTTAGCTCTCTTTACTTGTTATGCCCACTCTGGTTACGGAAGGAGACATGAGCGCCATCACGTTCTTTGAAAATCTGCCTAATGCACTCAATCAGATAAAGTGAGCAACGCGCTAACACTACCTGAGGATTATATTTTCATTAAAAGAGAAAATATCATCAAAATTGCTATTTTGTTTCTCACAGGTATGTAATGACAGCGGCGCCATAAATTTGTATTTAAAACTCTCTTCAATCTTGCTATGTCAACGTCAATATTTAACGACGTGATGATTATCACTGCTTTACAAGAATTTAATTAAAAATTTTTGATCGCCGACACGCTGGTAAATAGTGCGCTCAGCGGTGTCTGGCTTTTGCTTTTAACTTTGATATAACGTTGCCGTAACGTTTAAGGGTCACAGCAGCATCTTCGCGCTGACATTGAAAATACTGTTTACCTGGCCCATAAATTAAGCGCTCTTTTTTTACGTTATTAAAAACATAGCTTTATTCTGACTATAAACGGCTTGCAACGGTATTACCTTACAACCAGATGGAAAAACTATGTATAACAAAACTAGTCTGCAAAATCCTAAGCGTATGCGGTTGATTACGCTTGTATCAACAATTGGTGGCTTGTGCTTTGGTTATGACACCGGCGTAATCTCCGGCGCATTAATATTCATGAAATATGATATGAACCTGACGCCGGCTCAAGAAGGGTTTATTACTTCATTTCTGCTATTTGGTGCCGCGCTAGGCTCGCTGTTTGGCGGATATTTATCAGATAAACAAGGGCGTCGTAAAAATCTGCTCTGGGTGGCCACCGTTTTCATGTTCGGCGCATTAGGCACGGCGTTTGCCTGGGATGTGCCATCAATGATTGTTGCGCGTTTTATCCTGGGCTTAGCGGTGGGCTGCGCTTCTGTCACCGTACCCATTTATATTTCTGAACTGGCACGCGCCGATCAGCGCGAGCGGTTAGTCACCGTCAATGAGTTAATGATAGTTACCGGTCAGTTCCTGGCGTACTCGGTTAATTCAACGCTGGTGAATCTCTATCCCGAGTTGCAGCATAACTGGCGCATTATGCTAGCCATTCCAGCATTGCCTGGCGCGCTACTATGGATTGGCATGCTTATGATGCCGGAATCACCGCGTTTCTTTATTCGTCGCGGTGAAACCGACAAGGCCATAAGTGTATTGAAAACGCTTCGCCTGCCGGAAGAAGTTGACCGCGAAGTGAAAGATATTCAGCAAATTGTCAAAGCTGACCAGATGAAATTGAACCTGTTCGCTGAACTGAAAAAACGTTGGGTGATTCAGCTGGTATTAACGGGCTTAATGATCGTGCTGGCAACGCGGGTTACCGGGGTTAATACCATCATGTACTACGCGCCAACCGTATTAAAAGCCACCGGCCTGGGCGATGCGGCGGCTGTCACCGGCGCGGTAGCCAATGGCATTATTTCAGTACTGGCTACCCTCCTTGGCATGGCGTTAATTGGCAAACACTCACGTCGAAAAATGTTTTTTACCGGACAGGCCGGCGTCACGGTGAGCCTGCTACTGATTGGTTTAGCGTTTAAGTTCCTGTTCCACACTGAAGTTGTTAATGGCGCGGAAGTTCTGCATGCGAATTTTGCCAGCGCACCCTATGTGATCCTTGGCTTAATGCTGGTTTTTCTGGTGTTTATGCAGGGCTGGATAGCACCGGTATTCTGGCTGATGCTGGCAGAAATTTATCCTCTCAGAATGCGCGGTATCGGTATGGGTTTTGCGGTATTCGGTTTGTGGATATTTGATTTTATGATCCAGTCTATTTTCCCTTTCCTGCTGAACCATTATGGCGGCGGTTTGACCTTCGGCTTCTTCGGGACAACTAACATCATTATGTTGATCCTGCTGGTAAAATATCTGCCAGAAACACGCGGTCTGACACTCGAACAAATTGAAAAGAAATTTCGTTTTTAATACTTAATTAACTGAGGGTAAATGAATGACTGTCAATATTGGCCTGATTGGTCTGGGCATGATTGGCCAGGATCACCTGAAACGTTTTCAAAATATCATCACTGGCGCGCGGGTGACTGCCGTTTGCGATATAAATCATAAGGCAGCCGATGTGGCGGCCAGAGAATTTAACGCTACAGCATTTTATGATGCTGAAGAGATGATTAATTCAGAGCTGGTTGATGCGGTATTTATTTGCTCAATAGGACCGGTTCATAAAACGCAAATTCTTGCGGCGTTTAACGCGGGCAAACCGGTATTTTGCGAAAAGCCATTAACTCCAACCGCTGATGAATCAGCAGAAATCATCGATGCTGAAGTCAGAACCGGTAAGCGTCTGCTTCAGCTTGGCTTTATGCGCCGTTTCGACCCAGGTTATCAGGCGCTGAAAAAGACGATTGATGACGGGAAAACCGGCGATATCTTGCTGATCCATTGTGCACACAGGAATCCCTCTGTGCCAGAAAGCTATACGCTGGAAATGGCGGTGAATGATTCCGCCACTCACGAAATCGATATCATCCGCTATTTGCTTAACGAGAATATTATTTCGGTACGCGTGGATAAGCCTCGTAAGAAAACCCAGCGTGCGTTGCCGCATTTACAGGATCCTTTAATCATAATTTTCGAAACCGAATCTGGTGTACGCATCAATGATGAGCTGTTTGTGAACTGCCATTATGGCTATGACATACGCTGTGAGGTGATTGGCGAAAACGCGGTTGTCGCGCTTACTGAACAACAGCTGATTAGCACGCGTTCGCTGAGCGGCAACGCACAGCATATCGCACAATCCTGCATGGAGCGTTTCGCCACGGCATACGACCGGGAAGTGCAGCATTTTGTCGATAACGTACGCAATGGGCGCGAAATGGGTGGCCCCTCCTCATGGGATGGTTACGTCGTGGCGCTGGTTTGTGATGCTGGTTTAGCATCGCTGAAAGATGGCGAAAAACACGATGTCATTATTCCGCCGCAGCCAGCGCTCTACCGTTGATAAATGCACTTATGCGCTATCAGTGAGGAAGTATTCATGTTGACTTTAACTGAAGACGCGCTGCATCTGCAGTGCCGTGCAACGCATAAAAATGAGGCGATACACATTGCCGCCAGTGCTCTGGAAAAGGCGGGTTATGTCAAACCTGGCTTTGAACAAGGCATGCTGTCGCGAGAAAAGAGTGTCTCAACTTATATTGGAGCAGGTATTGCGCTTCCTCATTGCGCAAAGGAAAACCTTGATCTCGTCATTCGATCGGGCTTTCAGGTGTTTCAATTTCCCGATGGCGTAAGCTGGGGTAAAGGAAAAATTGTTTTTATTGTTGTCGCTGTGGCTGCAACGAAAAATGAACATATTCAGATTCTGGCGGATATTGCAGGTCTACTGGGCGATGAAGTCAAGACTACCTTATTAGCGAATGCCAGAACTAAAGCCGGTTTTATCGATCAGTTCGAAAGAGCGTAACTTACGTAAAATATTGGGGATAAGAGAATGGAACTTGCATTGTGTACTGACGTTCTGGCTGATTTACCTTTTCCAGACATGCTGGACAAAGTTAAAAATTATGGGATTAGTGGTGTTGAAATGACCGCAGGCGGCTGGTCCCCCTGTCCACATGTCAAAACCGAAGAGTTATTGAATTCTCCTGAAAAGCTTGAGCAATTTAAACAGGAACTGGCTGAGCGGGAGATGCGTATTGTGGCGCTTAACTGTTCTGGCAATCCGTTAGCGCCTGGTGAACTGGGTGAAGCCCATACCAAAAGCAGCTACAGGGCGGTTGAGTTAGCAGGCAAACTGGGTGTTAAAAAGATTGTGACGATGAGCGGTTTACCCGGAGGCGGGCCTGAAGATCGCGTGCCGAACTGGATAACATCCACGGTTTCATGGCCAGATTACATGCCGGGTGTAATCGACTATCAATGGAATGATGTTGCGATTCCATGGTGGAAAAAGTTTGTGCAGCACGCTAAGCACCATGGTGTAGAGAAAATTGCTATCGAAGCGTTTCCGAGTCAGCTGGTTTATAACCCATCCACCTTACTGCGTCTGCGCCACGCCGTCGATGACATGATTGGCATTAACCTGGATCCCTCCCATTTGATAGCCATGGGCGCCGATCCTGTCGCGGCGGCACGTAAGCTGGAAGGGGCAGTCTTTCATGTGCATGGTAAAGATGCGCGAATAGAGCGGGGTCTGGCCGACATTGATGGGCTGATGGAGTACCAACCCGTCACCCAGACCAAAACCCGTACCTGGAACTATGTCGCCGTAGGTTGCGGGCAGGATCTGAAATGGTGGAAAGAGTTCTTTTCAGTGCTGCGTATGACGGGTTATGACGGTGACGTGTCACTTGAAATGGAAGATCTTACGATGAGTGTCGAAGCTGGCCTGCAGACGTCAATTGATGCCTTACTCGCCACTTTGAGCCGCTAGAAGCGCAGTGCCTGTCATTAAAGGCAGGCATGCGCCCAAAACCCTATCGGGTCATATTTCCTGCAGATAGAATGCATACCTGTTTTTGGCCTTTTATGCCTGGCGGCCTGTTAGGACCACAGACGACGTTATGAGCGAACAGCAAGTTGTCTTGATGTCGCTGACGTTTTTTGCCGTGTATGGAGTGGCGATCGCAGTCAGATGCTGATTTCGCGGGAACTCTGAAATAGCGCTCCCGCGAAGACAGAGAGCGGGCCGTTAAATTCAGCCTGCGTAGTGACCGAATAATGCGCCCGTGAGCCCCGATAATCCCATCGCCAGGCTACTCCAGAAGCTGACCCGAATGATGCTGCGCATCACTGGTGCTCCCCCCGCTATGGCGGCAACAGTCCCCAGTAAAACGAGCGCCAGCAGAGCCGCTATCACGATGCTGGCTATGCCGGAACGAGTCAGTGCCACCATCAGCGGAATCAGCGCACCCACCGTAAAGCTTCCGGCAGAAAACAGCGCAGCCTGAAGGGGACGCGCGCTTGAGATATCGGAGATACCGAGCTCATCGCGGGTGTGCGCATCAAGAGCGTCATGTTTCATTAACGCGCTGGCGACCTCATGCGCCAGCGCTTTACTGAGGCCGCGCTGCACATAAATTGCGGCCAGTTCATGAGTTTCGGCCAGGTAATCATTTTCCAGTTCAACCTGCTCCTCAGCAATGGCGGCGCGCTCGGTGTCAGACTGCGATGAAACGGAAACATACTCACCGGTGGCCATGGACATTGCTCCCGCGACCAGGCCAGCCACGCCTGCCAGAAGAATACTGTGCGTGGAGCTGTCCGCCGCCGCCACGCCAGTCAACAGGCTGGCAGTAGAAACAATGCCGTCATTGGCGCCCAGGACGGCGGCACGTAGCCAGCCAGAGCGTGAAATTTTATGCGTTTCTCCGGGCGTCACGCTTTTCCTCCTGATAGTGTTTTTTCAAACCGTATGCAGATTCAGTTATTTTCAGTGCCTGAAATGACTGCGGTTCTGGACAACACGATATGTAATAAACCCATTGCGCCATGCGCATAAAAATAAATCTCAATAAAGGTCGTTAAGAATTTATGCAGGCCGAGATAATATTCCGCTGTGCCAGACGAGGCGCTCAGCAGGGTTTGTGCAAGAAACCAGATGCCGCCTGATGAAGCGACAAGAATCAATGCAAGCACACCAGCCCCCTGGATGGCAGCCGCAATACCTCCCTGTGCAGCCTCGGGCAGTTTTAGCTGACGGATTAATTTGATATCGCGTTTGATACCGCTAAAGTCCAGCATTAGCCATGCGTAGTACCAGCGAAATCCTCGTTGTGACATCATCCATATCAGCAGTATCCAGCCAAGAAACAGTAGCAGAAAACCTGAGCCGATGTGGATCCAGGTTATCACGCCCTCAACGCTACTCAGGTTTAGCCGCTCTGCCTCAATAAAGTTCGAATTAATAATCTGCAATAAAATAAGCACGGCTACAGCAATGTGAAGCCCACGAAAAAAAGGGGCGTAGCTGTAGGGTATTAAGGCTGTCAGTGTCGATTTCATGCTCGCTCCCGGAGAAAGTTACCTCACGAAAATAGCCTTTTAACGTTAAGTTATCCTTAGGTGCGCAAATAAGCGGGCGTCAGACGTGATGTAAAGCGCCTGATTTTTGGTGACCAGCGGCGAGGTTCTTTTCAGGGGGGCCATTAATTTGAGGTGATTTCGTTGTTGAAAGTGATAATGAAAACGATAAGCAAAAAGTTTGTCTTAAATAAAAAGGGTGGTTTGTGGTGGCCATTTGAACGATATAATAACGCTGCCGAGAACCTCTCAATTAGCCATGACGGTGTTATTAACTGCGTAAACCGTACATTCTTTTTGGGCGCTCTGCTGATGCTTCTGACAGTTTCTGAGTGCAGCCGCTGCGGCTTCTGTGGCCGTGCGCGCCCAGTAGGATACTCCCCAGTCACCTGACGCATCCGTCGCAAAGGCTTTTTCAAAAAGCTGCGCAGATTCATACTCTCTGAATGCAGATTTTCCCTCGGCGTTATTGAGTGCAAGCGGTAAGGGAATATTTTTCATATTGATCCTGACCACCTCCTTGTATGGCATTCCCTCCTTATGAAGAAATTCTCCCACCGGCCCCCACCAGAAATCTTCCGGAGCGGAATCCATAAACGCGTGACCGTTAGCACGATAGGGGGGCATTACGACAAAACTGCCGGAGCCGCCTGCTGAGATATAAGCATTGAAAAACGAGAGGGCGGTCAGGGGCGGGAAGAATTTATCGTTTTGTGAATAAAGCCAGAGCGAAGGAGTGTGCGAGGCGGCGCCCATCTCAGCGAAGGTTCTCAACAATCCCGCCTGGTCACACACTGAGCTGCCGCTGCTGGCGCCTCTTCCTCCGTCAAAATTAATGATCGCCTGAACACCCGACGGCTGTCCGGCACCGGCGGCCAGAGCGCCAAATCCACCGGCTGACATGCCGGCGAGAATGGCGTTATGCCCGGATGCCCATGGCTGGCGCCTGATTGCATTGAGCGCGCTCAGCAGATCATCAGCATCTCGCTTCCTTGCCAGGCCATGCTGTGGATGTGCGCAGGTTCCGCCAGTATATTCGGCTCCGCCGCTGGAATAGCCATAGCCTTCCCGCAGAACGACCACCGCCGCATAGCCGTGGCGGGCGAACGCCAGAGCCGTTCCTGACATCCGGTTTGGATTCATTTCCCAGCGATCGAATTCAGCGGTGCCCGTGGTACCGTTGGTAATCAGGGCAATGGGCCAGCGACCAGGTCCGGAGGGCCGCGTCACGAGAGCGTCCAGCAGGGCCGGTTTGCCATCTGGCAACGTGACACGCAACATAACAGGCTCTCTTATAAGCCCGTTGAACTGCTGGTTATTTTCGACGGAGGGCGCAGCAGCACTTCCCATGGGAAGTGTCAGCCATACAGGCAGCAAAAGTAAAAGCCCGCGCACGGCCTGATGTAAAGAGGGGGATGTCACGATGTCCGGCCTCGCTTGTGGTGGTTAACTCAACAACTTAGCGTGACGGTGCGGCGGTGAATACTGCGCGGCAGAAAAAATTGCTTGTCAGATTGTTACCCAGCCTTTTCCGGCCACCTGTAAAGGATACGGGCAGCATCAATGACCGATGGGATAGTGCAGTGGGTAAAGCACACGCTCTCTGCAACAGAGCAGCATCGTTGACCTTTGCTAAGCTCGTTGCTATTGATCGAGGACAGGTCAGTCAGTTAAGGCTTCCTTGAAAATAGTGTTGGCCATCGCGCTGTTGCTAATGCAATGCAGAAAACAGACAGGAGAGGATGCAATGAAAGTATACGCTAAAGACCAAAACGGGACTGCCCAACATCTGGACGTCGCATCACTGATCATTACGTTCAGTAACGGTGAAACCATTGAGATCACCGATGAAAGCCCAAATCGGCCAGCCAATATCGCTGAGGGCGTGACAGTATGGGGAGGCAGAATGCCCGAAGAGGGCGCTTCTTTAGATAAACTCAAAAACACCACGCGCGGGCTGGGAATTTATCCAATGGCAGCGAATACCATTCATATTTTTCCCTATCCCTTCAGCAAGTAATTATTCGTTCTCGTTTCTGAAGAGCAGAAAAGCGTCGAGAAGAAAAGGCGCTATCACCCCTGTCAGCATATTTTATATCGCTCAGCCGCCATGCTCGACTTTAGCCAGGAAATGAAAATTTGCGTTAAATAATCATGCAGGCCAGATTTTTTATCATTAAGAAGAGTGTGGATCAGCCTGCTATCCTTTATTAAGAGCTTGTTGGCTAATTCCCTGTTTTTCGCAGCAGATTTCAGTGGCGGCTAATAAAAAAGCGGAAATCTGCTTTCTTTAGTTAAGATACTTTTTTATTTAATTTAAAAATTAAATATTGTCAATTTTTTGAAGTAATGATTTATATGGAGTGTTTAAAACTCGATACGAGTAAGTTAAAATATTGGTTCATTCATTTATTTCCGATAGTACTAAATATAATGCTGCAACAAAATAAGATTCTCCCCGCGTTATCACTCATCGCAATGGTCGTCAGCGCAACAGCGCATGCTGAAGACGCTAACGAAAAAACAGACGTACTTCTGATTGGCGGCGGCATCATGAGTGCCTCTATGGGAACATTACTGCAGGAGCTCCAGCCTGACTGGAAACAGCTCATGGTTGAAAAGCTGGATGGTGTTGCGCTCGAATCATCCAACGGCTGGAACAATGCCGGTACCGGTCACTCAGCCAATATGGAGCTGAACTATACGCCAGAACGTCCAGACGGTTCGATTGATGTTTCTAAGGCGCTGGAAATCAACGAAGCGTTCATGATTTCCCGCCAGTTCTGGTCATCGCAGGTAAAGCGTGGCGTATTAAACGATCCGCACTCTTTCATCAACTCTACGCCACATATGAGCTTTGTATGGGGTGACAAGAACGTTGAGTACCTGACCAAACGTTATGCCGCTCTGCAACAAACGACGTTGTTCCAGGGCATGAAGTTCTCTACCGATCAGAATCAGATCAAGCAATGGGCTCCCCTGATTATCGCCGGGCGCGATCCGCAGCAGAAAGTGGCTGCCACCTGGACGCCGGTTGGCACCGACGTTAACTATGGCGAAATCACCCGCCAGCTGGTGGGTAGCCTGAAAAAAGAGAATAACTTTAAGCTGGAAACCTCATCTGAGGTTACGGGCTTCAAACGCAACAGCGATAACTCCTGGCACGTCACGATTACTGACGTGAAAAGCGGCAAAGAGCATGCGGTAGATGCGAAATATGTCTTTATCGGCGCAGGCGGCGGTGCCCTGAAACTGCTGCAGGAGACAGGTATCCCGGAAGCGGATAACTATGCAGGTTTCCCAGTGGGCGGCTCCTTCCTGGTCACTGAAAATCAGGACATCACGCGCCAGCACGCGGAGAAAGTTTACGGACAGGCTTCCGTGGGTGCGCCACCGATGTCGGTCCCGCATCTCGATGCGCGTTTCCTGGATGGCAAACGTGTGGTTTTGTTTGGGCCTTTTGCCACCTTCTCGACCAAGTTCCTTAAAAACGGCTCTTTCCTCGATCTGCTCAGCACCACTACGACCAAAAACGTGGGGCCGATGACTGACGTAGGGCTTGATAATTTCGATCTGGTGAAGTACCTGATTGGCCAGGTGATGTTAAGTGACGAAGACCGGTTTGAGGCGCTGAAAGAGTATTATCCGTCAGCGCGTAAAGAGGACTGGAAACTTATTCAGGCCGGCCAGCGCGTACAGATTATCAAGAAGGATGCGGAAAAAGGCGGCGTACTTAAGCTGGGAACTGAAATCGTAACCGATAAACAGAAAACTCTGGCTGCGCTGCTGGGCGCTTCTCCGGGCGCATCCACCGCTGCGCCTATCTCCATCAATGTGATGAAGGAGCTGTTCCCAGAGCAATTTAAATCGGCGGAGTGGCAGAGCAAGATCCGTAGCATCGTTCCGAGCTATGGACAGAAGCTGAACGGCAACGTTACGCTGACCCAGCAGGTTTGGGATGAAACGGCAGCGACGCTGCAGCTGGTAAAACCGCCAGTGATTCAGATGAAGGCGGCTCAGGACGCTCCTCAGGCTCAACCTCAGAAACCAAAAGCCGCTGCTGAAGCTCAGCATGATATGGCTCTCTAATCCTTACGGATGACGATAAAGCCCCTGACGTTCTCGTCAGGGGCTTTGATTATCAGACCGCTGCACGCCCATCTCCCCGCTCTGCATCCTGATCTGCGTTCAAGCGCCAACAGCCGGACTTAAAGCCCCACTGTTTTATCCTCTTCTCGGTTAGCAGAAAAGTTTAGCGTAAATCAGCCTTACGCATTGGCATTCTGTCTATGGTGGAAAGCAGCTCTTCTGACGTAAGCGGTGTTTTTTGGCGAATTTTCACCCCGCCATCTTTCCCGACCAGCACAACTTCAAAACCGCTGGGCTTAAATTGTGAACGGAGCTGGCCACTGGCCGCAGGCGACGTATCACTCAGCACGATGATATCGCGCTCCGCTAGCTCAGCGCTGCTTTTCTCCAGCATGGCGATTTGCCTGACGTAGTCAGCATCTTTTTCAGATGGAGCAAATATAACAACAGGGCGTCTGTGCCACTGATACTGTCCAAGGCTTGCCGTATCTGGGGGCAGAGGAGAGAACAGCGTTGTATCTGCCATCAGCGCCGGGCTGTAACAAAACAGAGACAGCGCCAACACGCCTGAAGCAGTGAAGGCGTGCCGGGACAGGGATAACGGCTTTGGCAACAAATTTTTCATAGGTACCTTTACTCCTTCTGGGCAGGCTGGCGGCATTCAGAGAAAAAGAGTAACCGGGCAGATGAACGCGGATCCTGTATCAACAGTAGCGGAGTTTGCCAGGGATGAACGTCTCCTTTCATATGTTTACAAGAAGGGCAAACAGAATGCGCACTACAGCTTTCCTGGTCGAAAGGCACAGGCATAATGTGCAGTCAGGTTCCTGTCCCGCTTTCGCTGCGTCATGGTGCTATTCAGCATCTATGCGTCACGTATCTCAGAAGCCTGACTGATAGCAGCCCGTCAGGCTTCACCCTGACAGGGCTCAGCCGTCGTCAGGGGCTTTCTGAGCTTTTCGGACAGCTGCAGGCTGATCAGCGCCAGCACAATGAAAGCCACGGACATGCCGGCCAGCCCGTAAAATCCCGCCACCGGATAAACCCAGGAGGCTACCGCTGAGCCGAAACCGATGCCCCCGAACATAAAGGCACTGGTCAGCGCCAGCGCGATGCCGCGATACCGGGCAGACGACAGTTCAACGATCCTGCGCTGCTGGCTGGGCCAGAGCAGATCTGTGGCAAAGGCCCAGAAGACCAGTGCCAGCAGTAGCATGCCCAGGGCTTTTGGCAGCAGGGCAATCAGCGCCGTATCTGTGATGAGCAGGGTCATGCCCGTCAACAGCAGCTTTTCCGAGGTAAAGCGTGTTGCCGCCCGGGTGACCCAGAGGTTCCCCAGCACCCCGGCGACGCCCAGCACCGCCAGCGCCGCGGAAACCGCATGCGTGCCGCCAGCGTAGGTGTCGCGGATAAGCGGGGCGATAAAAGAGTAAAAGCTGTAAACGCCGGAGGTGATGAAAAACACCACCAGGAAGGCCGTCAGGTATTTCCCCTCAGACAGGACGCTCGCCATCTCGGCGAGCCGGATACGCGAACCCACACTTTCATCCGGCACCGTCAGCAGGACATTCAGCCCGCTCAGCAGGCTTACCAGTCCGACCAGCGCAAACAGGGCTTTCGCCCCCCACATGTCGGCCACCCACGCGGCGAGCGGAATACCGGCCAGGCTCGCCATCGATACCCCGAGAAGTACCATGCCGATAGCCCGCCCACGCTGCTGTTCATCTACCAGCTCAGAACCCAGCGCGACCAGCACCGGGCCGATAAAGCCGGCACCTACGCCCATCAGTATGCGGGAGGCGACCAGCGACCCGTAGGCCGGCGAGAGCGCAAAAGCGAAGGCGCCCAGGCCAAACAGCCCGATACCCGTGAGCACCAGCTGGCGACGGCGAAGATGGCCAAAGATGACCTGAACCAGCGGGGCGGCGAGCGCAAAGGTCAGGCCGAATATACTCAGTAAGCGCGCGCTCTGCGCATCAGTCAGCTGCCAGGCAGCAGAGATAGCAGGCAGGCTGCCGGCGACAGAGAGCGCGCCGGTAGCCTGGACAAAGTAAGCGATGCTTAGCGCGCGCAGGGCGCGGCGCTGGGAAGAGGTGATAGCAGCGTTCATTATTCATCTCCGGCATAGAAAACAGGGGCTGGACGCCCCTGTAGCGTTTACTGAACAGGAATTGGGTTATCCGCCACGGACTGGTTGAACTGATTCACCAGGGTATGCTCGTCTGCGCCCGGGTTATCGCGCACCGGCAGCACGCGATCGACGATGGCTTCGATGGTGTCGGTGCCGAGCTTGTCGAAGGTTTCGCGGATAAAGTCTTCCAGTGGCATGGCGCGCGGATCGCCGCTCTTGTAAATCAGGTCGGTATCCACCCACGGCGGAGAAATCTCAATCACCTGCACGCCGCTGTCGCGCAGCAGGAAACGCTGAGACAGGGTGTAAGAGTGAATGGCGGCCTTGGTGGCGGAGTAGAGCGCGTTGGTTGCCAGCGGCAGAAACGCCAGCACCGAGCTGTTGTTGATCAGCACCGCGTCAGGCTGCTGCTTCAGGTGTTCGATAAAGGCGGCGCTGACGCGCACCGGCCCGAGAATATTGGTATCCAGTAGGGTGACCGCCTGCGCATCATCCAGCTCGCCAGCCGCGTTGTCGAAAGGCATGATGCCGGCATTGTTGATCACCACGTTCAGCGCCGGATAGCGTGCCAGCACGCTCTGCGCGGCGGCTTTGATGCTGTCGGCGCTCGTCACGTCCAACACGACATAATCCATGCCTGGGCTGGCTGCGGTCACCTCCTTCAGCAGCGCCTCGCGGCGTCCCGAAATAATTACCTGGTTACCCAGCTGATGAAATTTTTCTGCCATTGCGCGGCCGATGCCAGAGGTACCGCCGGTGATGAAGATAGTGTTGTTAGTCAGTTTCATGGTCATATTCCTTCAGATGATAAGTAGTAAGGTTATTAGGCTGTCGGAGTGGATCAGTGCATGGAAACCGCTTGATAGCGTGGCGCCGGCGCGTCGCTGCCAAGATGCGGGATCATCGCCTGGCGCGCCTGCTCATAAGTGGTCCACAGGTTTTCATCCTGCAGGGACGGAATAGTGACAAGCTCGCCGCGGGCAAAACCGGTCAGCGCGGCGTCCACCATCTCCTGTGCGCTCATGACGATTTTTGGATTGAGTTGCTCGACGGGCAGGCCGCCGCTCTCCCAGAACGGCGTCGCGGTCGCGCCGGGCAGTACCGCCTGCACCTGAATGCCTTTACCGGCCAGTTCGTGATGCAGCGACTGCGTAAACGCCAGCACAAAGGCTTTGCTGCCGCCATAAACCCCGTTCAGCAACTCAGGCGCAATACTGACGATAGAGGCAATATTGATAACGGCGCCGCGCCCGCGGTTGACGAAGCCGGGCACCGCGGCGTAGGTCAGGCGGGTCAGCGCGGTGACGTTCAGGTTGATCATGGCGGTCATCTGCTCCACGCTGCTCTGCAGCAGCGGCGTATGGGTGCCGATGCCGGCATTGTTAACCAGAAGCGTGATGCTGGCGTCCTGACGCAGCTTCTCTTCCAGGCTGGCAAGCTGGGCGGTATCGGCCAGGTCAGCCGCAACAACCTCGACGCTGCGGCCGCTGTCGGTGGTGATATGCTCTGCCAGCTGGTTCAGGCGATTGTGGTTACGTGCCACGATAATCAGGTCATAGCCCATGCGTGCCAGGCGGCCAGCGTAAAGTGCGCCCATGCCGGTGGAGGCGCCGGTGACAACGGCAGTGCCGCGGTTGGTCAGTGTTTGCTGCGTCATGATATTCACCTTGTCAGTTATCGGGTTGGTGAATTCATAGTACGCAGTCGGGCACCGGCGCGGCTGACAAGAAAGGGCGTGTTTCAGGACATCATGATGGCCGGATTAACGGACATCATGATGGAGGAGGGATAAAGAGAGGCGAGGCGATCAGGCTTTTCCGGTGCGTATAGACTGTGGCGGAATGCCATAGCCGCGCATAAAGACCTCGCGCATGTGTCGCCGGTCGCGAAATCCAGATTCCCGTGCGATCACTTCCATCGAGAGCCTGCTCTGTTCAATCAGCAGCCTGGCATTTTCAAGGCGCAACGCCTCCACCGCTTTTGCCGGCGACTTGCCGGTTTCAGAACGGAACAGCCGGCTGAGCTGACGCGCGCTGACGTGCACCGCATCCGCCATCTCTTCAATGGTGAGCGGCTTGCTGAGATTCTTGCGCGCATACTCCAGCGCGGACTGCAGGCGATCGCTGCGCGGCGCGAGCATCAGCATCTCCGAATGCTGGGTCTGCCCACCCGAGCGGCGATGGTGCATCACCAGCAGATGCGCCACGCTGCGCGCGACGTCCGCGCCCAGATCCTTTTCCACCATGCCCAGCGCCATATCAAGACCGGCGGTTAAGCCGGCGGACGTCCAGACGTGGTCGTCGATGATAAAGATGCGGTCTTCCTCCACTCGAGTGGTGGGGTGCATGGTTTTCAGGGTCTGCGCGTGGATCCAGTGTGTGGTCGCCCGGCGTTCGGCAAGTAATCCCGCCTGACCCAGCACGAAGGCGCCAGTGCAAATACCGGCCACGCGGCGTGCTTTCAGCGCATGGGTCTGCAAAAAGGTCACCACGCCAGGCGTTGCTGGCAGCTCAACCGGCGTCAGCACCCCGGCGATGAGCCAGGTGTCAACGGGCGCGTCCGCATCAAGCGGTTTGCTGTCGACGCTGAAGCCGTACGAAGATAAAACGGATCCACCCCTTTCAGAGTAAACCGCGCAATCATAGAAAGGTTCACCCTTAACCTGATTGGCAAACTCAAAGATACTCAGCGTGGACAACCCTAAAACCTGAAAGTAATCAGAAATCAGCAAGCCTACCCGATGCATCCTATTCTCCTGTCACAGTCTGGCGCCGGAACCGTCTGGGGTGCCGGTATCGCTGAAAACGTTGAGCATTAACAATACCCTGAATATGACGCTTTACGTACTGACTTTTTAAGTGTGCGTCAATCCTCCTGCCGAACCGGACTTTCTATCTTCACTTTTCACGTGAAAGTGTTTGCTGTTATTGCACCTGTTTTGCAGCAGATGTCCGCACTATTATTCATTTCACACAAGGCAGCGGAAATAACCGGCTGCCCTGATAAATAACCCTGAACATCTCAATCACTGAAGGAAATGAAAATGAAAACTGTAAAATCTGCGCTGATTATTGCCGTTCTGTCCGCCATTTCATTTGGCAGCGTTGCTCAGAGCATTACCGCAACGGGTTCGACGCTGGATGAAGCGGAGTCACATATTGCGCAGCAGGCTAAAAAAGCCGGTTCTGATTATAAAATTACCGAAAGCTACGCGGGCAACCAGTTCCATATGACGGCCGAGCTGATTAAGTAAATTTAAGACCGATGAAAATGGCCATTTATTTAAATGGCCTTTTCTTTTTTTATTAATTTCCTGTCCGCTTTAATTAGCGTTTGCCAAACATCGCTGCGATAACACCGTCTCGCGCTTTTTATTCAGGCGCTCTGGTTCGCTGCCAGTTCAGTCTGCGCGCCCTTTACAAAAGCCGGGTGGGTGCGCATCAACGCCGTGATGGACTTAAGGTGTTCGCGCAGCAGGCCATGCAGCTCCCGGATCGCCGGAGAAAACTGTTTACGGTGAGGACAGATAAGATTCAACGGCACGGCTTCCCCAGGCTGTTCGGGAAGCAGCACTTCCAGCCGACCGGCCAGCACATCGCTGCTGACATCTATCCATGATTTATAGGCAATGCCCATTCCCGCGACTGCCCAGCGCCTCACCAGATCGGCATCATCGCACAGCATCCTGCTGCTTACCGTCAGCTGGCGCCGAACGCCATTTTCTGGAAATGACCATTTATCGTAAGCGTGCCCGTTCAAGGTGTAGAGCAGACAGTGGTGCCTGAGCAAATCATCAAGGCGCTGCAGCCTGCCGTGTTTGTTGATATAGGCGGGTGAAGCGGTGAGCACGCGCCGGTTATCTTCGGCCAGCGGCAAGGCCACATAACTGCTGTTTTCAAGCGTGCCATAGCGGATGGCCACATCCACCGGATCGCGAAAGACATCGCTGACCTGATCGGACAGAAAGAGGCGAAGGGATATTTTGGGATGTTTTTCGCAGAAAGCGGTGATCACCGGCAGGATGATGTTCCGCCCGATGTCTGAGGGAACGGCAATTTTCAGCTCACCCTGGATTTCATCTTCATTGCCCTGCAGGCGTTCCGTTCCTGCCTGCAGGATGGTCAGCATTTCCTGTGCATAGGGCAGCCAGGTTTCTCCCTCTGCGGTCAGGCGCAGGCTGCGGGTGGATCGCGCAAACAGGCGTTTATTCAGGTCGCGCTCCAGACGGTTGACGGCGGCACTGACCTGCCCCGGAAGAATATCGGCTTCACGGGCTGCACTGGAAAAGCTGCCCAGCGCGGCGGAACGGACGAACAACGTAACATCTTCAAGACGTATCATTGAGGCTCCAGAATGCAAAACGTATTCGGATCCGGTCAGGCTGAGACGGCCTGGTCATCAGAAGGACTGATCAACGCGGAATGATTTAAAAGGCGCAGCCAGCAGGAACTGCTCAATGTTTTGCCAGCCATATGGCGGTTTTTGTAACAGAAACTGGGCAGCCGCGCTACTGACAGCGTGTTCAGACGCGTCAAATTCAGGCGAACAGAGCGCCCTTAAACCGCTATCCACTCAACCTGGGCAACAGGGCGATCGCTAAATCAGGCCTGCTGCGTAATGCGATCGCTACTCCTGACGCCCGCGGCGATCAATCCGTTCTGCCGTGATTTTCACTGTTAGAGTGAAAGTGCTGATGTCGTTACCCCGTTTTTCTGCACGTTCTGAGCCCGTAATCTCTCGTTAACGAATCCACAGCGCTGTTGCTGACGCCACCATCAACGGGAACCACCCTATGAAAGCCATTTTTTACAGCCAGAACGAGATTCTGGAGAGCGTGCGCCGCCTGATCGAGCACGGCACCCTGCGCACGACGAAAGGTGAGCACTCCGGAAAAATCAGCGCGGAAAACCTTCGTCGGGCACGCGGAAAAATCGTGCTGGAAGGCTTTTGATTTCACCGCCGGTTACGCCACAGGCTGGCTGGCCCATTCAATATCCCAGGAAGATGCAATGATGAAAACACGTATGATAAAAACGGCGTTAGCGCTCTCTGTGGCGCTGGTGGCGGGTGGCAATACCCTGAATGCGCTGGCGGCAGACGATCACGCGTTGCCTGCGCTCAGCGAGCTTGCTCAGGACCGCGCAATTGGCAAACCCGAAGTGGTGGCGACATTTAGCGGCGCTATGCCGACCGGGGTGACCGTTACCGAAACGGGCCGTATTTTTGTAAATTTCCCGCGCTGGGGTGACGACGTGCCGTTTACCGTGGCCGAGGTAAAAGGGAACCGGCTAGTGCCTTACCCGGACGCCGCGATAAATATCACTGACAATTCAGCTCCCCGCACGCATTTGCTGAGCGTGCAGAGCGTGGTGGCCGACGGCCGGGGCCGGGTCTGGATACTCGATACCGCCGCGCCGGGCTTTTCAAAACCGGTTACAGGCGGCGCAAAACTTGTGGCGGTTAACCTGAAAACGAATCGGGTTGAAAAAACTGTTGTTTTCCCGGCTGACGTGATTAAACCCGCCACCTACGTCAACGACATGCGCTTCGATTTTCGCATCGGTAAAGCTGGCGTGGCGTACGTGACCGACTCTTCACTGTCCGGGACCGGCGCGATTATCGTTATCGATCTGGACACCGGCAAAGCGCTGCGCCGTCTGGACGGCGACCGCACAACGTCGCCTGAAGTGGGCTTTTCACCTGTCGTTGAGGGCGAAACGCTGCTTCAGCGTCACGCGGACGGAACAACCGCGCCGTTCAGCGTAGCCTCTGACGGCATTGCTCTCTCTCCGGACGGTAACACGCTCTATTACAGTCCGCTCTCGGGGCGTCACCTGTATGCCGTTTCCACGGCGCTACTTCGCGATCCGGCCGTCACAGCGTCTCAACTCTCGGCGTCCGTGAAGGATCTGGGTGAAAAAGGGGCGTCAGATGGCCTGGAAAGCGATGCGACAGGCGCTGTGTATACCGGTGACTATGAGCGCAATGCTATCCGCAAGCTGCCGGCTGGCGGGGAGTGGACAACCCTTGCGCACGGCCCTGAAATCCTGTGGCCGGATACCCTGTCGGTCGGGCCAGATGGCTATCTCTACTTCACTACCAACCAGCTGAACCGCCAGCCCGGTTTCCACGGCGGTAAGGATTTGCGCCAGAAGCCGTATGCTCTGCTACGCATCAAAATCAACGCAGCGCCCGCCCCAACGCACTAAGCCACTTCACAGTCGGGGGCAGAGTGCCCCGCCGTCAGCGCAGATCGCATTGATTACCCGCCAAAGCAGACACGTCGGAAGCGCCCTAAACCATTCTGTAGCATAAAGCCCACGTCTGGCATGGGCTGAAGGGCGCTTTACTGCTTATGGTTTGCTGCGCGGGAAGGCGACCCGGCATTGCTTTCCTGAATGACAGGCTTAATTTTCCCGGCCCGAATAAACGGCCTTTCGATATAACGCCATGACAACCACGCGAGTAAGCAGGAAAGAATAATGGAAACGGTAAACCTCACATATCCATCTTCGATTCCAATGCTTGCGAATCGCTTCCCTAAGCCGTTATTCATCAAGGTATGAATCAGATAAAGAGAAAAAGAAATGTCGCCTAACCGTATTAAAAGTTCAGGTACATACTTACCAATAATATCCTCAGAAAGTGCAAAAGTTAATAAAATGAGGCCATATATCCAGCCCGAACTCAGCAGCCCGTGGCCGGCAAACATACCATGACTAAAGCAGTAGGCTGCAGCGATCAGGCTACACCCTGCACCAACGGCCATAATTTTGGGTGATAGCCACTTCAGGTAAGGGAGTAGTAGTCCGACGCACATTCCTGTGATAAAAAGCCAAGTCATCGGGTTAGTGATCAACCCAGCCAGGGCTGAATCAATCTTATATCCGGCAGGCTGAAGCGTTAACTGATGGCCTAAAGTCAAAGGCAGCACAATAAGCGTGGCAGCAAACAGCGCGCCAGCCCCTGTCCAGCGCTTAGCAAACAGAAGCGCAACGGAGATAAACAGGTAAAACATAACCTCATAATTTAGTGTCCATCTGACGCCATACATTCCACTATCGTCAACATAAAAGGGGGGATGGTCGGGTAAAATCGGCATAAAGGTCAGGGCGCTAATAAGGTTTTCTGTTTTATCCGGATAATGAAATGTACTCATCGCGCCTGTCAGGAAAAAAGAGATAAGCAGGATGATATAGTAGGCCGGTAATATTCTCAGTGCCCTTTTTTTTAAAAAGGTCAAGGCGCCGATAATACCCTGAGGCGATCTTGCCGCGCTCAGCGTTATAACAAATCCGCTGATAAGAAAAAAGAGATCAACACCGGTTGCTCCCCATCCAAAAAGTTCATCTCCACGCCCTGGAATCTGAGCATTAATGTTCCATCGGAAGTGGAAAAGCATAACGCTTAGCGGGTGATGCTGCCAACTTACTGATTTAGTGTATGATGGTGTTTTTGAGGTGCTCCAGTGGCTTCTGTTTCTATCAGCTGTCCCTCCTGTTCAGCTACTGACGGGGTGGTGCGTAACGGCAAAAGCACTGCCGGACATCAGCGCTATCTCTGCTCTCACTGCCGTAAAACATGGCAGTTACAGTTCACATACACCGCCTCTCAG
>NZ_JAUZUX010000028.1:0-27240 GCF_031844285.1 Enterobacter sp. BRE11
GCGTTAGCCAGGTGGCCTTCGGGCCACCAGAGCAGAAAAGAGCACTTCGGTGCTCTTTTTTTATGTCTGAAGCCTGCTCAGGCCACCTTATCCACACTAATCTTAGGTTTGAAATAAAAACGATTCTCATTTACTCTTTGATCATAAAACGATCGAGGTGAGCAGTGAATGTACGTCTGTTTGTGTAACGCCGTCAGTGACAAAACCCTTCGCGAAGCGGTTCGCCGCTATCAGCCTAAATCTATCCAGCAGCTGCGCCAGCTTGTCCCGGTCGGGAAGCAGTGCGGCAAGTGCATCCGCGTAGCGCGAGAAATCATGGAAGATGAGCTGCAAAATGTGCCGCTCTATAAAGAGATCGCCTGATTCTCCATATGCACTGGCTTTAATACCCACAAATTTTGTCGCGTTTTTTTGACTTCTTTTTATCCGCATCTACGCTCTTATTTAACTGGAAGCGGAGGAAGCAAAATGAAGGGCGACATTAAAATCATAAGCCATCTTAATAAATTGCTGGGAAATGAACTGGTTGCTATCAATCAGTACTTTCTTCATGCGCGGATGTTCAAAAACTGGGGGCTGATGCGCCTCAACGACACGGAGTACCATGAATCCATCGACGAGATGAAGCATGCTGATAAATATATCGAGCGCATTCTGTTTCTGGAGGGGATTCCCAACCTGCAGGATTTAGGCCGGCTGCGCATTGGCGAAGATGTAGAGGAGATGCTGCGTTCCGATCTCCAGCTGGAGCTGGAAGGGGCGAAAGATCTGCGCGAAGCTATTGCCTATGCCGATAAGGTGCACGACTACGTCAGTCGCGACATGATGATAGAAATCCTCGCGGATGAAGAGCACCATATCGACTGGATTGAGACCGAACTCGATCTCATCAATAAGCTGGGCATTCAGAACTACCTGCAGGCGCAAATCCGGGAAAGAGACGAAGAGTAAATTAGCCGTGAAGCACCCTATGAGAGAGCCCGTTTTAGCCGTCAGAGAGCAAAAGCGGGCTTGTACTTTTACGCCTTATTTCGATGCACCCGCCCGCCTGTACTACGCTGCGCCACATTCCGCCGCAATAATACCGCTATAAAATAAGGTTAAAAACAGAACACGGGTTGCTTCCTGAGCAGATTTACGTATAATGCGCGGGCTTGCCAATATTAGCAGGCGCGATTCGAGCAGAATCGCAGGCGGCAGCATGTTAGGTCGCCTGACAATACTCCCAATTGTGGAGTTATATGCTGAACGATTACACTCTCCCATCAATCGTAATGGGTGCGAGTAGTAATTTTTTTCGTCTATAAAAAGTTTGGAGCTCTGGTCTCATGCAGAACCAAAGAATCCGTATCCGTCTTAAAGCGTTTGATCATCGTCTGATCGATCAATCAACCGCGGAAATCGTTGAGACCGCCAAGCGCACTGGTGCGCAGGTTCGTGGTCCGATCCCGCTGCCGACTCGTAAAGAGCGCTTCACCGTTCTGATCTCTCCGCACGTCAACAAAGATGCGCGCGATCAGTACGAAATCCGCACTCACAAGCGTCTGGTAGACATCGTTGAGCCAACTGAAAAAACCGTTGATGCTCTGATGCGTCTGGATCTGGCTGCCGGTGTAGACGTGCAGATCAGCCTGGGTTAATCAGGTCATCGAGCGATTGAGAGGTTGATACAATGATTGGTTTAGTCGGTAAAAAAGTGGGTATGACCCGCGTCTTCACTGAAGACGGCGTCTCTATCCCAGTAACCGTAATCGAAGTTGAAGCAAACCGCGTTACTCAGGTCAAAGGCCTGGAGAACGATGGTTACCAGGCAATCCAGGTTACCACCGGTGCGAAAAAAGCGAACCGTGTGACCAAACCTGAAGCTGGTCATTTTGCTAAAGCTGGCGTTGAAGCTGGCCGTGGTCTGTGGGAATTCCGCACCGCTGAAGGTGAAGAGTACTCAGTTGGCCAGAGCATCAGTGTTGAAATTTTCGCTGACGTTAAAAAAGTAGACGTAACCGGTACCTCTAAAGGTAAAGGTTTCGCAGGTACCGTTAAGCGCTGGAACTTCCGTACCCAGGACGCTACCCACGGTAACTCCCTTTCGCACCGCGTTCCGGGTTCTATCGGTCAGAACCAGACTCCGGGCAAAGTGTTCAAGGGCAAGAAAATGGCAGGTCAGCTGGGTAATGAGCGCGTAACCGTTCAGAGCCTGGATGTGGTACGTGTTGACGCTGAGCGCAACCTGCTGCTGGTGAAAGGTGCTGTCCCGGGTGCGACCGGTAGCGACCTTATCGTTAAACCAGCTGTGAAGGCGTAAGGGGATAGCAATGGAATTAGTACTGAAAGACGCGCAGAGCGCGCTGACTGTTTCCGAAACTACCTTCGGTCGTGATTTCAACGAAGCGCTGGTTCACCAGGTTGTTGTTGCTTACGCTGCAGGCGCCCGTCAGGGTACCCGCGCGCAGAAAACGCGTGCTGAAGTAACTGGTTCAGGCAAAAAGCCGTGGCGTCAGAAAGGCACCGGCCGTGCGCGTTCAGGTTCTGTAAAGAGCCCGATCTGGCGTTCAGGTGGCGTGACCTTCGCTGCGCGTCCGCAGGACCACAGTCAAAAAGTTAACAAAAAGATGTACCGCGGCGCGCTGAAAAGCATCCTGTCCGAACTGGTACGTCAAGATCGTCTGATCGTTGTCGAGACGTTCTCTGTAGAAGCACCGAAAACCAAGCTGCTGGTACAGAAACTGAAAGACATGGCGCTGGAAGACGTGCTGATCATCACCGGTGAACTGGATGAGAATCTGTTCCTGGCCGCTCGCAACCTGTACAAGGTTGACGTGCGCGATGCAGCGGGTATCGACCCAGTTAGCCTGATCGCCTTCGACAAAGTCGTTATGACTGCTGATGCAGTTAAGCAAGTTGAGGAGATGCTGGCATGATCCGTGAAGAACGTCTGCTGAAAGTACTGCGCGCGCCGCACGTATCTGAAAAAGCGTCTGCTGCGATGGAAAAAACCAACACCATCGTTCTCAAAGTTGCTAAAGACGCGACCAAAGCAGAGATCGTTGCTGCTGTTGAAAAACTGTTCGAAGTAGAAGTTAAAGACGTGAACACCCTGGTTGTTAAAGGGAAAACTAAGCGTCACGGACAGCGTATCGGTCGTCGCAGCGACTGGAAAAAAGCTTACGTCACCCTGAAGGAAGGCCAGAACCTGGACTTCGTCGGCGGCGCTGAGTAAGTCGGAGGAGAAAGACAATGGCAGTTGTTAAATGTAAACCGACATCTCCGGGTCGTCGCCACGTCGTGAAAGTGGTAAACCCTGAGCTGCACAAGGGCAAACCTTTTGCCCCGCTGATCGAAAAGAACAGCAAATCCGGTGGTCGTAACAACAATGGTCGTATCACTACCCGTCATATCGGTGGTGGTCACAAGCAGGCTTACCGTATTGTTGACTTTAAACGCAACAAAGACGGTATCCCGGCAGTTGTTGAGCGTCTTGAGTACGATCCGAACCGTTCTGCGAACATCGCACTGGTTCTGTACAAAGATGGCGAGCGCCGTTATATCCTGGCCCCTAAAGGCCTGAAAGCCGGCGACCAGATTCAGTCTGGCGTTGATGCTGCGATCAAAGCAGGTAACACCCTGCCGATGCGTAACATCCCGGTGGGTTCTACCGTGCACAACGTAGAAATGAAGCCGGGCAAAGGCGGTCAGATCGCTCGCTCTGCTGGCGCTTACGTGCAGATCGTTGCGCGTGAAGGCTCCTACGTTACCCTGCGTCTGCGTTCAGGCGAAATGCGCAAAATCGAAGCTGATTGCCGCGCAACCCTGGGCGAAGTCGGCAACGCTGAGCATATGCTGCGCGTTCTGGGTAAAGCTGGTGCAACTCGCTGGCGTGGTGTTCGTCCGACCGTTCGCGGTACCGCGATGAACCCAGTCGATCACCCGCACGGTGGTGGTGAAGGTCGTAACTTTGGTAAGCACCCGGTCACTCCGTGGGGCGTTCAGACCAAAGGTAAGAAGACCCGTAGCAACAAGCGTACTGATAAATTTATCGTACGTCGCCGTAGCAAATAATTTTAGAGGATAAGCCATGCCACGTTCTCTCAAGAAAGGTCCTTTTATTGACCTGCACTTGCTGAAGAAGGTAGAGAAAGCGGTGGAAAGCGGAGACAAGAAGCCCCTGCGCACCTGGTCCCGTCGTTCAACGATCTTCCCTAACATGATCGGTTTGACCATCGCTGTCCATAATGGTCGTCAGCACGTTCCTGTCTTTGTTTCCGACGAAATGGTCGGCCACAAGCTGGGTGAATTTGCACCGACACGTACTTATCGCGGCCACGCTGCTGATAAGAAAGCCAAGAAGAAATAAGTAGGAGGAAGAGATGGAAACTATTGCTCAACATCGCCATGCTCGTTCTTCTGCTCAGAAGGTTCGCCTTGTTGCTGACCTGATTCGCGGTAAGAAAGTGTCGCAGGCTCTGGATATTCTGACCTACACCAACAAGAAAGCGGCTGTACTGGTTAAGAAGGTCCTGGAATCTGCCATTGCTAACGCCGAACACAACGATGGCGCTGATATCGACGATCTGAAAGTCGCGAAAATTTTCGTAGACGAAGGCCCGAGCATGAAGCGCATTATGCCGCGTGCTAAAGGTCGTGCAGATCGCATCCTGAAGCGCACCAGCCACATTACTGTGGTTGTGTCCGATCGCTGAGACTCTGGAGACTAGCAATGGGTCAGAAAGTACATCCTAATGGTATTCGCCTGGGTATTGTAAAACCATGGAACTCTACCTGGTTTGCGAACACCAAAGAATTCGCTGACAACCTGGACAGCGATTTTAAAGTTCGTCAGTTCCTGACTAAAGAACTGGCAAAAGCGTCTGTATCCCGCATCGTTATCGAGCGTCCGGCTAAGAGCATCCGTGTGACCATTCACACCGCTCGTCCGGGTATCGTTATCGGTAAAAAGGGTGAAGACGTAGAGAAGCTGCGTACGGTCGTCGCGAACATCGCTGGCGTACCTGCACAGATCAATATCGCCGAAGTCCGTAAGCCGGAACTGGACGCGAAACTGGTTGCTGACAGCATCACTTCACAGCTGGAGCGTCGCGTGATGTTCCGTCGTGCGATGAAGCGCGCTGTTCAGAACGCCATGCGTCTGGGCGCTAAAGGTATCAAAGTTGAAGTTAGCGGCCGTCTGGGCGGAGCTGAGATCGCACGTACCGAATGGTACCGTGAAGGTCGCGTACCGCTGCACACTCTGCGTGCTGACATTGACTACAACACCTCTGAAGCGCACACCACTTATGGTGTAATCGGCGTTAAGGTATGGATCTTCAAAGGCGAGATCCTGGGTGGTATGGCTGCTGTTGAACAACCGGAACCGGCTGCTCAACCTAAAAAGCAGCAGCGTAAAGGCCGTAAGTAAGGAGAGTCGCTGATGTTACAACCAAAGCGTACAAAATTCCGTAAAGTGCACAAAGGCCGCAACCGCGGTCTGGCGCAGGGTACGGATGTTAGCTTCGGTACTTTCGGTCTGAAAGCTGTTGGCCGTGGTCGTCTGACTGCTCGTCAGATCGAAGCAGCACGTCGTGCTATGACCCGTGCAGTTAAGCGTCAAGGTAAGATCTGGATCCGTGTATTCCCGGACAAACCGATCACCGAGAAGCCGCTGGAAGTGCGTATGGGTAAAGGTAAGGGTAACGTGGAGTATTGGGTTGCCCTGATTCAGCCTGGTAAAGTCCTGTATGAAATGGACGGCGTACCAGAAGAGCTGGCCCGTGAAGCCTTCAAGCTGGCAGCAGCAAAACTGCCTATCAAAACCACCTTTGTTACTAAGACGGTGATGTAATGAAAGCAACAGAGCTGCGTGAAAAAAGCGTTGAAGAGCTGAACACTGAGCTGCTTAATCTGCTGCGTGAGCAGTTTAACCTGCGCATGCAGGCAGCATCTGGCCAACTGCAGCAGACCCATCTGCTGAAACAGGTTCGCCGTGATGTTGCACGCGTTAAGACTTTACTGACTGAGAAGGCGGGTGCGTAATGACCGATAAAATCCGTACTCTGCAAGGTCGTGTTGTTAGTGACAAAATGCAGAAATCTGCAGTTGTCGCTATCGAGCGTTTCGTGAAACACCCGATCTACGGTAAATTCATTAAGCGTACGACTAAGCTGCACATCCATGACGAGAACAACGAATGCGGTATTGGTGACGTGGTTGAAATCCGCGAAACCCGTCCGCTGTCCAAGACCAAATCCTGGACTCTGGTTCGCGTCATCGAGAAAGCCGTTCTGTAACAGGAACTGCTTTTTCTGAAGAAACCCTCTGCCTCGGCAGAGGGTTTTTTTTTGCCTGCTATCCACCCCATTCCCAGCAATGGCTAAATAATCGGCTGCAGACCTGTTCATAATGGCTAACGCTTGTGCTGCGGCAAGGGCACCGCAGTCAGTTTCTCATTTGGACAAGGAAGCGTAGCGTGAAAAAGCAATCCCCCGACCGGCTTCGTCGGTCTCTGCTTAGCGTGCCGCTGCTGGCGGCGATCCCTTCTGTTGGCCTGACAAAAAAAGAGACGATACTATCCATGCATCACTCACCGCAGCAGAAGGGCAATGGGATGCAACGGACTCTGTTACTAAGAAATGCTGAGAGGGTCGTCTGTATGGATGATGCGCGCCGCGAGATTCGCAACGGCAGCATCTACATAAAAGGCGACAAAATTGAGGCGGTCGGCTCAGCGGACGAGCTGCCGCAAAGCGCAGACGAGATTATCGACCTGCGCGGGCACATCGTACTCCCGGGCTTGATTAACACGCATCACCATATGTATCAAAGCCTCACCCGCGTTGTGCCGTCGGTACAAAACGGTGAGCTATTCAACTGGCTGACGCACCTCTATCCCATCTGGCAGAAGCTGACGCCGGAAATGATTCATGTCTCCACGCAGACGGCGATGGCCGAGCTAATGCTCTCCGGCTGCACTACAACCAGCGATCACCTTTACGTCTATCCCAACGGCTGCCGGCTCGACGACAGCATCGCGGCGGCGGCGGAGATGGGCATGCGCTTTCACTCCAGCCGTGGCAGCATGAGTGTTGGTCAGAAGCAGGGTGGCCTGCCACCAGACAGCCTGGTAGAGAGAGAGGCGGCAATCCTCGAAGATACTCAGCGCGTTATCGAGCGCTACCACGACAGCCGCCGCGGCGCCATGCTGCGCGTCGTCGTCGCGCCCTGTTCTCCCTTCTCAGTTAGCCGCGAACTGATGAAAGAATCCGCGGCGCTGGCTCGTCACTACAACGTCTCTATGCATACCCACCTGGCGGAGAACGACAGCGATATCCGCTACAGCCGCGAGAAGTTCAATATGACGCCAGCGCAGTATGTCGAGGATCTCGGCTGGGTAGGGCACGACGTCTGGCACGCGCACTGCGTGAAGCTTGATGACCACGGCATCGCGCTGTTTGCGCGCACCGGTACCGGCGTGGCGCACTGTCCCTGCTCCAATATGCGTCTCGCCTCCGGTATCGCGCCGATACGGCATATGTGCGACGCGGGCGTTAACGTTGGGCTTGGGGTTGACGGCTCCGCCTCAAACGACAGTTCCGACATGATCGGCGAAGCGCGTCAGGCGATGCTGCTGCAGCGGGTCGGCTTTGGCCCCGACGCGATGAGCGCGCGCCAGGCGCTGGAGCTCGCGACGCGGGGCGGCGCGAAGGTGCTGAACCGCGATGACATCGGCGTCATTGCGCCCGGCATGCAGGCGGACCTGGCGGTCTTCGATCTTAACCGGCTGGGACTGGCCGGGGCAGGGCACGATCCGGTCGCGGCGCTGGTCTTCTGCAATCCAGGTCAGGTGGCCTATAGCATTATCAATGGAAAAGTGGTGGTGCGCCGCGGAGAATTGACGGTTATCGACCTGCCGGGCGTGCTT
Organism: Enterobacter sp. BRE11; assembly: GCF_031844285.1. Lineage (NCBI taxonomy): Bacteria > Pseudomonadati > Pseudomonadota > Gammaproteobacteria > Enterobacterales > Enterobacteriaceae > Enterobacter > Enterobacter sp. BRE11. The sequence continues at coordinate 7,913 of NZ_JAUZUX010000028.1, forward strand.
CATCGCCACAACCAGTTGGCTGCGCAGCTGATGGCCTGAAGGCATTAAACGGGGAGACAATGGCGAGTGTCGAAAAATAAGGCAGATTACATTTGCTACTGCTGAGACTATTCCCTAGAATACGCCCTCCCTGTTATCAGGGAAAATAAGCGGCTCCATTGCTGAGTCGTTCATTTTTTCTACCCATCTGTGAGAACCGGTGTTATAATGCCGCGCCCTCAAATATGGGGCTTTCTAACGACCTGAATTTTGGGTCCCGAAGTAGTAGTTGACATTAGCGGAGCACTAAAATGATCCAAGAACAGACTATGCTGAACGTCGCCGACAACTCCGGTGCACGTCGCGTAATGTGTATCAAGGTTCTGGGTGGCTCGCACCGTCGCTACGCAGGCGTCGGCGATATCATCAAAGTTACCATCAAGGAAGCAATTCCGCGTGGTAAGGTGAAAAAAGGTGATGTCCTGAAGGCGGTAGTGGTGCGCACCAGGAAGGGTGTTCGTCGCCCGGACGGTTCTGTCATTCGCTTCGATGGTAACGCATGCGTTATTTTGAACAATAACAGCGAGCAGCCAATCGGAACACGTATTTTTGGGCCGGTAACTCGTGAACTTCGTACTGAAAAGTTCATGAAAATTATCTCTCTGGCACCAGAAGTACTCTAAGGAGCGAACAATGGCAGCGAAAATCCGTCGTAACGACGAAGTTATCGTGCTGACCGGCAAAGATAAAGGTAAGCGCGGTAAAGTTAAGAATGTCCTGTCTTCTGGCAAGGTCATCGTTGAAGGCATCAACCTGGTTAAGAAGCACCAGAAGCCGGTTCCGGCTCTGAACCAACCAGGTGGCATCGTTGAAAAAGAAGCCGCTATTCAGGTTTCTAACGTTGCGCTTTTCAATGCGGCAACCGGCAAGGCTGACCGTGTAGGCTTTAGATTCGAAGACGGCAAAAAAGTCCGTTTCTTCAAGTCTAACAGCGAAACTATCAAGTAATTTGGAGTAGTACGATGGCGAAACTGCATGATTACTACAAAGACGAAGTAGTCCAGAAACTCATGACAGAGTTTGGCTACACTTCTGTCATGCAAGTCCCTCGGGTCGAGAAGATCACCCTGAACATGGGTGTTGGTGAAGCGATCGCTGACAAGAAACTGCTGGAAAACGCAGCAGCTGACCTGGCAGCAATCTCCGGTCAAAAACCGCTGGTCACCAAAGCACGCAAATCAGTTGCAGGCTTCAAAATCCGTCAGGGCTATCCGATCGGCTGTAAAGTAACTCTGCGCGGCGAGCGCATGTGGGAGTTCTTTGAGCGTCTGATCACCATTGCTGTACCGCGTATCCGCGACTTCCGTGGTTTGTCCGCGAAGTCTTTCGACGGTCGTGGCAACTACAGCATGGGCGTTCGTGAGCAGATCATCTTCCCAGAAATCGACTACGACAAAGTCGATCGCGTTCGTGGTTTGGATATCACCATTACCACTACTGCGAAATCTGATGATGAAGGCCGTGCTCTGCTGACTGCCTTTGACTTCCCGTTCCGCAAGTAAGGTAGGGTTACTTAATGGCTAAGCAATCAATGAAAGCACGCGAAGTTAAGCGTGTGAAATTAGCAGACAAATTCTTCGCAAAACGCGCTGAACTGAAAGCGATCATTTCTGATGTGAACGCAACCGACGAAGATCGTTGGAACGCTGTTCTCAAGCTGCAGACTCTGCCGCGTGATTCCAGCCCGTCTCGTCAGCGTAACCGCTGCCGTCAAACAGGTCGTCCGCACGGTTTCCTGCGGAAGTTCGGGTTGAGCCGTATCAAGGTCCGTGAAGCCGCTATGCGCGGTGAAATCCCGGGTCTGAAAAAGGCTAGCTGGTAATTGTCACCAATTGAATCACGGGAGTAAAGACAGATGAGCATGCAAGATCCGATCGCGGATATGCTGACCCGTATCCGTAACGGTCAGGCCGCGAACAAAGCTGCGGTCACCATGCCTTCCTCCAAGCTGAAAGTGGCAATTGCCAACGTGCTGAAGGAAGAAGGTTATATTGAAGATTTCAAAATTGAAGGCGACATCAAGCCGGAACTGGAACTGACTCTTAAGTATTTCCAGGGTAAAGCTGTTGTAGAAAGCATTCAGCGTGTCAGCCGCCCAGGTCTGCGCATCTATAAGAAAAAAGATGAGCTGCCGAAAGTTATGGCGGGATTAGGTATTGCTGTTATTTCTACCTCTAAAGGTGTCATGACTGATCGTGCAGCGCGCCAGGCTGGTCTTGGCGGCGAAATTATCTGCTACGTAGCGTAATCGGAGGAAACTATGTCTCGTGTTGCTAAAGCACCTGTCGTTGTTCCTGCCGGCGTAGAGGTAAAACTCGACGGTCAGGTAATTTCGATTAAAGGTAAAAACGGCGAGCTGACTCGTACTATCAATAATGCCGTAGAAGTTAAGCATGCTGACAATGCACTGACCTTCGCCCCGCGCGACGGTTTTGCAAACGGCTGGGCGCAGGCGGGTACCGCTCGTGCACTGCTGAACGGCATGGTTATCGGTGTTACCGAAGGCTTCACTAAGAAGCTGCAGCTGGTTGGTGTTGGTTATCGTGCTGCCGTCAAAGGCAACGTGGTTAACCTGTCACTGGGTTTTTCTCACCCGGTTGATCATCAGCTGCCCGCGGGTATCACTGCAGAATGTCCGACTCAGACTGAAATCGTGCTGAAAGGCGCTGATAAGCAGGTGATCGGCCAGGTTGCAGCTGACTTGCGCGCCTACCGTCGTCCTGAGCCTTACAAAGGCAAGGGTGTCCGTTACGCCGACGAAGTCGTGCGTATCAAAGAGGCTAAGAAGAAGTAAGGTAACACTATGGATAAGAAATCTGCTCGTATCCGTCGTGCGACCCGTGCACGTCGCAAGCTCAAAGAGCTGGGTGCTACTCGCCTGGTGGTACATCGTACCCCGCGTCACATTTACGCACAGGTGATCGCCCCGAACGGTTCCGAAGTTCTGGTTGCTGCTTCTACTGTAGAAAAAGCTATCTCTGAACAACTGAAGTACACCGGTAACAAAGATGCAGCTGCCGCAGTAGGTAAAGCTATTGCAGAGCGCGCTATCGAAAAAGGCATCAAAGATGTTTCTTTCGACCGTTCCGGTTTCCAATATCATGGTCGTGTCCAGGCACTGGCAGATGCTGCTCGTGAAGCTGGCCTTCAGTTCTAAGGTAGAGGTCTAGGATGTCACACATCGAGAAACAAGCTGGCGAACTGCAGGAAAAACTGATCGCGGTAAACCGTGTTTCTAAAACTGTGAAAGGTGGTCGTATCTTTTCCTTCACCGCACTGACTGTAGTGGGTGATGGTAACGGCCGCGTTGGTTTTGGTTACGGTAAAGCGCGTGAAGTTCCGGCAGCGATCCAGAAAGCGATGGAGAAAGCCCGTCGCAACATGATTAACGTCGCGCTGACCAACGGCACCCTGCAGCACCCGGTTAAAGGTGCGCACACGGGTTCCCGCGTGTTCATGCAGCCGGCTTCAGAAGGTACCGGTATCATCGCCGGTGGTGCAATGCGCGCCGTTCTGGAAGTCGCTGGAGTTCATAACGTTCTGGCTAAAGCCTATGGTTCTACCAACCCGATCAACGTGGTTCGTGCAACTATCGACGGCCTGGAAAACATGAATTCTCCAGAAATGGTCGCTGCCAAGCGTGGTAAATCCGTTGAAGAAATTCTGGGGTAATCACGATGGCTAAGACTATTAAAATCACTCAAACCCGTAGCTCAATCGGCCGCCTGCCTAAGCACAAAGCCACTCTGGTTGGTCTGGGTCTGCGTCGTATTGGCCACACCGTTGAGCGTGAAGACACGCCAGCAGTACGCGGTATGGTCAACGCGATCTCTTACATGCTGAAAGTAGAGGAGTAACAGATGCGTTTAAATACTCTGTCTCCGGCCGAAGGCTCTAAGCACGCTTCTAAGCGTCTGGGTCGTGGTATCGGTTCTGGCCTCGGCAAAACCGGTGGTCGTGGTCACAAAGGTCAGAACTCTCGTTCTGGCGGTGGCGTACGTCGCGGTTTCGAGGGTGGTCAGATGCCTCTGTACCGTCGTCTGCCGAAATTCGGCTTCACCTCGCGCAAATCATTCGTGACTGCAGAAGTGCGTCTGTCTGATCTGGCGAAAGTGGAAGGCGGTATCGTTGACCTGAGCACGCTGAAAGCAGCCAACATTATCGGTGTTCAGATTGAATTCGCGAAAGTGATTCTGTCTGGTGAAGTTTCTGCACCGGTAACGGTTCGCGGTCTGCGTGTCACCAAAGGTGCTCGTGCTGCAATCGAAGCTGCTGGCGGTAAAATCGAGGAATAAGTAGCAGATGGCTAAACAACCGGGATTAGATTTTCAAAGTGCCAAAGGCGGATTTGGTGAACTGAAACGCAGACTGCTGTTTGTAATCGGTGCACTGATTGTCTTCCGAATTGGCTCTTTTATTCCGATCCCTGGTATTGATGCCGCTGTACTTGCCAAACTGCTTGAGCAACAGCGTGGCACCATCATTGAAATGTTCAACATGTTCTCTGGTGGTGCCCTCAGCCGTGCTTCAATCTTCGCGCTGGGTATTATGCCGTATATTTCGGCCTCTATTATTATCCAGCTGCTGACGGTGGTTCATCCAGCGTTGGCAGAGATTAAGAAGGAGGGGGAGGCTGGCCGTCGTAAGATTAGCCAGTACACCCGCTACGGTACGTTGGTATTGGCAATATTTCAGTCAATCGGTATTGCTACCGGTTTACCGAATATGCCTGGGATGCAGGGCCTGGTGTTGAATCCAGGCTTTGCCTTCTACTTTACCGCTGTTGTAAGTCTGGTTACCGGGACAATGTTCCTGATGTGGCTGGGCGAACAGATTACTGAACGTGGTATCGGCAACGGTATTTCGATCATTATCTTCGCGGGTATTGTTGCGGGTCTTCCGCCGGCCATTGGCCATACCATCGAGCAAGCGCGGCAAGGCGACCTGCACTTCCTTCTGTTGCTGTTGGTTGCAGTTCTCGTATTTGCAGTGACCTTCTTCGTTGTTTTCGTTGAGCGTGGCCAGCGCCGCATTGTGGTGAACTATGCGAAACGTCAGCAAGGTCGTCGTGTATACGCTGCACAGAGCACACATTTACCGTTGAAAGTGAACATGGCGGGCGTTATTCCGGCTATCTTTGCTTCCAGCATTATTCTGTTCCCCGCGACGATAGCATCCTGGTTCGGGGGCGGTACCGGTTGGAACTGGCTGACAACAATTTCGCTGTATTTGCAGCCAGGACAGCCGCTATATGTGCTACTCTATGCGACTGCAATCATCTTCTTCTGCTTTTTTTATACGGCGTTGGTTTTCAACCCGCGCGAAACGGCAGATAACCTGAAGAAGTCTGGTGCATTCGTACCGGGAATTCGTCCGGGAGAGCAAACGGCGAAGTATATCGATAAAGTAATGACGCGTCTGACCTTAATCGGCGCACTGTACATTACTTTTATTTGCCTGATCCCGGAGTTCATGCGTGATGCGATGAAAGTTCCCTTCTACTTTGGCGGTACATCACTGCTCATCGTAGTGGTCGTCATCATGGACTTTATGGCTCAAGTGCAAACTCTGATGATGTCTAGTCAGTACGAGTCTGCATTGAAGAAAGCAAACCTGAAGGGCTACGGCCGTTAATTCAGGCGCTTGAGAAGTTACGGAGAGTAAAAATGAAAGTTCGTGCTTCCGTCAAGAAATTATGTCGTAACTGCAAAATCATCCGTCGCGACGGTGTCGTACGTGTGATTTGCAGCGCCGAGCCTAAGCATAAACAGCGCCAGGGCTGATTTTTTCACATATTTTTCTTGCAAAGTCGGGTTGAGCTGGCTAGATTAGCCAGCCAATCTTTTGTATGTCAATGCGTTTCCATTTGAGTATCCTGAAAACGGGCTTTTCAGCATGGGGCGCATTTATTTAATTATAGGAGTGCATAGTGGCCCGTATAGCAGGCATTAACATTCCTGATCATAAACACACCGTTATCGCATTAACTTCGATTTTCGGTATCGGCAAGACCCGTTCTAAAGCCATCTGTGCTGCAACGGGTATCGCTGAAGATGTTAAGATCAGTGAGCTGTCTGAAGAACAGATTGACCAGCTGCGTGATGCGGTTGGTAAATTCGTTGTTGAAGGTGATCTGCGCCGTGAAATCACCCTGAGCATCAAGCGTCTGATGGACCTTGGTTGCTACCGTGGTTTGCGCCATCGTCGTGGTCTGCCAGTACGCGGTCAGCGTACTAAGACCAATGCACGTACCCGTAAGGGTCCGCGCAAACCGATCAAGAAATAATCGGGGTGAGTAAATAATGGCAAAGGCACCAGTTCGTGCACGTAAGCGTGTAAGAAAGCAAGTCTCAGATGGCGTGGCTCATGTCCATGCTTCTTTTAACAACACCATCGTTACCATTACTGATCGTCAGGGTAACGCGCTGGGTTGGGCAACCGCCGGTGGTTCCGGTTTCCGCGGTTCACGTAAATCTACTCCGTTTGCTGCTCAGGTCGCTGCAGAGCGCTGTGCAGAAGCCGTGAAAGATTACGGTATTAAGAACCTGGAAGTTATGGTTAAGGGTCCGGGTCCGGGTCGCGAATCAACAATTCGTGCTCTGAACGCCGCAGGTTTCCGCATCACTAATATTACTGATGTGACTCCGATCCCTCACAACGGTTGTCGTCCGCCGAAAAAACGTCGCGTATAACGCCGCGTTTTTAGGATAGTTGGAGAAAGAAAATGGCAAGATATTTGGGTCCTAAGCTCAAGCTGAGCCGTCGTGAGGGCACAGACCTTTTCCTGAAGTCTGGCGTTCGCGCGATTGATTCCAAGTGTAAAATTGAACAAGCCCCTGGTCAGCATGGTGCGCGTAAACCGCGTCTGTCTGATTACGGCGGCCAGTTGCGTGAAAAACAAAAAGTTCGTCGTATCTACGGCGTGCTGGAACGTCAGTTCCGCAACTACTATAAAGAAGCAGCACGTCTGAAAGGCAACACCGGTGCAAACCTGTTAGCTCTGCTGGAAGGTCGTCTGGATAACGTAGTTTACCGTATGGGCTTTGGTGCCACTCGTGCAGAAGCACGCCAGCTGGTCAGCCACAAGTCTGTAATGGTTAACGGCCGCGTTGTTAACATCGCTTCTTATCAGGTATCTCCGAATGATGTCGTAAGCATCCGCGAGAAAGCCAAAAAGCAATCTCGCGTGAAGGCCGCTCTGGAGCTGGCTGAGCAGCGTGAAAAGCCAACCTGGCTGGAAGTTGATGCGACTAAGATGGAAGGTGTGTTCAAGCGTATTCCTGAGCGTACCGATCTGTCTGCGGACATTAACGAACACCTGATCGTCGAGCTTTACTCCAAGTAAAGCTTAGTACCAAAGAGAGGACACAATGCAGGGTTCTGTGACAGAGTTTCTAAAACCGCGCCTGGTAGATATCGAGCAAGTGAGTTCGACGCACGCCAAGGTGACCCTTGAGCCTTTAGAGCGTGGCTTTGGCCATACTCTTGGTAACGCACTGCGCCGTATTCTGCTTTCTTCCATGCCGGGTTGCGCGGTGACCGAGGTTGAAATTGATGGTGTACTGCATGAGTACAGCACCAAAGAGGGCGTACAGGAAGATATCCTGGAAATCCTGCTCAACCTGAAAGGGCTGGCGGTAAGAGTTCAGGGTAAAGATGAAGTTATTCTGACCCTGAATAAATCTGGCATTGGCCCTGTGACTGCAGCCGACATTACCCATGACGGTGATGTCGAAATCGTCAAGCCGCAGCACGTGATCTGTCACCTGACCGATGAGAACGCCGCTATCAGCATGCGTATCAAAGTTCAGCGTGGTCGTGGTTATGTGCCGGCTTCTGCCCGAATTCATTCGGAAGAAGATGAGCGCCCAATCGGCCGCCTGTTGGTCGACGCTTGCTACAGCCCTGTAGATCGTATTGCCTACAATGTTGAAGCAGCGCGTGTAGAACAGCGCACCGACCTGGACAAGCTGGTCATCGAAATGGAAACCAACGGCACAATCGATCCTGAAGAGGCGATTCGTCGTGCGGCGACCATCCTGGCAGAACAACTGGAAGCTTTCGTTGACTTACGTGATGTACGTCAGCCGGAAGTGAAAGAAGAGAAACCAGAATTCGATCCGATCCTGCTGCGCCCTGTTGACGATCTGGAATTGACTGTCCGCTCTGCTAACTGCCTTAAGGCAGAAGCTATCCACTACATCGGTGATCTGGTACAGCGTACCGAGGTTGAGCTGCTTAAAACGCCTAACCTGGGTAAAAAATCTCTTACCGAGATTAAAGATGTGCTCGCCTCACGTGGTCTTTCTCTGGGCATGCGCCTTGAGAACTGGCCGCCGGCAAGCATTGCTGATGAATAACCGGATCACAGGTTAAGGTTTCACTGAGAAGGATAAGGTCATGCGCCATCGTAAGAGTGGTCGTCAACTGAACCGCAACAGCAGCCATCGTCAGGCTATGTTCCGCAACATGGCCGGTTCTCTGGTTCGTCACGAGATCATCAAAACGACTCTGCCGAAAGCCAAAGAGCTGCGCCGCGTAGTTGAGCCGCTGATTACTCTTGCCAAGACCGACAGCGTAGCTAATCGTCGTCTGGCATTCGCCCGTACTCGTGACAACGAGATCGTGGCAAAACTGTTTAACGAGCTGGGCCCGCGTTTCGCGAGCCGTGCCGGTGGTTACACTCGCATTCTGAAGTGTGGCTTCCGTGCTGGTGACAACGCTCCGATGGCATACATCGAGCTGGTTGATCGTCCAGAAGCTCAAGCAGAAGCTGCCGCAGAGTAATCTGTAGCATCTTAAAAAACCCGCTTCGGCGGGTTTTTTATTGCCTGAAATTTACCCCGTCTTCTAAGATCGCTATTCTGGCTAATTCAGGAGGTGTTCATGTGGTTAATCGACCAGCTGGCTGAACAGCATATTCGGGCAGCACAGGAAAAAGGAGAGCTTAGCAATCTCCCGGGCGAAGGCGCGCCGCTTGAACTGGATGACGACAGTAATGTCCCGGCCGAATTACGCAGCGGCTATCGACTACTTAAAAATGCTGGCTTCTTGCCGCCAGAGCTAGAAATGCGGCGCGAAGCGTTAGAGATAAACGATCTGCTGCGCAATCTCGATCCGGGCGATCAGCGCTACCGCGAGCAGAGCAAACGGCTGCTGGTGCTGGAACTTCAACTGCGCCAGGCGGGTATGAATACTAATTTTTTACAGGGCACCTACGGCGAAGCGCTGCGTGAACGCCTGTTAAAGGAGGAGTAGTGTACCGTATTGGACAACTGGCAAAGCTTGCTAATGTCAGCGTCGACACCATCCGCTTCTATGAGAAACAGCAGATGATGGGGCATGAGATCCGCACAGAAGGCGGCTTTCGCCTCTATAGCGACAGTGACCTTCAACGCCTGAAGTTTATTCGCGTCGGCCGGCAGATGGGGTTCGGGCTGGATGCGATTCGCGATCTGCTCTCGATCCGCGTCGATCCCGCGCACCATACCTGTGAGGAATCAAAGGCGATAGTTCAGGCGCGCTTGCAGGAAGTGAATACTTTAATTAGCGAATTACAAAACGTGCAGCGCTCGCTGCAGCGCTTAGCCGATGCCTGCTGCGGTGCCGCACACAGCAGCGACTGCTGTTCGATACTGGAAGCGCTTGAGAAAGGAACGGATCCTAGGCCGGAACATATGCATCGGCGGGATTGAATTCTGCGCTAAAGGGCCTATATTGGAGCGGTCGAAACGAGGAGACGATGATGAGTAAATATCAGCATACCAAAGGCGAGATTCGCGATAACGCCATCCAGGCCCTGTTACACGATCCGCTTTTCCGCCAGCGCATTGAAGAGAAGCAAAAAGGGAAAGGCAGCTATCGCCGTAAAGAGAAACATGCGAAACGTGGCGGTTGGGAGGCCAGTGATAAGAAAAGCGCTTATCACTGGCCTTCTGCTTTTTGGGCATAAAAAAGCCGCCTTATGGGCGGCTAATTTTTAGATTTTACCGTTCTGCTGCTTCAGCAAATCTCGAATCTCGCTCAGCAGCACCTCTTCGTTTGAGGGTTTTGCTGCCGGTTTTTCAACTTCTTTTTTCTTGTACAGCTTGTTCATCAGCTTTATGGCGATAAAGATAGCGAACGCAACAATGATGAAGTCGAACACAGACTGAATAAAAACGCCATATTCCATAACGACCGGCGGCGTAGCGCCTTCGGCGGGTTTCAACACCCACTTGAACTGTTTGAAGTCGACTCCGCCGATCAGCAGTCCCAGCGGCGGCATAATAATGTTTGCCACCAGCGAAGAGACAATTTTGCCAAAGGCGGCGCCGATAATCACACCGACGGCGAGATCGACCACGTTGCCGCGCATTGCAAAGTCACGAAACTCTTTGAAAAAACTCATACTTATCTCCTTTCCCTTGCCAGTGGCTAAAGTCTAACAAACCTTACGGCAATTGCCATCTACGCGGCGGCATTTGTTAACCTTGCTCCGCCGCCGCGCTTAAAGGAAGAAGGGGCTTGGCTGGAACAAACGCTCAACGTCCGGCACAAACTTTTTATCGGTCAGGAACATAATGACGTGGTCGCCCTGCTCGATACGCAGATTATCTTTGGCAATAAGCACCTCCTCGCCGCGTACCACCGCGCCGATTAGCGTCCCTGGCGGCAGCTTAATGTCATTAATCATGCGGCCGACCACGCGCGAGGTGGTTTCATCACCGTGGGCGATCGCTTCGATCGCCTCAGCGATACCGCGTCGTAAAGAGGAGACGCCCACGATATCTGCTTTGCGCACGTGGCCCAGCAGCGCGGAGATCGTCGCCTGCTGCGGCGAGATGGCAATATCGATCACGCTGCCCTGAACCAAATCCACATAGGCACGACGCTGGATCAGCACCATCACTTTTTTTGCGCCCATTTTTTTCGCCAGCATCGCCGACATGATATTCGCTTCGTCGTCGTTGGTGACCGCAATAAAAAGATCGACCTGATCGACATGCTCCTCCGCCAGCAGCTCCTGATCCGACGCATCGCCGTAGAAAACGATAGTATCCTGCAGCTGCTCGGCCAGTTCGGCGGCGCGCCGCGGATTACGTTCGATCAGCTTCACGCTGTAATTTTTTTCCAGCCGCTGCGCGAGGCCGAAGCCGATATTACCGCCGCCCACCAGCATGATGCGCTTATAGGGCCTTTCCAGGCGCTGCATCTCGCTCATCACCGCGCGAATATTCTGGCTGGCGGCGATAAAGAAGACCTCGTCGCCCGCTTCCACAATGGTTGAGCCTTGCGGGCGGATAGGGCGATCCTGACGGAAAATGGCGGCGACGCGAGTATCGATATGTGGCATATGCTCGCGCAGAATAGAGAGCGGATTGCCCACCAGCGGCCCGCCGTAATAGGCTTTAACTACTGCAAGACTGACGAGGCCCTCTGCGAAATTCACCACCTGCAGGGCGCCGGGATACTGGATCAGCCGATAGATATTTTCGATCACCAGCTGTTCGGGCGAGATGAGATGATCAATTGGCACCGCTTCAGGAATAAAGAGTTTCTCAGCGTCACGCAGATAATCCGCCGCGCGGATACGGGCGATACGGTTAGGCGTATTAAACAGCGAATAGGCTATCTGACACGCCACCATATTGGTCTCATCTGAGCTGGTAACCGCGACTAGCATATCGGCATCTTCCGCGCCCGCTTCGCGCAAAATACGCGGATGCGATCCGTGGCCCTGAACGACGCGCAAATCAAATTTATCCTGCAGCTGACGTAAGCGGTCAGGATCGGTATCAACCACCGTTATGTCATTGTTCTCGCCGACCAGGTTTTCCGCCAGCGTGCCGCCTACCTGACCGGCGCCCAGAATGATAATTTTCATTGCGTCTCGTGCTCTTTGGTTAGTGCGCTTTTATCAGCTTAGCGTAGAAAAATCCGTCCCCGCCGTCGATAGTCGGGAAGACCTGTAGCCCGCTGATTTTGCCGCCCGGCAAGGCTTCGGCGCGCGCGTCAGCGTGGCGCGACAGAAAGGCGGCGATCTGCGCTTCATTCTCGTCCGGCAGCACAGAGCAGGTCGCATAGAGCAGGGTGCCGCCTGGTTTCAGATGCGGCCACGTGGCGTCAAGAATGTCGCGCTGCAGCGAAGCCAGCTCGGCGATATCCCGATCGCGACGGAGCCACTTGATGTCGGGATGACGGCGAATAACGCCGGTAGCGGAGCAAGGGGCGTCCAGCAAAATACGATCGAACTGACGCTCGCCGCACCATGCCGCCGGGGTCCGTCCGTCGCCCTGTTTTACCTCTGCCTGCATGTTAAGTCGCAGCAGATTCTCTTTAACGCGCGTCAGGCGCTGAGCGTCGACATCCACCGCCATGACCTGCGCCTCAGGGGCTATTTCCAGTATATGTGTGGTTTTGCCGCCCGGCGCGGCGCAAAGATCGAGGATCTGCTCACCATTCTCAGGCGCCAGCAGCAGGGCGCAGCGCTGAGCGGAAAGATCCTGAACCGTGACCCAGCCAGCTGCGAAGCCCGGCAGCTGGCCCACCGGCGCGGGAGCTTCAAGCCGCAGCGCGTCAGGCGCGGTCTCGTCAGCCATAGCCGCTTTTCCGCTCTCGGTCAGCAGCGCCAGCCAGCTATCGCGGCTGTGGTGCTGGCGATTGACGCGCAGCCACATCGGCGGACGCTGGTTATTGGCGTCCACTATCCGCTGCCAGTTGTCCGGCCAGGCCTTTTGCAGCCGCTGCAGCAGCCAGCCGGGGTGCAGATAGCGCTGCGGCGCATGGTCAACTTCGGCGATCAGCTCCGCCTGCTGACGCTGGAACTGCCGCAGCACGCCGTTAATCAGGCCTTTAAGGTTGGCGCGCTTCAGCACTTCAGCGCCGGCGACGGTTTCCGCCAGCGCAGCGTGAGCAGGCACGCGCGTATAGAGCAGCTGATAGATGCCGACCATGATGAGGTAGTGCAGAACGCGCTGTTTGCCGCCCAAGGGGCGCGCCATCAGTTTGCCGATAAGGGCTTCGAGCTGCGGTAGCGTACGCAGCACGCCGAAGCAGAGCTCCTGCAACAGCGCGCCATCTTTATCGCCTGTTTTTTTCTGCGCGGCAGGCAGCACCGCGCTGAGCGATTCGCCCTTGTCGATAACACGCTCAATAAGTTGAGCAGCAAGGCTTCGCAGATTGGTTGATTTAGTCATTCGCGTTACGTCATTAAACAAAAAGCCCGGACAGTGCCGGGCTGGAGTCAGGCTAAGACGCGGCCTGACGTGAACCACTCGCGACGCGAGTTCAGCAGGTCCTGCGCCGACATGGCTTTTTTGCCCGCTGGCTGCAGCAGCTGAAGATTCAATACGCCTTCAGCGGTCGCGATCTGAATGCCGTGCTTGTCAGCTGTGACGATTTCGCCTGGCTGTTTCGCGACGTGCGGCAACACGCTGGCCTGCCACACCTTCACCGGCTGCTCCTCAATCAGGAAATAGCTGACCGGCCAGGGATTAAAAGCGCGAATACAGCGCTCAAGCTGGGCGGCAGAGAGCTGCCAGTTGAGACGGGCTTCCTCTTTGCTGAGCTTCTCGGCGTAGTTCGCCTGCGCGTCATCCTGCTTCTCAGGCTGCGCGCGACCGTTCGCCAGCTGCGACAGCGTTTCCAGCAGACCCTGCGGGCCCAGCTGTGCCAGCTTGTCGTACAGCGTAGCGCTGGTGTCCTGCGCGGTAATCGGGCAGTTCAGCTTATGCAGCATATCGCCCGTATCCAGGCCGACATCCATCTGCATGATCGTCACGCCGGTTTCACTGTCGCCCGCCCAAAGCGCGCGCTGAATAGGCGCCGCGCCGCGCCAGCGCGGCAGCAGCGAGCCATGCACGTTGATGCAGCCGAGACGCGGCATCGACAGCACCGCCTGCGGCAGGATAAGTCCGTAGGCGACCACCACCATTACATCTGCTTCTAAATCGGCGACCAGATGCTGGTTTTCGACGGGACGCAAAGACTTTGGCTGAAACACCGGGATGTCGCGAGATTGCGCCAGCGTTTTCACCGGGCTGGGCGTCAGCTTATTGCCGCGGCCAGCGGGGCGATCGGGTTGGGTAAAGACGCCGACCACCTGATGCTTAGAAGCGAGCAGCGCGTCGAGATGACGCGCTGCAAAATCAGGTGTGCCGGCGAAGATAATTTTCAGCGGAGCAGACACGGTTATCTCTTCTTTCAACGTCAGGAAGGACGCGCATTCAGGCGCGCCAGTTTTTCCAGCTTTTGCTTAATACGCTGACGCTTGAGCGGCGACAGATAATCAATAAACAGTTTGCCGTCGAGGTGATCGATCTCATGCTGAATGCAGATAGCGAGCAGGCCGTCGGTTTCCAGTTCGAAAGGCTTGCCCTCGCGATCCAGCGCGCGCACTTTTACGCGTTCGGCGCGCGGAACGAAAGCGCGCTGCTCGGGAATAGAGAGGCAACCCTCTTCAATACCGGTTTCGCCGCTTTTATCCAGCAGCTCCGGGTTGATCAGAACCAGACGTTCGTCGCGATTTTCCGATACGTCGATAACGATGATGCGCCGGTGGATATCCACCTGAGTTGCCGCCAGGCCGATACCCTCTTCGGCGTACATGGTTTCAAACATATCGTCGACGATGCGCTGAACCTCAGCGTTAACTTCTTTCACTGGCGCCGCGATTTTGCGGAGACGATCGTCAGGGAAATGTAATACCTGCAAAACTGACATAAATATCCAGATCTGTATGCGATTAAAAAAAGATTATTGCTTCATATTGTAGACTTTTCGAGACCTGATTGACAGCATTCACCCGCAGGAAGCGGCGCGTAAAGCAGGGAGCGAATATGGAATATATCGAGCGCTATTTGCGGCTTTCAGCCGTAGCCGGGCTGACCGGAAAACGCTGGCTGGAAATAGCCAGCGCGCTTAATCAAACAGATGATGCGCAGCAGGTATTAATATCAGCTGGTCTGAATGAGCAGCAACGTCATCAGTTTACTCATCTTTCCTCGCGTCAGATTGCCGCGACCGAAGCGTGGCTTGCGGCAAGCGATGACCACCATCTGATAACGGCCTTAGACGACCGTTATCCCACCGCATTACGCGAAATTCATCGTTTTCCGCCGCTGCTCTATATAAAAGGCGAACCCGCCTTGCTCTCTTCTATGCAGCTGGCGGTAGTGGGCAGCCGTAACTGTTCGCACTATGGCCGGCAATGGGGCGAATGGTTTACCCGACAGCTGGCGCTGAGCGACCTGACTATTACCAGCGGGCTGGCGCGCGGTATAGACGGCATCGCGCATCGCGCGGCGCTGGAGGCGCAGGGAAAAACCGTGGCGGTGCTGGGCAGCGGATTGCAGCATCTCTATCCTAAACATCACGGCGCGCTGGCGGAAGAGATTGTGGCACAAGGCGGCGCGCTGGTTTCCGAGTTCTCTCTCTCAACGCCGCCGCGTGCCCTTAACTTTCCGCGTCGCAACCGCGTTATTAGCGGACTAAGCCGCGGTGTGCTGGTGGTAGAGGCGACGCTTAAAAGCGGTTCGCTGGTCACCGCGCGCTATGCGCTGGAGCAAAATCGCAATGTCTACGCCTTGCCCGGCGCGCTGGGCAATCCCGGCAGCGAAGGGACGCACTGGCTGATTCAGCAAGGCGCGTTGCTGGTGGCCCATCCCACCGACATCGTCGAAGATCTTCGCGCTGCACTTAGCTGGCTGCCTTTTACGCAGCCGGAAGGAATATATTCTGAGGACAGCGGTGATGCGGCATTGCCATTTGCTGAGGTGTTGGCTAACGTAGGTGATGAGGTTACACCTGTTGACGTCGTCGCTGAACGTGCCGGCCAACCTGTGCCAGTGATTGCAGCCCAACTGCTGGAGCTGGAGTTAGCAGGATGGATCGCAGCTGTACCCGGCGGCTATGTCCGATTGAGGAGGGCATGCCATGTTCGACGTACTAATGTACTTGTTTGAGACATATATCCACAACGAAGCAGAAATGCAGGTTGATCAGGATACATTGACTGATGACTTAACCGATGCCGGTTTTCATCGTGAAGATATCTACAATGCGTTGAACTGGTTAGAAAAGCTCGCAGATTATCAGGAAGGCCTGGTCGACCCGATTCTGTTAGCCAACGATCCGCTTTCAATGCGCATCTACACGGAAGAAGAAGGCCAGCGTTTAGATGCCGAATGTCGTGGTTTCCTGCTGTTCCTTGAGCAAATTCAGGTGCTCAATATGGAAACGCGTGAAATGGTCATCGAACGAGTCATGGCGCTCGATACGCTCGAGTTCGATCTGGAAGATCTCAAATGGGTGGTGTTGATGGTGTTATTCAATCTTCCGGGATGCGAAAACGCCTATCAGCAAATGGAAGAACTGTTATTCGACGTCAATGAAGGCATGCTGCATTAATTATTGGTTATGCAGCCATCGTTATGAGCAAATCAGCACTCTTCACCGTGCGTAAACAGGATCCCTGCCCCGCATGCGGGGCAGATCTCGTTATTCGCAGCGGTAAACACGGCGCCTTTTTAGGCTGCACAAACTATCCAGCTTGCGACTATATACGGCCGCTAAAAAGTCAGGCTGACGGCCACATCGTCAAGGTGCTCGAAGGGCACGCCTGTCCGCAGTGCGGCGCGGATAAAGCGTTGCGTCAGGGACGCTATGGCATGTTCATCGGCTGTAGCCACTATCCTGAATGCGACTATAGCGAAGCGATAGATAAACCCGATGAAACGCTTATCGCCTGCCCGCAGTGTCTGGAAGGTAAACTGGTGCAGCGTCGCTCGCGTTACGGCAAGACCTTCCACTCTTGCAACCGCTATCCGGCCTGCCAGTTCGCCGTCAATGCAACGCCAGTCGCAGGCATATGTCCGCACTGTGCTTTTCCGCTGCTGGTAGAGAAGAAAACCGCGCAGGGCGTTAAACGCTTTTGCGCCAGTAAAAGTTGCGGCAAGGCCGCCGCATCAGAGACTTAAGATAACATCATGCAAAATCAAACTTTTTCCGGTTCGCTGGAGGATTGCCTTGAGCAACTGCGTCAGCAGGCCGTTATTGCTTATCCAACCGAAGCCGTATTTGGTCTGGGCTGCGACCCGGATAGCGAAAGCGCCGTAGCGGCGCTGCTGACATTAAAACAGCGTCCTGTTGAGAAAGGATTGATCCTCATCGCCGCCGATTATGCTCAGCTGGAACCCTATATCTCCGACCGCGAACTCACCGTCGAGCAGCGTGAACGTATGTTTGCTCACTGGCCGGGCCCGGTGACTTTTGTCGTACCCGCTACGCCGCAAACGCCGCGCTGGCTGACAGGACGTTTTGATTCGCTGGCCATCCGCGTCAGCGATCATCCCGATGTCCAGGCGCTGTGCCGCGCCTTCGGCAAACCGTTAGTATCGACCAGCGCCAACCTGTCAGGCGAAGCACCTTGCCGCACGGTCGAGGCGGTCAGGGCGCAGTTCGGCGCGGCCTTTCCTGTGCTGGCAGGCGAAACCGGCGGTAGGCAGAATCCGTCCGAGATTCGCGATGTGCTAACCGGCAACCTTATTCGTCAGGGCTAATTCATGGATCAGTTTGCGGTATTCGGCAATCCCATCAGCCACAGTAAATCGCCTTTGATTCACCAGGCGTTTGCCGAGCAGACGGGCATTACGCATCGCTATGGCCGGGTGTGTGCGCCGCTTGAAGCGTTTCCTGACGCTATCGCTGCGTTTTTCGTGCAGGGCGGACGCGGCGCGAACGTTACACTGCCTTTTAAACAGCAGGCCTGCGAGTTTGCCGACGAGCTGAGCGAACGAGCGGCGCTTTCCGGCGCCGTCAACACCCTGAAAAAGTGCAGCGACGGCCGCATCCTGGGCGACAATACCGACGGTATCGGTCTGCTGAGCGATCTTGAACGTCTGGCGCTGATTCGCCCGGGCGATCGCATTTTGCTGGTGGGAGCAGGCGGCGCAGCGCGCGGCGTTATCCTGCCGCTGCTTTCCGCTGGCTGTGCGGTGACGGTCGTCAACCGAACTCAGGCGCGCGCGGAAGAGCTGGCGCAGCTTTTTCGCCAGAGCGGCGAGATTGAGGCCTGCCGTTTTGATCAACTGACGGGACGAGCTTTCGATCTTATCGTCAATGCCACCTCCAGCGGCGTCAGCGGCGAGGTACCGCCGCTACCTGTTTCACTGATCGATGCCCAGGTTCGCTGCTACGACATGTTTTATCAGGCTGGCGCGACGCCCTTTTTGCACTGGTGTGAACAGCAGGGTGCACAGCAGCGCGCGGATGGTCTGGGGATGCTGGTGGGGCAGGCAGCGCACGCGTTTCAGCTATGGCACGGCGTCATGCCGCAGATAGCGCCCGTTATCGCACGGCTTAAACAGGTGATGCAGCCATGAATCAGGCGATTCAATTTCCCGAGCGCGAAGAGTGGCACGCAGACAAAGAAGTCGTCTGCTTTCCGGCGCTGGTCAACGGCATGATGCTGACCTGTGCCATCTCTGCCAAAGCCCTTGAACAGCGTTTCGGCCAGGGAGAGGCGATGGCCCTGTTTACCGCGCATCGCTGGGATATAGAAGACGAAGCGGAAGCGGCCATCGCTAATGACGCGTTCGACGATCAGGAGTGGGTCTGGCTCGCCTCGGCGAGATAGTCATCCTTCCAGCGAACATAATTGTTGGCGGAGTAAAGCAAGCCTGCCATCTCCTGTTCGCTCAGCGGTCGCACCTGGCGGACCGGGCTACCGAGATAGAGATAGCCGCTCTTCAGTCGCTTGCCCGGCGGAACAAGGCTACCTGCGCCTATCATTACGTCATCTTCAATAATGGCGCCGTCCAGTACAATTGATCCCATTCCTACCAGTACGCGATCGCCGATAGTGCAGGCGTGCAGCATCGCTTTATGCCCAACGGTAACATCAGCGCCGATAGTTAAAGGGAACCCCTCCGGGTTGCTGGCGGATTTGTGGGTCACGTGCAGCACGCTGCCATCCTGTATATTCGTGCGCGCGCCGATGCGTACCTGATTCACGTCGCCGCGTATCGCGACCAGCGGCCAGATGCTGACATCATCGCCCAGCGCGACGTCGCCAATCACTACGCTAGAGGCGTCAATCATGACGCGCTGCCCACACTGCGGATAACTCTCTTTATAAGGTCGTAGAGCTGACATTTGCATTCTCCTTGTCTATTCGGCTACAGACTGGGACAGATCGCGGGGCCAGACAAGCGTAAAAGGCCTGCGATCGTTGAAGATCTCTGCAATAAGATTGTTTTATCGCCATACGGAAAAAAAGATCGAAAAAAGGGTTGTGCAATTAAATCGGA
>NZ_JAUZUX010000029.1:0-25816 GCF_031844285.1 Enterobacter sp. BRE11
ACGATAACATTTGACGCAATGCATACGGAAAGGGCATCATTTGATGCCCTTTTTGCACGCTGTTATATAGAACCTGGCTCATCAGTGATTTTCGATCATAATCATTGCTGAGACAGGCTCTGTTGCGCGGCGTAGGATACCGAGTTACGCCCCAAAAGCTCATTCGGTTTGGATGCCTCGCCTTGCGGGGCAAAATAGTTTCTGAATTATTGTGGCAGGTTGGTTTATGAGTGCGAATACCGAAGCTCAAGGGAGCGGGCGCGGCCTGGAAGCGATAAAATGGCTGGCTGTTGTTGCGTTGCTGCTGGTAGCCATCGTAGGCAATTATATCTATCGCGATGTGACGCTGCCATTGCGCGCGCTGGCCGTCGTGGTGCTGATTGCGGCTGCGGGCGGCATTGCGCTGCTGACGGTCAAAGGCAAAGCAACCGTGGCTTTTGCACGTGAAGCACGCACCGAAATGCGTAAGGTCATTTGGCCGACTCGCCAGGAAACGCTGCATACCACGTTAATCGTTGCCGCGGTTACCGCCGTGATGTCACTGATTTTGTGGGGGCTGGATGGTATTCTGGTCCGTCTGGTATCGTTTATCACTGGCCTGAGGTTCTGAGATGTCTGAAGCTCCAAAAAAACGCTGGTACGTCGTGCAGGCGTTTTCCGGCTTTGAAGGCCGCGTAGCACAGTCGCTGCGCGAGCACATCAAATTGCACAACATGGAAGAGCTGTTCGGCGACGTCATGGTTCCTACTGAAGAAGTGGTAGAGATCCGCGGCGGTCAGCGTCGTAAAAGCGAACGCAAATTTTTCCCCGGCTATGTGCTGGTGCAGATGGTGATGAATGACGCCAGCTGGCACCTGGTGCGCAGCGTACCGCGCGTGATGGGTTTCATCGGCGGCACCTCTGACCGCCCAGCGCCGATCAGCGATAAAGAAGTGGATGCGATCATGAACCGCCTGCAGCAGGTGGGTGATAAGCCGCGTCCGAAAACGCTGTTCGAACCGGGCGAAATGGTGCGCGTCAACGACGGCCCGTTCGCCGACTTCAACGGCGTGGTCGAAGAGGTGGATTACGAGAAGAGCCGCCTGAAAGTGTCCGTTTCTATCTTTGGCCGCGCAACGCCGGTCGAACTGGACTTCGGGCAGGTGGAGAAAGGTTAATCACCTTGTTCACATTTTGACTCTTGCAGCAGGCGCGAAATTTAACTATAATTTCGCGCCTTTTGTTTTTATGCGCTGGCAACAGCGTGTGAATTGTTATCACGGGGAGCCTGTTTTTCAGGCGCTATACCCAACTGAGGAAAAATCATGGCCAAGAAAGTACAAGCCTACGTCAAGCTGCAGGTTGCAGCGGGTATGGCTAACCCGAGCCCACCGGTAGGTCCGGCTCTGGGTCAGCAGGGCGTTAACATCATGGAATTCTGTAAAGCGTTTAACGCCAAAACGGAATCCCTAGAGAAAGGTCTGCCTACTCCGGTTGTTATCACCGTATACAGCGACCGTTCTTTCACCTTCGTTACCAAAACGCCGCCGGCCGCCGTTCTGCTGAAAAAAGCAGCGGGCATCAAGTCTGGTTCTGGTAAGCCGAACAAAGACAAAGTCGGTAAAGTAACCCGTGCTCAGGTACGTGAAATCGCAGAAACCAAAGCTGCGGACATGACTGGTGCTGACGTAGAAGCGATGACTCGCTCTATCGAAGGTACCGCTCGTTCCATGGGCCTGGTAGTGGAGGACTAAGAAATGGCTAAGCTGACCAAGCGCATGCGCGTGATCCGTGACAAAGTTGATGCGACCAAACAGTACGATGTTACTGAAGCCGTTGCTCTGCTGAAAGAACTGGCTACCGCTAAGTTTGTAGAGAGCGTGGACGTTGCCGTTAACCTCGGCATCGACGCTCGTAAATCTGACCAGAACGTTCGTGGTGCGACCGTTCTGCCGCACGGTACTGGTCGTTCAGTACGCGTTGCCGTCTTTACCCAGGGCGCAAACGCTGAAGCTGCTAAAGCAGCTGGCGCTGAGCTGGTAGGTATGGAAGATCTGGCTGACCAGATCAAAAAAGGCGAAATGAACTTTGACGTGGTTATCGCTTCTCCAGATGCGATGCGCGTTGTTGGCCAGTTAGGCCAGGTTCTGGGCCCACGCGGCCTGATGCCAAACCCGAAAGTCGGTACCGTCACGCCGAACGTTGCTGAAGCGGTTAAAAACGCTAAAGCGGGCCAGGTTCGTTACCGTAACGACAAAAACGGCATCATCCACACTACCATCGGTAAAGTGGACTTCGACGCTGACAAGCTGAAAGAAAACCTGGAATCTCTGCTGGTTGCGCTGAAAAAAGCAAAACCTGCTCAGGCAAAAGGTGTTTACATCAAGAAAATCAGCCTGTCTACCACCATGGGCGCTGGCGTTGCCATCGACCAGGCGGGTCTGAACGCAGCAGCAAACTAATTGCTGCTTGAAACGGGCGAAAAATTCACCTAGAATCTTACGCCCGTTGTTCTGGTAAAACAGACGCTGAATTTATATCCCGCTGTGACCAGCGCACTTGCTTCAGCAAGGCGACGAAAACGGCGGGGTAGGTTGGAGCCAGGCCTTTCCTGGCCTCCGTCCAAGACCGCAGGCGCGGCCCATCTTCGGATGTGACGCTTAATCCCCTGCGTAGACGGTGACAGAGCCAAAAAGAATTTTTTCTTAACTGGATTCTGCTCACCGTGTTTTAGCGCTTACCTTCCTTTGGGTCGGTAGGTGAAGTGAGTTCCGGAGAAATTCATCTCCGGCCAAAATCCAGGAGCAAAAGCTAATGGCATTAAATCTTCAAGACAAACAAGCGATTGTTGCTGAAGTCAGCGAAGTAGCCAAAGGCGCGCTGTCAGCGGTTGTTGCGGATTCTCGCGGCGTTACCGTTGATAAAATGACCGAACTGCGTAAAGCAGGTCGTGAAGCTGGCGTTTACATGCGTGTTGTTCGTAACACCCTGCTGCGCCGCGTCGTTGAAGGTACTCAGTTCGAGTGCCTGAAAGACACGTTTGTTGGTCCGACCCTGATTGCATATTCTATGGAACACCCGGGCGCTGCTGCTCGTCTGTTCAAAGATTTCGCGAAAGCGAATGCAAAATTTGAGGTCAAAGCTGCAGCCTTTGAAGGTGAGCTGATCCCGGCGGCACAAATTGACCGTCTGGCAACGCTGCCGACTTACGAAGAAGCACTGGCACGTCTGATGTCGACCATGAAAGAAGCCGCTGCTGGCAAACTGGTCCGCACTCTGGCTGCTGTTCGCGATGCAAAAGAAGCGGCTTAAGGCCAAATTCTTTTCATTCGTACTTGCTAACGTATAAACTTTTTCTGATTCTTAGGAACAATTGTCATGTCTATCACTAAAGACCAAATTCTGGAAGCCGTTGCCGCTATGTCCGTAATGGAAGTAGTTGAGCTGGTTTCTGCTATGGAAGAAAAATTCGGCGTTTCTGCTGCTGCTGCTGTAGCTGTTGCTGCTGGCCCGGCTGAAGCTGTTGAAGAGAAAACTGAATTCGACGTCGTACTGAAATCTGCTGGCGCGAACAAAGTAGCGGTAATCAAAGCCGTTCGTAGCGCAACTGGTCTGGGCCTGAAAGAAGCCAAAGACCTGGTTGAAGCAACTGGCGTGATCAAAGAAGGCATCAGCAAAGACGACGCAGCTGCACTTGAAGCTGCTCTGAAAGAAGCTGGCGCTGACGTTGAAGTTAAGTAAGACAACCTTCGGGTTGCAGCCTGAGTAAAATCAGGCTGATGGCTGGTGGCTTTTGGGTCACCAGCCTTTTTGCGCTCAAGAGCCTTGATGGGGTTTCGCACTGTTTGTCCATCGCTGCTCTTCAATATCTTTTTCTATCGACGACTTAATATACTGCTTTCCTGCGCGGGTTCCCTGCCCATGCTAATGCAATGAAATGATTTAAGAGTGATAGAAAGATGTATTGCATGTGGCCTCTGCGCCGCATGAATCAAACAAAATAGTGTTGCATGAACTGTCCTTCAGGACGGACAGCGTGGGTCGACTTGTCAGCTAGCTGAGGAACCCTATGGTTTACTCCTATACCGAGAAAAAACGTATTCGTAAGGATTTTGGTAAACGTCCGCAAGTACTGGACATACCTTATCTCCTTTCTATCCAGCTTGACTCGTTTCAGAAGTTCATCGAGCAAGATTCAGAAGGTCAGTACGGACTGGAAGCAGCCTTCCGTTCCGTCTTCCCCATTCAGAGTTATAGCGGTAACTCAGAGCTGCAATATGTCAGCTATCGTCTGGGCGAACCCGTCTTTGACGTGAAAGAGTGTCAGATTCGTGGCGTGACGTTCTCTGCTCCGCTGCGCGTCAAACTACGTCTGGTGATCTACGAGCGCGAAGCGCCGGAAGGCACCGTAAAAGACATTAAAGAACAAGAAGTCTACATGGGCGAAATCCCGCTCATGACGGACAACGGTACCTTTGTTATCAACGGTACTGAACGCGTTATCGTTTCTCAGCTGCATCGTAGTCCTGGCGTCTTCTTCGACAGCGATAAAGGTAAAACCCACTCATCGGGTAAAGTGCTCTATAACGCACGCATCATTCCTTATCGCGGTTCATGGCTGGACTTCGAGTTCGACCCGAAAGACAACCTGTTCGTACGTATCGACCGTCGTCGTAAGCTGCCGGCCAGTATCATTCTGCGCGCGCTGAACTTCACCACCGAGCAGATCCTCGATCTGTTCTTCGAGAAAGTGGTGTTCGAGATTCGCGACAACAAGCTGCAGATGGAGCTGGTGCCTGAGCGCCTGCGCGGCGAAACTGCCTCTTTCGACATCGAAGCGAACGGCAACGTCTACGTTGAAAAAGGTCGTCGCATTACTGCGCGCCACATTCGTCAGCTGGAAAAAGATGGCATTCAGCACATCGAAGTGCCGGTTGAGTACATCGCGGGCAAAGTGGTCGCGAAAGACTATATCGACGAGAGCACCGGCGAACTGATTGTTCCGGCGAACATGGAACTCTCCATGGACCTGCTAGCTAAGCTGAGCCAGGCTGGCCACAAGCGTATCGAAACGCTGTTCACCAACGATCTGGATCACGGCCCGTACATCTCCGAGACCCTGCGCGTTGACCCGACCAACGATCGCCTGAGCGCGCTGGTTGAGATCTACCGCATGATGCGTCCTGGCGAGCCGCCGACGCGTGAAGCCGCTGAGAACCTGTTCGAGAACCTGTTCTTCTCGGAAGATCGTTACGATCTGTCCGCTGTTGGCCGCATGAAGTTCAACCGTTCACTGCTGCGTGATGAAATCGAAGGTTCAGGCATCCTGAGCAAAGAAGACATCATCGAAGTGATGAAGAAGCTGATCGACATCCGTAACGGTAAAGGCGAAGTGGACGATATCGACCACCTCGGCAACCGTCGTATTCGTTCAGTAGGTGAAATGGCGGAAAACCAGTTCCGCGTTGGCCTGGTTCGCGTAGAGCGCGCGGTGAAAGAGCGTCTGTCGCTGGGCGATCTCGACACGCTGATGCCGCAGGACATGATCAACGCCAAGCCGATTTCGGCGGCGGTGAAAGAGTTCTTTGGCTCCAGCCAGCTCTCACAGTTTATGGATCAGAACAACCCGCTGTCTGAGATTACGCACAAACGTCGTATCTCTGCACTCGGCCCAGGCGGCCTGACGCGCGAGCGTGCTGGCTTCGAAGTTCGAGACGTACACCCGACCCACTACGGTCGCGTATGTCCAATCGAAACCCCTGAAGGTCCGAACATCGGTCTGATCAACTCGCTGTCTGTCTACGCGCAGACTAACGAGTACGGTTTCCTGGAAACCCCGTATCGTCGCGTTATCGACGGCGTGGTCTCTGACGAAATCCATTACCTCTCTGCAATCGAAGAGGGTAACTACGTTATCGCTCAGGCGAACGCCCAGCTGGATGATGAAGGTCACTTCGTTGACGATCTCGTCACCTGCCGTAGCAAAGGCGAATCGAGCCTGTTCAGCCGCGATCAGGTTGACTACATGGACGTTTCCACCCAGCAGGTGGTTTCCGTCGGTGCGTCACTGATCCCGTTCCTGGAGCACGACGATGCTAACCGCGCCCTGATGGGTGCGAACATGCAACGTCAGGCTGTACCGACGCTGCGCGCTGATAAGCCGCTGGTAGGTACCGGTATGGAGCGCGCGGTAGCAGTCGACTCAGGCGTGACCGCCGTAGCGAAACGTGGCGGTACCGTACAGTACGTCGACGCATCCCGTATCGTTATCAAAGTTAACGAAGATGAGATGTATCCGGGCGAAGCGGGCATCGACATCTATAACCTGACTAAGTACACCCGTTCTAACCAGAACACCTGCATCAACCAGATGCCGTGTGTGTCGCTGGGCGAGCCGGTCGAGCGCGGCGACGTGCTGGCTGACGGTCCGTCAACCGACCTGGGTGAACTGGCGCTTGGCCAGAACATGCGCGTCGCGTTCATGCCGTGGAACGGTTACAACTTCGAAGACTCCATCCTCGTTTCCGAGCGTGTGGTTCAGGAAGACCGTTTCACCACCATCCACATTCAGGAACTGGCGTGCGTGTCTCGCGACACCAAGCTGGGGCCAGAAGAGATCACCGCTGATATCCCGAACGTGGGTGAAGCTGCGCTCTCTAAACTGGATGAGTCCGGCATTGTGTATATCGGTGCAGAAGTGACCGGTGGCGACATTCTGGTGGGCAAGGTCACGCCGAAAGGTGAAACCCAGCTGACGCCGGAAGAGAAACTGCTGCGCGCTATCTTCGGCGAAAAAGCCTCCGACGTGAAAGATTCGTCGCTGCGCGTGCCGAACGGCGTTTCTGGTACCGTTATCGACGTTCAGGTCTTTACCCGCGATGGCGTGGAAAAAGACAAGCGTGCGCTGGAAATCGAAGAGATGCAGCTGAAGCAGGCGAAGAAAGACCTGTCTGAAGAACTGCAGATCCTCGAAGCGGGCCTGTTCGGCCGTATTCAGGCTGTACTGATCTCTGGCGGCGTAGAAGCGGACAAGCTCGACAAGCTGCCGCGCGAGCGCTGGCTGGAGCTGGGCCTGACCGACGAAGAGAAACAGAACGCGCTGGAGCAGCTGGCTGAGCAGTACGACGAACTGAAGCACGAGTTTGAGAAAAAACTTGAAGCCAAGCGTCGCAAGATCACCCAGGGCGACGACCTCGCGCCGGGCGTGCTGAAAATCGTCAAAGTCTATCTGGCCGTTAAACGTCAGATTCAGCCGGGCGATAAGATGGCAGGCCGTCACGGTAACAAAGGTGTTATCTCTAAGATCAACCCGATCGAAGATATGCCTTACGACGAGAACGGCACGCCGGTCGACATCGTACTGAACCCGCTGGGCGTACCGTCACGTATGAACATCGGTCAGATCCTGGAAACGCATCTGGGTATGGCGGCGAAAGGTATCGGCGACAAGATCAACGCCATGCTGAAGCGTCAGGAAGAAGTCGCGAAACTGCGCGAATTCATCCAGCGCGCCTATGACCTGGGCGCGGACGTGCGTCAGCGCGTTGACCTCAACACCTTCTCTGATGACGAAGTGTTGCGTCTGGCTGAGAACCTGAAAAAAGGTATGCCGATCGCGACGCCGGTGTTTGACGGCGCGAAAGAGAGCGAAATCAAAGAGCTGCTGCAGCTTGGCGATCTGCCGACTTCCGGCCAGATCACCCTGTTTGACGGCCGTACCGGCGAGCAGTTCGAGCGTCCGGTAACTGTGGGCTACATGTACATGCTGAAACTCAACCACCTGGTGGATGACAAGATGCATGCGCGTTCAACCGGCTCTTACAGCCTGGTTACTCAGCAGCCGCTGGGTGGTAAAGCACAGTTCGGTGGTCAGCGCTTTGGTGAGATGGAAGTGTGGGCGCTGGAAGCATACGGCGCGGCATACACCCTGCAGGAAATGCTTACCGTTAAGTCTGATGACGTGAATGGTCGTACGAAGATGTATAAAAACATCGTCGACGGCAACCATCAGATGGAACCGGGCATGCCGGAGTCCTTCAACGTACTGTTGAAAGAGATTCGCTCGCTGGGCATCAACATCGAGCTGGAAGACGAGTAAGCACTCGCAAGTACTGGTTATGGGGCGCGCCGTTTCGGCTGCGCGCCCCTGAGAGTTCCACTCCGACGGGAGCTAATCCGTGAAAGACTTACTTAAGTTTCTGAAAGCGCAAACTAAGACCGAAGAGTTTGATGCGATCAAAATTGCGCTGGCTTCGCCAGACATGATCCGTTCCTGGTCATTCGGTGAAGTGAAAAAGCCGGAAACCATTAACTACCGTACCTTCAAGCCTGAACGTGACGGTCTTTTCTGCGCCCGTATTTTCGGACCGGTAAAAGATTACGAGTGCCTGTGCGGTAAGTATAAGCGCCTGAAACACCGCGGCGTGATCTGTGAGAAGTGCGGCGTTGAAGTGACCCAGACCAAAGTGCGCCGTGAGCGCATGGGCCACATCGAACTCGCTTCTCCGACCGCGCACATCTGGTTCCTGAAGTCGCTGCCGTCCCGTATCGGCCTGCTGCTGGATATGCCGCTGCGCGATATCGAACGCGTGCTCTACTTTGAATCATACGTTGTTGTCGAAGGTGGCATGACCAACCTCGAAAAACGTCAGATTCTGACCGAAGAACAGTACCTTGACGCGCTGGAAGAGTTCGGTGACGAATTCGATGCGAAGATGGGCGCCGAAGCGATCCAGGCTCTGCTGAAAAATATGGATCTGGAGCAAGAGTGCGAGCAGCTGCGTGAAGAGCTGAACGAAACCAACTCCGAGACCAAGCGTAAGAAGCTGACCAAGCGCATCAAGCTGCTGGAAGCATTCGTGCAGTCTGGCAACAAGCCAGAGTGGATGATCCTGACCGTGCTGCCGGTGCTGCCGCCGGATCTGCGTCCGCTGGTTCCGCTGGACGGCGGTCGTTTCGCGACGTCGGATCTGAACGATCTCTATCGTCGCGTTATCAACCGTAACAACCGTCTGAAGCGTCTGCTGGATCTGGCCGCGCCTGACATCATCGTACGCAACGAAAAACGTATGCTGCAGGAAGCGGTCGACGCCCTGCTGGATAACGGCCGTCGCGGTCGTGCGATCACCGGTTCCAACAAGCGTCCGCTGAAATCTTTGGCCGATATGATCAAAGGTAAACAGGGTCGTTTCCGTCAGAACCTGCTCGGTAAGCGTGTTGACTACTCCGGTCGTTCTGTTATCACCGTAGGTCCATACCTGCGTCTGCATCAGTGCGGCCTGCCTAAGAAAATGGCGCTGGAGCTGTTCAAACCGTTCATCTACGGCAAGCTGGAGCTGCGTGGCCTGGCCACCACCATCAAAGCCGCGAAGAAAATGGTTGAGCGCGAAGAAGCGGTTGTCTGGGATATCCTGGATGAAGTTATCCGCGAGCACCCGGTTCTGCTGAACCGTGCACCGACGCTGCACCGTCTGGGTATCCAGGCGTTTGAACCGGTTCTGATCGAAGGTAAAGCTATTCAGCTGCACCCGCTGGTGTGTGCGGCCTATAACGCCGACTTCGATGGTGACCAGATGGCCGTTCACGTACCGCTGACGCTGGAAGCCCAGCTGGAAGCGCGTGCGCTGATGATGTCTACCAACAACATCCTGTCACCTGCGAACGGCGAGCCAATCATCGTTCCGTCTCAGGACGTTGTACTGGGTCTGTACTACATGACCCGTGACTGTGTTAACGCCAAAGGCGAAGGCATGGTGCTGACCGGCCCGAAAGAAGCCGAGCGTGTTTACCGCGCTGGCCTGGCATCGCTGCACGCTCGTGTGAAGGTACGTATTACCGAACACGAGAAAAATGAGCAGGATGAGTGGGTCGCTAAAACCAGCCTCATCGACACCACCATTGGCCGCGCCATCCTGTGGATGATCGTGCCGAAAGGTCTGCCGTTCTCTATCGTTAACCAGGCGCTGGGCAAAAAAGCGATCTCCAAAATGCTGAACACCTGTTACCGCATTTTGGGCCTGAAGCCGACTGTTATCTTTGCTGACCAGACCATGTACACCGGTTTCGCCTACGCTGCCCGTTCAGGCGCGTCTGTCGGCATCGACGACATGGTTATCCCAGAGAAGAAAGTGGAAATCATCACCGAAGCGGAAGCGGAAGTGGCTGAGATCCAGGAGCAGTTCCAGTCTGGTCTGGTTACCGCGGGCGAGCGCTATAACAAAGTCATCGATATCTGGGCTGCGGCGAACGAGCGCGTAGCGAAGGCGATGATGGAAAACCTCTCGACTGAAACCGTGATTAACCGTGACGGCGAAGAAGAGAAACAGGTTTCCTTTAACAGCATCTTTATGATGGCGGACTCCGGTGCGCGTGGTTCTGCAGCGCAGATTCGTCAGCTGGCCGGTATGCGTGGCCTGATGGCGAAGCCAGACGGCTCCATCATCGAGACGCCGATCACCGCGAACTTCCGTGAGGGTCTGAACGTACTCCAGTACTTCATCTCGACCCACGGTGCGCGTAAAGGTCTTGCGGATACCGCACTGAAAACCGCGAACTCCGGTTATCTGACGCGTCGTCTGGTTGACGTTGCGCAGGATCTGGTAGTGACCGAAGATGACTGCGGCACCTTCGAAGGCATCATGATGACGCCGGTTATCGAAGGCGGCGACGTTAAAGAGCCGCTGCGCGAGCGCGTACTGGGTCGTGTGACCGCAGAAGACGTGCTGAAGCCGGGCACCGCTGACATCCTGGTTCCGCGTAATACGCTGCTGGATGAGCACTGGTGTGATGTGGTTGAACAGAACTCTGTCGACACCATCAAGGTTCGCTCCGTTGTTAGCTGTGAAACCGATTTTGGCGTGTGCGCCCACTGCTACGGTCGCGACCTGGCACGTGGTCACATCATCAACAAAGGTGAAGCGATCGGTGTTATCGCGGCACAGTCCATCGGTGAGCCGGGCACACAGCTGACCATGCGTACGTTCCACATCGGTGGTGCGGCATCGCGTGCGGCAGCTGAGTCCAGCATTCAGGTGAAAAACAAAGGTACCATCAAACTGACCAACGCCAAGTCGGTAACTAACTCCGCTGGCAAACTGGTTATTACCTCGCGTAACGTCGAACTGAAAATGATCGATGAGTTTGGCCGTACTAAAGAGAGCTATAAAGTCCCTTACGGCGCGACCATGGCGAAAGGCGACGGCGAACAGGTTGCAGCGGGCGAAACCGTAGCGAACTGGGATCCGCACACCATGCCGGTTATCACCGAAGTCAGCGGCTTTATTCGCTTTACTGACATGATTGATGGCCAGACCATCACGCGTCAGACCGACGAACTGACCGGCCTCTCCTCGCTGGTGGTACTGGATACCGCAGAGCGTACTGCTGGTGGTAAAGACCTGCGTCCGGCGCTGAAAATCGTCGATGAGCAGGGCGAAGACGTTCTGATCCCAGGCACCGACATGCCGGCTCAGTACTTCCTGCCAGGCAAAGCGATCGTACAGCTGGAAGATGGTAAGAAAATTAGTTCTGGTGACACCCTGGCGCGTGTGCCGCAGGAATCTGGCGGTACCAAGGATATCACCGGTGGTCTGCCGCGCGTTGCCGACCTGTTCGAAGCGCGTCGTCCGAAAGAGCCAGCAATCCTGGCGGAGATCAGCGGTATCATCTCCTTCGGTAAAGAGACCAAAGGTAAACGTCGTCTGGTGATTACGCCGGTTGATGGCAGCGAGCCTTACGAAGAGATGATTCCGAAATGGCGTCAGCTTAACGTGTTTGAAGGCGAGCGCGTAGAGCGTGGTGACGTGGTTTCAGACGGTCCGGAATCGCCGCACGACATTCTGCGTCTGCGTGGCGTCCATGCTGTGACCCGTTACATCACTAACGAAGTGCAGGAAGTTTACCGTCTGCAGGGCGTTAAGATTAACGATAAGCACATTGAAGTCATCGTTCGTCAGATGCTGCGTAAAGCTACCATCATGAGCGCGGGAAGCACCGACTTCCTGGAAGGTGAGCAGGCAGAAGTCTCTCGCATCAAGATCTCCAACCGCGATCTCGAAGCGAACGGCAAAATCGGCGCGACCTACGTGCGCGATCTGCTGGGTATCACCAAAGCGTCGCTGGCAACCGAATCGTTCATCTCGGCAGCCTCGTTCCAGGAGACGACTCGTGTCCTGACCGAAGCCGCTGTTGCAGGCAAGCGCGATGAACTGCGCGGCCTGAAAGAGAACGTGATCGTGGGTCGTCTGATCCCGGCCGGTACTGGTTACGCCTACCATCAGGATCGTATGCGTCGTAAAGCCGCAGGTGAAGTGCCAGTGGCGCCGCAGGTTACTGCGGATGAAGCCTCTGCCAGCCTGGCTGAACTGCTGAATGCCGGTCTCGGCGGCAGCGACAACGACTAATCGCTCTTCGCGTAATAAAAACCCTGCCTCGGCAGGGTTTTTTTTGGGATAAAAAAGTGATTAGTGACGGGGTTTTGCCAGCGGCGAGCTGGTTGAGATAGTAAACGTCTGGCGGACAGCATTTCTCTACCCGCCAGAGCAAAAAAGGCCGGGGCGCACCCTGTGGAACTTCAGCACGCTAACGCTTCACATTTTCAATATCGCCGCGCGTCAGGCCGATATCTTTGAGCTGCGCATCGCTAAGCTGCAGCAGAATCAGGCGCGTCTTACGCCGCTGATGGAGACCCCTCAGGCAGCGCGCGATGGCGCGTAATAGAGACCAGGGCGTAACAGAAAAAGGTTTTGCCGCACAGTTTTCTTCGTATCCCATTTTACTTTCCTCATCAGGTGAACTGAGAAATAGTTTCTGCCTGATGGCGCAAAGGATACAGACGCAAAATTCGACTTTATTTAACATACAGATTGCCTCAGGCAGCGTCTGAATGGTAAAAAATTTGCCTGCCTGTACTGTTTTTTAACTTCTCAGCCTGACGGGAGCCGAACATGACGCGTTATCAACAGCTGGCGATGCATCTGGCACAGCGCATTGAGCAGGGGCTTTACCGCAGCGGTGAAAAGCTGCCGTCAGTGCGCACGCTGAGCCTTGAACATGGCGTCAGCATTAGCACCGTGCAGCAGGCGTACCACGTGCTGGAGGAGAAGCAGCTGATTACGCCGCAGCCGCGTTCCGGCTATTTCGTCGCGCCGCGTAAGGCCGCGCCGCCGGTGCCGGCGCTGACGCGCCCGGTGCAGCGTCCGGTAGAGATCACTCAGTGGGAGTCGGTGCTGGATCTGCTTGAGAGCCGTCAGGAAAGCGACGTGCTGCAGCTGGGCAGCGGCATGCCCAACCTCACCCAGCCGACCCTCAAACCGCTGTGGAAAATTCTCAGTCGGCAGGCGCAGCGGCAGGAAACACAGCTTCTCAGCTATGACAATCTGTATGGCGTAACGGGCTTGCGCGAGCAGGTAGCGCGGCTGGCGATCGACAGCGGCTGTCAGCTGTCGGTTGACGATATCGTTATTACCACCGGCTGCCATGAGGCGCTGTCGGTGTCGATCCGCGCGATATGCGAGCCGGGCGATATCATCGCGGTGGAGTCGCCGTCGTTTCACGGCATTATGCAGACCCTGCGCGGCTTCGGCATTCGCGCCATTGAGATCCCCACCGACTCGGTCACCGGCATCAGTCTGGAAGCGCTGGAGCTGGCGTTTGAGCAGTGGCCAATCAAGGCTGTCATGGTGGTGCCTAACTGCAACAATCCGCTGGGTTTCATTATGCCGGAGGCGCGTAAGCGTGCACTGTTGACGCTGGCGCAGCGCTTTGACGTAGCGGTGATTGAAGACGATGTTTACGGTGAGCTGGCCTGGGAGTATCCGCGGCCAGCCACGCTGAAATCGCTCGACCTGGACGGTCGGGTGCTGCTGTGCAGCTCTTTTTCGAAAACGGTCGCGCCCGGCCTGCGCATCGGCTGGGTTGCGCCAGGACGCTATCGCGATCGCGTACTGCATATGAAGTATATCGCTACCGGCTCCAGCAACACGCTGGCGCAGCATGCGATGGCGGAGTTTATTCGCCAGGGCTACTATCAGCCGCATCTGCGGCGTATGCGTCAGCTTTATCAGCGCAACTACGACTGCTTCAGCTGCTGGGTGCGTCACTACTTTCCCTGCGGCATCTGCGTCTCGCGTCCGCAGGGCGGCTTTATGATGTGGGTTGAACTGCCGGAAGCGTTTGACGCCGTGCGGCTTAATCGCGAACTGCGCGATTCGCATATTCAGATTGCGGTGGGATCGCTCTTTTCCGCATCGGGAAAATATCGCAACTGCCTGCGACTGAGCTTCGCGGTAACGCTGGACGACCGTGTCGAACAGGCGCTGGCAAAAGTCGGACAGGCGGTCGAGCACGCGATAGCCGCCTGCACGGGCGAACACTCTCCACACTCCCTGCAGCATGATGCCCTCCTGGCTAAATAGTTGAGGCAGGGCCAGAGAGGTGAGGGGAGGTTCCGGCCCTGGCCGGGCACATACCCGGCGAAAGCCACTGTAGCGCAGCAGAATAACGGCGCGAGCGAGAAAGCCTGTCGCTGTGCGCCGTTTTCCACTCTTTTTACCGCTGTTGCAGGAGGTTGCCGCTTTTTGCGCGGCGCGTTCCGTGTCAGGCCTCCGGCGGTTCCGCCAGCGCCAGCAACGCCTGGGTCGCAGCGCGCCAGTCCGGCGACTGGGTAATGGCGCTGACGACGGCGATACTGCCGACGCCGGTTGCCAGCACCGCCGGCGCGCGCGCCAGGCTGATGCCGCCAATTGCCACGGTCGAAACGCCTTTAAGCCGCGCGAGATGCCGCTGAAGCTCCGTCAGCCCCTGCGGCGCTGACGGCATTGCCTTCGTCTCGGTAGGGAAAATATGCCCCAGCGCGATATAGGAAGGGCGTATCGCCAGCGCACGATCCAGCTCGCGATCGTCGTGCGTCGACACCCCCAGCCGCAGACCCGCCTCGCGAATGGCGTTCAGGTTCGCGACATCCAGGTCCTCCTGACCCAGATGCACGCCGTAAGCGCGGTGCTTAACGGCCAACTGCCAGTAATCGTTGATAAACAAACGAGCATTGTAACGCTTGCCGAGCGCAATCGACTCGATAATCGATGGCTCCACCGCCGCCGCCTCCCGATCTTTAATACGCAGCTGGATAGTGCGCACGCCGACCTCCAGCAGGCGTGCAATCCATTCCACGTTGTCGACGACCGGATAGAGTCCTAAGCGCGAGGCGGTAGC
The DNA here is from genome assembly GCF_031844285.1 of Enterobacter sp. BRE11. Taxonomy (NCBI): domain Bacteria; kingdom Pseudomonadati; phylum Pseudomonadota; class Gammaproteobacteria; order Enterobacterales; family Enterobacteriaceae; genus Enterobacter; species Enterobacter sp. BRE11. The sequence continues at coordinate 15,190 of NZ_JAUZUX010000029.1, forward strand.
AGGGAAAGGGGCGTTCATTGTTTCTCCTCGTTCAGCGCGTCGGCTGAGTGGTAAAGCTCGCCGCCGCGGCGGCGAAAGGTTTCAGACATCTGCTGCATGCCGATGGCGATCGGCTGCGCCTCGGCCTGGCTGGCCGCATAGTCGCGCACTTCCTGACTGATTTTCATCGAGCAGAATTTGGGGCCGCACATTGAGCAGAAGTGAGCCACTTTACCCGACTCCTGCGGCAGGGTTTCGTCGTGATAGGCGCGCGCGGTGTGAGGATCGAGTGCCAGATTGAACTGATCCTCCCAGCGAAATTCAAAGCGCGCTTTGGACATGGCGTTATCGCGGATCTGCGCGCCGGGATGCCCCTTCGCCAGATCCGCCGCGTGGGCGGCGATCTTATAGGTAATCAAACCCTGCTTAACGTCCTCTTTATTCGGCAGGCCGAGATGCTCTTTGGGCGTAACGTAGCAGAGCATGGCGCAGCCAAACCAGCCAATCATCGCGGCGCCGATGCCGGAGGTGAAGTGATCGTAGCCGGGCGCGATATCGGTGGTCAGCGGGCCGAGCGTATAGAACGGCGCTTCGTGGCAGTGCTCCAGCTGCTCGGTCATATTGCGACGGATCATCTGCATAGGAATATGACCGGGACCTTCAATCATCACCTGCACGTCATACTCCCAGGCGATTTTTGTCAGCTCGCCCAGCGTGCGCAGCTCGGCGAACTGCGCCTCGTCGTTGGCGTCCTGAATCGAGCCGGGACGCAGGCCGTCGCCAAGCGACAGCGAAACGTCGTAGGCGGCGCAGATTTCGCAAATTTCGCGGAAGTGCGTATAGAGAAAACTTTCGCGATGATGCGACAGACACCACTTCGCCATAATCGACCCGCCGCGCGAAACGATGCCGGTCAGGCGCTTCGCCGTCAGCGGCACATAGCGCAGCAGCACGCCAGCGTGGATAGTGAAGTAATCGACGCCTTGCTCCGCCTGCTCCAGCAGCGTGTCGCGGAACACCTCCCAGTCGAGGTTCTCCGCCACGCCGTTGACCTTTTCCAGCGCCTGATAAATCGGTACGGTACCGATGGGCACCGGGCTGTTACGCAGGATCCACTCGCGCGTTTCATGAATATAGCGGCCGGTGGAGAGATCCATCACGGTATCGGCGCCCCAGCGTGTCGACCAGACCAGCTTCTCCACCTCTTCTTCAATAGAGGAGGTGACCGCTGAGTTGCCGATGTTGGCGTTGACCTTGACCAGAAAATTGCGGCCGATAATCATCGGCTCTGACTCGGGATGGTTGATATTCGCGGGAATAATGGCGCGTCCGGCGGCCACTTCCTGACGTACAAACTCAGGGGTGATGTTTTCCGGCAGCTGCGCGCCGAAGCCGTGGCCGTCATGCTGCTGGCGCAGCACTTCGCTGCGAATACGTTCGCGCCCCATATTCTCACGCAGCGCGATAAACTCCATCTCCGGCGTGACGACGCCCTGACGGGCATAGTGGAGCTGGGTAACGCAGCGCCCCGCTTTGGCGCGCCGCGGCTGCGGCAGCCGCTCGAAACGCAGATGATCGAGCCCGTCGTCGGCCAGACGCTGCTGCGTATAGCGCGAGCTGGTGTGCGTCAGCGTCTCGCTGTCGTCGCGCGCGGCGATCCAGTCGGCGCGTAGCTTTGCCAGTCCATGCTGAACATCGATAACGGCATCGGGATCGCCATAGGGACCAGCGGTATCGTAGACCGGCACCGCCTCATTCTCTTCATAGCGCGGACGATCTTTATCGCCGCCGAGCAGCGTCGGACTGAGCTGGATCTCGCGCATCGGCACGCGAATATCGGCACGGCTGCCCCGGATCCAGATACGTTTCGAGTTGGGAAAGGCTACGCCGCTCTGAAGCGCTTCAATAAAGGCCTGCGCCTGGGCGCGCTGTTCACGTCGGTTGGTTTTGGTCATAGACATAGCAATTTTCCTGTTGAGGGGGAACGTTGCTTGTCCGGAGTTCGGAAGGAGTAACAGAAACGTCAGGCAAAATCGCCAGCGTACTGATGATGTTTACTCTTGTTCCCTTCGCAGGTTCTAACCTGATCAGGTTCCGCGGATCCCGAATTAACGGTCTCAGCCCTTGCGGGCACTCCGACAAGATTTCATTTCACGTTTTAAGCGGCTTAGCTTGCCATTTCACCCCTGGGCAGTGCTCGTGACGGTCACATACTTCAGTATGCCCCCGTCCCTGCGCGCTATCCGGGCGTGAACTGGCGGCGCACTCTACGCTGAAAACGCAAAACGCTCGTGCATATCGCACAAAAAACAAAACGGGTTTTTGACGGTAAAGTCGAAAACCCGTTCAGCATAGAAGGGCTTGCGCAGAATAACAAGCCATTTACAACTGCTTGATGTTAAGCCGGACGCGACAGCCTGCTGCTGTCGTTGGCCGCTGTTATGCTTACCAGGCTATTATCCCAGGCAAGCTGGATCAGCTTATCTTCCAGCGTAAAGCGCGCTTCCAGCACTTCGCCGACTTCCGACAGCGCCAGCTGAAAATCAACGCAGTTATCGTCGTCAATGGACTGCTGCAAGTGGCCATCATAGAGCTGCATCAGGCGCTCGGTGTTGGCTTCCAGCGGCGGATAAACCTGCGCAGCGGCAATCATTGGACTGTCGCCTTCCATCTCATTGATGATGCGTTCGTAAATGCTGAAGTGACCGGCAGAAAGGTAGTCGACCAGACCGTGACAAAAATTGTCGAGCGCCTGCTCGTCTAACGTTGTGAGCGCCTCTTTGTTAGGCTTCAGCCCAACCAGGTGGTAATAAGAAACAAGTAGCTGGCGACGGGCGTCCAGCCACGAGTCTACCAGTTCGTTGCTGCCACCTACGCGCTCGGTCAGGACGTTTAACTGGTTAAGCATATCTGACTCCATGTAAAGAAAGTTCCCTTCCCGTCACGCTGCGGCTGGCCTGGTGCCGCCTGCAAGCTGGACGATTTAGGGTATAGTTGTTTGTCTACACACTTAACATCAGGACTTCAGCGTATCGGTAAGACGCTAAGGATGACGATTAGATGCAACATGAGATCTCAAGCGTAGACGCTGGATGGTGGATTGTCAGCCATGAACAGAAACTTTGGTTGCCGCAAGGCGATCTGCCTCACGGCGGCGCCGCTGCGTTTAAGCTTACAGGCAGCAAGGCGCTGGCGGTCGGCGAGTGGCAGGGCGAAACGGTATGGCTGGTGTGTGAGAGCCGCGATCGCGATATGTTCTCGGTGCGTCAGCTGATTGATGAAGAGCCCGGTCTGTTTCAGCTTGCCGGGCGCGCCGTGCAGCTGGCGGAGTTTTACCGCTCGCATCGCTTCTGCGGCTACTGCGGCCACGAAATGCATCTGAGCAAGCATGAAAACGCCTGTCTCTGCGGCCACTGCCGCGAGCGCTACTATCCGCAAATCGCGCCCTGCATCATTGTCGCCATTCGACGCGGCGCTGAAATATTGCTGGCCAATCATGCGCGTCATCGCAACAGCATCTATACCGTGCTGGCGGGCTTTGTCGAGGTGGGCGAGACGCTGGAGCAGGCGGTCGCGCGCGAGGTGATGGAAGAGAGCAACGTCCGCGTCAAAAACCTGCGTTACGTTACCTCGCAGCCCTGGCCCTTCCCGCATTCGCTGATGATGGCTTTTATGGCGGAATATGATGGCGGCGATCTGCAAATCGATAACAAAGAGCTGCTGGACGCCGGCTGGTACCGCTACGACGCGCTGCCGCAGCTGCCGCCGCCGGGCACTGTGGCGCGCCGGCTAATCGAAGATACCGTCGCCATCTGCCGCAGCGAGGCGTAAGAAGTGTTACACTACGCGCCTGAAATTGAGAGAGTCCTGAAATGAGTGAACTGAAGAACGATCGTTATCTGCGCGCCCTGTTACGTCAACCGGTCGATATCACGCCGGTATGGATGATGCGACAAGCCGGGCGTTATTTGCCGGAGTACAAAGCGACGCGTGCCGTAGCCGGCGATTTTATGTCGCTGTGCAAAAACGCCGAACTGGCGTGTGAAGTCACCCTGCAGCCGCTGCGCCGCTATCCGCTCGACGCGGCGATCCTCTTCAGCGATATCCTGACGATCCCCGACGCGATGGGGCTGGGACTCTACTTCGAAACCGGCGAAGGCCCGCGTTTTTCTAACCCGGTTACCTGCCGCGCCGATGTCGACAAACTGCCGGTGCCCGATCCTGAGCAGGAACTCGGCTATGTGATGAATGCGGTGCGCACCATCCGCAAAAACCTCAACGGCGAAGTGCCGCTGATCGGTTTCTCCGGCAGTCCCTGGACGCTGGCGACCTATATGGTCGAAGGTGGCAGCAGCAAGGCTTTTACCAAAATCAAAAAAATGATGTATGCCGATCCGGCAACGCTGCATGCGATGCTCGACAAGCTGGCGGACAGCGTCATTCTTTATCTCAACGCGCAGATCCGCGCGGGCGCGCAGTCGGTGATGGTGTTCGACACATGGGGCGGCGTGCTGACCGGCCGCGATTACCTGGCGTTCTCGCTCCACTACATGCATAAAATCGTCGACAGCGTGCTGCATGAGAACGAAGGGCGCCGCGTGCCGATTACCCTTTTCACTAAAGGCGGCGGACAGTGGCTGGAAGCGATGGCGGCCACCGGCTGCGACGCGCTCGGTCTTGACTGGACCACTGATATTGGCGAGGCGCGTCGTCGCGTCGGCGACAAAGTGGCGCTGCAGGGCAACATGGATCCGTCTATGCTTTATGCGCCAGCTGCACGTATCGAGCAGGAAGTCGCAGGCATTCTCGACGGCTTCGGCGCGGGCAGCGGTCACGTCTTCAACCTGGGACATGGTATCCATCAGGATGTGCCGCCAGAGCATGCGGGCGTGTTCGTCGAGGCGGTACATCGTCTCTCAGGCCAATATCATCAGGAGTAAGTATGGACATTGCTGCACTGCGCGCGGAGCAAATTCAGCGCGCTGCAGAGGTGGTGCGGCAGGATGATTTCGACGTTCTGCCGCCGCGTTTTATCGGCGGCGCCGATGTCGGATTCGAGCAGGAAGGGGCGGTCACGCGTGCCGCCCTGGTGATCCTCGAATATCCCTCCCTCAAGCTGGTGGAGCATCGCGTGGCGCGCATCGCTACCACCATGCCCTACATTCCCGGCTTCCTCTCTTTTCGCGAATATCCTGCGCTGCTGGCGGCATGGGAGATGCTTGAGCGCAAACCGGATCTACTTTTTGTCGACGGACACGGCATTTCGCACCCGCGTCGCCTCGGCGTCGCCTCACACTTTGGCTTGATGGTTGACGTGCCGACTATCGGCGTGGCGAAAAAGCGCCTGTGCGGTCGCTTTGCCGATTTGGACGCCGAACCGGGCTCGCGCCAGCCGCTGATAGACAAAGGCGAGCAGATCGGCTGGGTATGGCGCAGCAAAGCGCGCTGCAACCCGCTTTTCGTGGCGACAGGACACCGCGTCAGCCTGGATAGCGCACTCCACTGGGTGGAAAACTGCATGGGCGGCTATCGCCTGCCGGAGCCTACGCGCTGGGCGGATGCCGTGGCATCCAACCGCACCGCCTTTCAGCGCTGGCAAAGCGCGCTTTAACGCTGTGCGCGCGGCGCTTTTGCGGTACACTGCCGCCAGCTAAACGATGAAGAGCCCTGTTCATGTTACAAAACCCCGTTCACCTGCGTCTGGCTAAGCTGGAAAGCTGGCAGCATCTGACGTTTATGGCTTGCCTGTGCGAGCGTATGTTCCCCAATTACTGGGCATTCTGCCAGCAGACGGAATTCGCCGATCCGGCGCTTTATCGCCGCCTTCTCGATCTCATCTGGGAAAGCCTGACGGTCAAAGATGCCAAAATTAATTTTGACAGCCAGCTGGAAAAGCTTGAAGCCGCCATTCCCGACGGCGACGCCTTCGAGGTGTACGGCGTCTATCCCGCTATCGACGCCTGCGTGGCGCTAAGTGAAGTGCTGCACGCGATGCTGAGCGGCGAAACGCTGGAGCATGCGATTGAGGTCAGCAAGACGTCGATCACCACCGTAGCGATGCTGGAAATGACCCAGGCCGGACGCGAAATGAGCGACGAAGAGCTGCGCGAAAACCCAGCCGTAATCGATGAATGGGACCTGCAATGGGAGATTTTCCGCCTGCTTGCCGACTGTGAAGAACGAGACCTTGAATTGATCAAAGGTTTGCGTTTAGACCTGCGGGAGGCGGGAATCAGCAACATCGGTATAAATTTTCAGCAGTAAGGCGGGAAAACGTGACTTCAGGCCCGAATTAGCGCGCCTGGAGGCTTCACATCGGCCCCCTCTCTGGTCTACATTTGGGGGGCTGAAAATTGTGGCTATCGGTGCGTGCAGGCTGAAGAGTGCCAGAATATGGCTTTTCCCTCGCACTCGTTGCTTAGCAAGCGATAAATACACTTTAAGGATAACTTATGAACAAGACTCAACTGATTGATGTGATCGCGGAAAAAGCGGACCTGTCGAAAACCCAGGCTAAAGCGGCTCTGGAATCAACTCTGGCTGCGATCACTGAGTCTCTGAAAGAAGGTGATGCTGTACAACTGGTTGGTTTTGGTACTTTTAAAGTGAACCACCGCGCTGAGCGTACCGGTCGCAACCCGCAAACTGGCAAAGAGATCAAAATCGCTGCGGCAAACGTACCGGCATTCGTGTCTGGTAAAGCGCTGAAAGACTCTGTTAAATAAGACGTCGCATTGCGGTCAGAATTTTAAAAGAAGGGGCGAATTCGCCCCTTTTGTATTAGGGGCCAGCTATGCCGAACCTGCGTTTGCCCTCCTGTTTTGCTCTGCTTACTCTGCTTCTGCTTTCCGGGTGCGGTTCTACGCCCGACACGCCTCCTTTTAGCGCCAGCGGTTATCTTGCCGATCGCGGCGCAGTGCGCATCTGGCGCAAAAACAGCCACCTTACGATTCATTTGCGCACGCTCTACACGCCTTTTAACGGCGAGGCGGCAGAAACTACCGACTACGTGTGGCAAGAGGAGAAGCTGATTAGCGTCGCGCGCCACGTCAGCGGCAAGCAGCCTGACGATGTTACTCTGCGCTTCGATCAGGATGGCAGCCTGAGCTTTATGCAGCGGCAGCTGGCCGGGCGACGTGAAGCGGTCGATCCGGATACGGTAGAGCTCTATAAGTTCGATGCGCAGCGGATGCTGGCGCAGAGCAATGCGCTGCTTAGCGGTCGCGTGATGCTGAAGCAGGGCCAGTGGCTGGGCGCGAAGCAAATCGCCCTTTGCGATGGCGGACGTGAGTCGCCCTCTTTTGACGATTACGCGCTGCAGACGCTGGCGCAGCAGCAGCGGCACAGCGCCGCGCCGCTGCTGGTCTCCTGGCTGGAGGCGCCGGAAGGCACGCAGCTGCTGCGCGCGGCATCGGGAGAACGCTGCGATTCACAGCCGAAAGAAGCGGATTTTTAAGGCAGAGAAAAGGGCGCATGGCGCGCCCTTTTTACTTACTTGCGGTTAATGGCGCGATAGCCGATATCGCGGCGGCAGAAGCTGCCGTTCCAGGAAACAGGCTGAGCCAGCTCATAGGCGCGCTTTTGCGCCGCCGCCACGTCGTCGCCCAGCGCGGTAACGCAGAGCACGCGGCCGCCGTTCGTCAGCACCAGATCGTTCTCAAGGCGCGTCCCGGCATGGAATATCTTGCCGTCGTCAACCTGCTCCAGCGGCAGGCCATGAATCTGCTCGCCGTTGACGTAGTCGCCCGGATAGCCGCCCGCTGCCAGCACGACGCCGAGCGCCGGGCGCGGATCCCACTTTGAATCTGTCTTATCCAGCGCGCCGTCGCAGGCCGCCAGGCAGAGTTCAACCAGGTCCGACTGCAGGCGCAGCATGATTGGCTGGGTTTCGGGATCGCCAAAGCGGCAGTTAAATTCGATGACTTTCGGCTGGCCCGACCGATCAATCATCAGGCCGGCATACAGGAAGCCGGTATAGACATTGCCTTCTGCCGCCATGCCGCGCACCGTTGGCCAGATCACCTGATCCATCACGCGCTGGTGGATCTCGTCGGTCACCACCGGGGCAGGAGAGTAGGCGCCCATGCCGCCGGTGTTCGGGCCGGTATCGCCGTCGCCGACGCGTTTATGATCCTGGCTGGTGGCCATCGGCAGCACGTGTTCGCCGTCCACCATCACGATAAAGCTGGCTTCTTCGCCGTCGAGAAACTCTTCGATCACGATGCGATGGCCTGCGTCGCCGAAAGCGTTGCCGGCCAGCATATCTTTAACCGCCGCTTCAGCTTCTTCCAGCGTCATTGCGACGATCACGCCTTTACCGGCAGCCAGGCCGTCAGCCTTGATGACGATAGGCGCGCCTTTCTCGCGCAGGTACGCCAGCGCCACTTCAACATCCGTAAAGTTGCGGTACTCCGCGGTAGGAATATGGTGGCGGGCAAGGAAATCCTTGGTAAAGGCTTTAGAGCCTTCCAGCTGCGCTGCGTTTTTGGTTGGGCCGAAAATCTTCAGACCCGCCGCGCGGAAGGCGTCGACCACGCCAATAACCAGCGGCGCTTCCGGGCCGACGATGGTCAGGTCGATCGCTTCGCGCTGGGCAAACGCGAGCAGGGCAGGGATATCGGTCGGGCTGATATCGACATTTTGCAGCGCGGGCTCCAGCGCAGTACCTGCGTTGCCGGGCGCGACGAATACCGTTTCCGCCAGCGGCGACTGCGCCGCTTTCCAGGCCAGCGCGTGTTCACGACCGCCGTTGCCAATCACTAAAATTTTCATTTTGCTCTCCGGATAATTAATGGCGGAAGTGGCGCATGTCAGTGAAGATCATGGCGATGCCGTGTTCATCAGCCGCGGCGATAACCTCGTCGTCGCGAATAGAGCCTCCCGGCTGGATAACGCAGGTGATGCCGACGGCGGCTGCCGCATCGATACCGTCGCGGAACGGGAAGAAGGCGTCGGACGCCATCGCCGAGCCTTTAACCTCCAGCCCTTCGTCCGCAGCCTTGATGCCGGCGATTTTAGCGGAGTAGACGCGGCTCATCTGGCCGGCGCCGATGCCGATGGTCATATTGTCACGCGCATAAACGATGGCGTTGGATTTCACGAACTTCGCGACCTTCCAGCAGAAGAGCGCGTCGCGCAGCTCCTGCTCGCTCGGCTGACGCTTGCTGACCACGCGCAGCTGGCTCGCTTCCACCATGCCCAGATCGCGATCCTGCACCAGCAGACCGCCAGTAACGCGTTTGAAATCGAGACCGGGGACGCGCGCCTGCCACTGGCCGCAAACCAGCACGCGAACGTTCTGCTTGGCCGCCGTGACTTTCAGCGCCGCTTCGCTGGCGGAAGGGGCGATAATCACCTCAACGAACTGACGGCTGATAATCGCCTGCGCGGTGGCTTCATCCAGTTCACGGTTAAAAGCGATAATGCCGCCGAAGGCAGAAGTCGGGTCGGTCTGATACGCGCGCTCGTAAGCCTCAAGAATCGATGCGCCAACGGCGACGCCGCAGGGGTTGGCATGCTTAACGATAACGCAGGCCGCTTCGCTGAACGCCTTCACGCACTCCAGCGCCGCGTCGGTATCAGCAATATTGTTATAGGAGAGCGCCTTGCCCTGCATCTGCTGCGCGGTGGCCACCGACGCTTCCTGCACGTTCTCTTCTATATAGAAGGCGGCGTCCTGATGGCTGTTTTCGCCGTAGCGCATATCTTGCTTCTTAATGAAGTTCAGATTGAGCGTGCGCGGGAAACGGCCGGCGGGTTGATTGCGCTCGCCATGATAGGCGGGAACCAGTGAGCCGAAATAGTTGGCAATCATGCTGTCGTAGGCGGCGGTATGCTCAAACGCTTTGATCGCAAGGTCAAAACGGGTTTCCAGCGTCAGCGAGTTTTCGTTGGCGTCCAGCTCCGCCACAATGGCGTCGTAGTCGCTGCTCTTAACCACAATCGCCACATCTTTATGGTTCTTGGCCGCCGAGCGCACCATGGTCGGGCCGCCGATATCGATATTCTCAACCGCATCTTCCAGCGTGCAGCCTTCGCGTGCGACGGTCTGCGCAAAGGGATAGAGGTTAACTACCACCATGTCGATAGGTTCGATAGCGTGCTGCGCCATAATAGCGTCATCCTGGCCGCGACGACCCAGAATGCCGCCGTGCACTTTCGGGTGCAGGGTTTTGACGCGTCCATCCATCATTTCCGGAAAGCCGGTGTAGTCAGACACTTCGGTAACGGCAAGACCCGCATCGGCCAGCAGGCGGGCGGTTCCGCCTGTAGAGAGGAGTTCGACGCCGCGGCTGGAGAGCGCCTGAGCAAATTCGAGGATACCTGCTTTGTCTGAGACACTCAGCAGAGCGCGGCGTACAGGACGACGTTGTTGCATGGTGGTTTTATCCCTTGGCTTTGTTTCGCGTAAATAAGAGCGTTACATCAAGCTTAGCGATCTTCTTATGAATAAAAAGAGGCGAAACTTCAGGTAACGCCCCGAAAAGGGGCATCCGTGACGTCGCGGGGCATTGTAGCGAAAACGTTTGCGTGCTGCTCGCAAAAATTCGTTTTGAAATGCATTGTGGATAACTTTGTGGGTAATCACGTATAAGGCGGGCTTTTGCTGTGGAATGCAGCGAACGGTCATTTTTCTGCAATTTAGCTG
>NZ_JAUZUX010000030.1:0-24606 GCF_031844285.1 Enterobacter sp. BRE11
CCTGAATCTGAGACAACATCTGGCAAGGCTGGGACGGAAGTCACTGTCGTTCTCAAAATCGGGGGAGCTGCATGACAAGGTCATCGGACATTATCTGAACATAAAACACTATCAGTAAGTTGGAGTCATTACCTATTTCTGGTCATAGATTTCCAGTACCTGTCCGATGAGCTTTTTATCATTTCCCTGGCGCAGTTGCTCTTCCACTGCTGCTTTTTCAAGCAGATCCTGTGCCAGTAATTCAAATTCAGACATATTACCTCCAGTGGGTCTTATGGGTGAAACTCTATCACTCATATGACCCAGAGGGGAAGAATTAATCTGGATATTTAAACAGTGTCATGTCTGAGCGCCTGATGAACACTCAATTACCTGGTCTCAGGCAAGACTTCGCAGAAGGCAACCAGACACAGTGAAAATTAAGCTGTGGCCATACTTTTCCAGCTATGCGAATTATTCCTAATTATGCTTCATCAATTGATTTACTCACGACGCAACACATTAACCTAGTTAAGATGTTTCTGACCCTCACAGGGAGATAACATCCTTTTCTCCCTTGCCCCGTCCCCCCTGGGGTTGTAATCCGTTTAAAACCCGCTGCGGCGGGTTCTTTTTGAAAAGTAAAAAAAGACGATGCCGTGAAGCATCGTCAAAACGGATTTGCCATCAATGTGTATCCCTGGTGAAGGATTTGAACACTATCGGCGCCACGATCTGAAACATTAACAGGTCTGACCGGTTGAGGTGTTTTGTCTTCCGTTATTCAGTCCGGGCCCGCTGGCGCCACACCCACGTCATATCCAGCAGATCGTTCACCTGTACGCCCCTGCGCCGCCAGTGCGAATACCATCGCCGGTATGTGTGAACAGACTGGCTGGCCAGCGCCGTTTCGGCCTCACAGATGAGCTTTTCCTGCGCCTCAGCTATGTACATCAGCGCCCGGGGCGTTCGTTCTGTCGCTGCAGGAGCGGACCGCCCGATGATGTCAGTCAGGCTCTGCAACATGCGCACCGGAGGACATGCCCTGCTCTTTGTTTGTGCCATCCCTGCCGGTGCTGACACCTCTGCAGGGCCTGAAGCGACGTTGTGCAGCCTGCAAATGCTGTGACGATGCGCATAAAAACGTGGCGCCGCTGCCGGCATCATCATGACTGTGTTCATGCGCGCCCTCCCTTTCGGCCCAGTACCGCCACGATTTCCGCGGGCGTAATGCCTGCTGACACCATCTCTTCAGTACGCGTCAGCAGCCGGCCGATGGTTCCCGGCTCAAACTGTTCGGTGTTCAGAACGTACAGCCCGGTATGATCGGGATTTATCCAGACAAGCCCGTGCCAGAACGGCGATTCGCTGCCCGGGCTCAGGATGTCGAGCGTGACGAGCGGATTTTTGCGGTGCGTCAGGCGCAGGTGAACCGGGAACACCCCGCCCCACTCTCCCCGGCATTCGCAGTCGGTAAGCCAGACTTTGCTGAGCTGCAGGGCGTTCAGGACGGTTCCGCACAGCCGCCGGCGAAACTCCTCGCCGCGCGCGCTGTAGGCCTCAAAGTCGCCCGGCGTGAAGGCCTTAAGACGTTGCAGTGTCACGCTCTCATCGCGCGTCAGTTCGCTGCCGCAGCAGCTGCGGTAACCCCCGCGCCGGCGGCCGTAATACGTGGAAGACTTGCTGTTGCGAATTTTTTCTTTAGACTGAGTCGCTGACATATCGGATTCCTCATAATTTGATTGTCATGCCCTGCGCGGAGTGGCTGCTCCGCCAGGGCACTCTCCCGGCCATACCGGCCGCCTTTCTGCTTCGTTACCTGTTGTTTTCACCGCTGTCGCAGCCTCGCGTGAGCAAAGCCGCGTAATCGCTAGAACGGAATGTCGTCATCAAAATCTGCCGGCGGATAGTTGCCCTGCGGCGGTGCCTGCGGTTCCGGCTGAGCCGCACCGCGCCCGCCCTTGCCGCCCTTGCCGCCCTTGCCACCTTTGCCACCGTTACCTGACGCTGCTGGCGGCTGCTGAGGCTGACCGCTCTGCTGGCCGCTGAACTGCTGTCCGGTCTGTGCGCCTGTGTTGCCCCCACGTCCGCCCAGCATCTGCATGGTGCCGCCAACGTTCACCACCACTTCGGTCGTATAGCGGTCCTGACCGCCCTGGTCCTGCCACTTCCGCGTGCGCAGCTGGCCCTCGATGTAAACCTGCGAACCCTTCCGCAGGTACTCCCCCGCCACCTCAGCGAGCTTTCCGAACAGCACCACGCGGTGCCACTCCGTTACCTCTTTGCTCTCGCCGGTCTGTTTGTCGCGCCAGCTTTCCGACGTGGCCAGCGTGATGTTTGCGACCGCGCCGCCGTTTGGCATGTAGCGCACCTCCGGGTCCTGTCCCAGATTGCCGACCAGAATGACCTTGTTGACGCCCCGTGAAGCCATGTTCGTTCTCCTCATGCAGTTGTTTTTTAAACCACGTCACCCATTGAGTTTCGGGAGCCGCGGTGTTGACGTTTTGTGGAAATCGGCTGGTTTTTTCCTCCGGTATTCACTTCACCCGTTTGAGATCCTTCGCCGCGAGGGCGTAAACCAGCGCGGGTGACGGCAGGCGTCCGGGGCGACGGGGACATTTATTTCCGGTCTGACGCAGTGGCCGGAAAAAAATTTCCCCGGCGTTCATTTCACCCTGGACGACCACGGCGCCTGTGCTTGTCTCAGCCCCGGCGAAAGGACTTAAACCGGTGAAGCCCGGCGGAAAAGCACAGCACGATGCAGCGGCAACGGCGGCTGAGCGGCAGCGAAACGGCGTTGCGCCTCAGAGCGACGGCGGATTCAGGCCGTCGCGGTTCGCGCCAGCCCACGGGCTGGCTGCAGCCCCTGCCCTGCCGTGTATGTGTCTGGTCCGGGTTTTATGCGGTACTGCCGGCAGCAGTTCAGCCGGCAGCCTCCCGGCGCACGCGCGCCGGGCAGATACAGATGAGAATGAGAAAGGCAGGTTGAAAGGGTTTCAAGACATACTCCTTATGCGACAGCTCCCTGAAAATGAACAGTAATCATACACAGCAGGCTTCGCTTAAAAACCCTGCAATGGTCTTTTCAGACGACCGCCAGCACGCTTTGCCTTCAGCCCTCAGACCCCAGCCGGCAGGCCCGGAACGCGTCGCGCGGTCCGGTGAAGCTTACCGGCTCTGCCGGTTAGCTGAATGGGGCTGACGACCCGATCAGGGGAGCCGAAGGGGGCCCTTATCCACATCTTTCCTGCACATTCCGCGCGTAAAGCTGTGGATAAACATCTGCAGCCCTTTACCGATGGTGCATGCAAACAAACGGTTAATTTGTGAGCTGCCGTTTCGCAGTAAATCTATATAAATCAATAGCTGTATTTTCTTCCCGACGATGAGGATCAAGCGACTTCTTGCGCGTAGCAGGAAGCCAGCTAATAATACTGTAAATACATACAGCGCTTTAACAGGGATTTTAGCTATGTTTAACGCCTTTGAGTTGATGCACCCGGCGGACAATCCGCCGCCCAGCTTCAGGCCCCTTTTCCTGGAACGTGTGCCCTGCGGGTTTCCCTCCCCGTGTCAGGACTACGCTGAACAGGAGCTTGATTTAAACGAACATCTTATAGCCCACCGGGCAAGCACCTTTTTCCTGCGTGCGCAGGGCAACAGCATGCAGGACATCGGCCTCTATGACGGCGACCTGCTTATCGTCGATCGCTCCCTGACGCCAGCGCATAACGATGTGGTTATCGCTGAGCTTTACGGTGAATTTACGGTAAAGCGCCTTTTACTGACGCCGAATGGCCCCGTTCTGCAGCCGATGAACCCTAGTTATCCCGTCATCATTCCCGATCCGGATACGCTGGTCATTTTCGGCGTCGTGGCGCATTTCGTGCACACGCCTCGCCGGAGAAACTGACATGTTCGGCCTGATTGACGTAAACAGCTTTTACGCCAGCGCCGAGAAGGTCTTCCGGCCTGATTTGAGAAATGCCCCTGTGGTTATCCTGTCCAATAACGATGGCTGTGTCATTGCGCGCAGCAAGGAAGCCAAAAAGTACGTAAAAATGGGCGATCCGTGGTTCAAGATAAAGAATCAGCACTTCCCGGAAAAAATACACGTATTTTCAAGCAACTATGCGCTGTAGTAAGTTAAGTGGAATGCAACATTGAGTGAGTAAACTTTGAGCAGCAAAACTGCTGTCAGGGGTAAACACAATGCTGATTTCACCGAATGAACACAGCCTGTTGCTGGTTGAGCGCTGGCTGAAACTGTTATCCGATCTGGGCCGGGCGCAGGCTACGCTCACCGCCTACCGCAATGCCCTTCGCCATTATTTTGCGTTCTGCAGCCAGAACAGCATTGAACCTGAAAAAGCCCGGTTTGAAGATCTGGCCGCCTACATCAGCCCTCAGTTACCCGGTATGCCCTCTCCCGTGGCCAGCGCCACGCTCCAGCTGCGCCTGTCGGCGATCCGCCTCTGGTATGACTTTCTGATGTATCAGGATCTCTGTCTGGTGAATCCGCTGCCCCGCTCCGGCACGCCTGGCATGCTGAGTTCCGGCAGAGGGCTGGTTCCCCGCGTCGTAAAGCTGCCACGGATCCCTGACGATGCGCAGTGGCAGGCTTTTCTTTTTCATGCTGCCTCATCCCCGCTTCGTGACCGCCTGATGCTGGCATTAACCTATTACGGTGCGCTGCGGCGATCTGAAATTACCTCCTTGCGTGTCGACGACCTCGACTTTGCGCACCGGCTTATCCGTATCCGGGCAGAAACCACCAAGAGCCGGCGTGAACGCATCGTCTGCTACAGCCCGGCCGTGGCGCCCGTGCTGGCGGCCCATCTTATGCAGATGAAGCGGGAAGGGATCGCCAGAGGTGCCCTGTTCCGTTCTGAGTCCGATCGTAACCATGGCGCGCCGCTTTCCTTCTGGACCTGGAGCAAAACGGTACGGAACTGGGCGCTGGTTTCTGGGCTGCCGGACATTTCAACACATACCTTCCGGCACCTTCGCCTCACGCATCTGGCCCGCGCAGGCTGGAAGCTGCACGAGTTGGCGACCTATGCGGGACACCGCGATCCAGGTACTACCCAGATTTACATCCACCTGTCGGGCCGGGATCTCGCCGCCAGGATGGCGGGCGCGATAGAAACGGCAGATATCAGAATGGCGAACCTCATTTTCAGCCAGGAGAGTTAACATGAGCACAAGCACACCGACCGGAATCAGCTGGCGTGCCTTCAGCATTGATGAATACCGGCTTGAGCCGTCACTGACTCCCGATGAACGGACGGCGCTGGCCAGCTCTCACAGCCGGTCCGGCATGTTACGTATGAATCCCGTACCTGATTTTATCAGGCCGCTGAAAGATATTGCCGCCGCAAGCGGATGCAGCAGCAAAATCGTCGGCCTGGTGATAGCGAGACTGCTGCGCGAAATGCAGTTATCCGGCGTTCCCTGCTGGTGCTGGCCACGGGAAAGCTGGCAGACGCTCTGCCGGGAAGTCAGGGAGGGTCGTCCCTTGATGGCCGCTTTTGCCTGGCACCTGGGAGGTCTGCATGACACGCTCAGCCTCCCTGATATCCGGAAACCCGCCCTCTATGCCTGCGCCATCTTCGGTCAGGCTTTTTATTATCAGGAGCTGCACCGGCTGACCGATACGCTGACGTCACTGGGTTATGCCGCGGGAAGCCAGAAACAGCACACATCCGGCGTACTGGCAATCCTGATGATAATGAACAGGGATCCCCGGCTTGAGACGTTTACGACCGAACTGCTCTGGCAGGCACAGAACAGCATCGATAACGCTACATCCCGTTACGTCGGCCGGGTCTCACACGGGCTTGCCGCGCTGGGCATCATCAGCGCCCCGGTGAGGATGCGAAACTACACGAAGTGGTATGAAAAGCCGGTCGAAGGAATCGATCCCGCCTGGGTGTATTGGTGCCGACGCTGGCGGGAAACGTCAGTGCTGCGACCGCGTACCCGGGAAAGCCAGTACAGCTTTATTCTGCGCTGCGGCCTCTGGCTGGCAAGGGAGCATCCGCAGGTGCGGGAACCGGCAGACTGGACGATGGAAATCTGCGCCAGCTTTATTGCGGCGGTGGGCCGGATGAACGTGGATGAGCTTCAGCTGGGCACGGAAAGAGGCACCCGCAAATCGATGCGATCCGGCGAACCCATGATGCCCCACTCCCGCGCGGGTGTGATCTACTCGCTTCGCCGTTTCATGATCGACTATGAAAACTGGGGCTGGGGCCGGCTTCGCTTCAGCCCTGCCCGTCATCTTTCCACACCGGACACGCCCCTGTTCCGTCGCGGCGTCAATCCACGGGTTATCGACGATCCGGTCTGGCTGAAGCTCATCTGGGCCAGCCTGAATCTGCGCCAGGAAGACCTGCTCACTGAAATCCATTATCCGCTGGCCATGCTGCAGGCGATGGCCGTTATCTGGACCCATGCGGGGCTGCGGAAGAACGAGTTGCTCCGCCTGACAACTGGCTGCATAGCGTCGCAGGCAGATGAAATAGTAAAAGATGACGGGAGCGTCATTCCTGCCGGGACCCTGTGCTACCTGCATATCCCCGCCGGGAAGACTTCAAAAGCCTATGTTAAACCCGTGGCGGCCGTGGTGAAAAAATATGTCGACATCTGGCTGGCCGAGCGCCCGACAGAACAGGCCATGCTGTCTGATGAGCGGACCGGTGAGAAAGTCCGGCTTCTGTTTCAATACCGGGGGAAGCCCGCGGGCAGCGCAATTATGAACCGCACGCTGATACCGATGCTGTGTGCAAGAGCCGGCGTCCCCACAGAAGACAGCGGTGGCACAATTACCAGTCACCGCGGGCGGGCCTCCGCAGTGACCGCGCTGGCGAGCGTACCGCAGGGGATGTCGCTGTATGAACTGATGCAGTGGACCGGGCACTCAACGCCACAGTCAACCATGCATTATCTCCGCATCCGCCCGACTCAGCTGGCAGCCTCATTTGTCAAAGCAGACAGGGTCGCACATATGATAAGCGTACTGATTGACCACGATCCGGAAGCCGCCAGCCTGACCGGCCCCGCGACCTACTATGATTTGGGCGATTCCTACTGCACAAATCCGTTCTGAAGTAGCTGTCAGCACCGGATGGCCTGCATCGGCTGTGATTTTAACCTGCTCAAAGACAGCGCGCGGGCTGATACTGGAAAGTAAAGCCTCAGTAAAACGCTACCTTGAAGAAGTCCCTCTCACCGTCGATGAAAAAGCGATTGTAGAGAATGATGCCGAAAAAATAGATCAGGCCCTTAAAAGACTGGCCGTTAAGCCTGGAGGGTGATCCGGGCTGCAACAGGCCAGACGCGGTGATGGCTGACTTGCCTGTGCCTGAATCGGAGCGGAGCGGAGCGGAGCAGGCCAGATTTCCAATTCAGTAAAAATAGCTCCAGAGTGAGTCACATGCCTTTTATCGAATATGTTTTTAGACTATGCTCTTTCAACTAACCCTGGAGCATCCTGGATCAGGAATCAACATGTTATCTCTGACGCCACTACAACTGTTCAAAAACCTTTCGGATGAAACCCGCCTGACGCTGGTGCTGTTGCTGAAAGAGAAGGGAGAGCTTTGCGTGTGTGAACTCACCGGCGCACTGAAACTTCCACAGCCAAAAATTTCCCGTCACCTCGCAATGTTGCGTTCCAGTGGATTACTCAGCGATCGACGCGACGGCAAGTGGATCCACTATCGGCTCTCCCCACACATGCCTGCCTGGGCGGCCTCAGTCATTGAACAGGCATGGCTGAGTCAGCGTGACGAAATCCAAGACCTGGCGGGTCATTCACGGCTCGATCATGCAACCACTAACGGCAGGGCTGTCTGCCTGTAAAAAATTTTAGCCATACATATTCGTTTATCCGAATATATCTGGCGTTAGCTAATTAAAAAGGAGGCAGCATGCTGCTGGCAGGCGCAATTTTTATACTCACCCTGTTGTTCGTCATCTGGCAGCCGCGCGGGCTCAGCATCGGATGGAGCGCGGTGGCCGGAGCCGCGCTGGCGTTGATGACGGGCGTGGTACATATGGGGGATATTCCCGTGGTCTGGCAGATAGTCTGGAACGCCACGGCCACGTTCATTGCGGTGATCATTATCAGCCTGCTGCTGGATGAGTCAGGATTTTTTGAGTGGGCAGCACTGCACGTAGCGCGCTGGGGTGGCGGCAGAGGAAAGCTGCTGTTCACGTATATCGTGCTGCTAGGCGCGGCGGTGGCAGCGCTGTTTGCGAATGATGGTGCGGCGCTGATACTGACGCCGATAGTGATTGCCATGCTACTGGCGCTCGGATTCAGCCGGGGTGCGACGCTGGCGTTCGTTATGGCGGCGGGTTTTATCGCAGATACGTCCAGCCTGCCGCTTATCGTGTCCAACCTGGTCAATATTGTTTCGGCGGACTTTTTCCATCTGGGATTCAGTGATTACGCGTCTGTTATGGTACCGGTCAACGTTGCTTCAGTGCTGGCGACGCTCATTATGCTGCACCTGTTCTTCCGTAAGGAAATCCCGGCAAAGTATGACGAGGCGAAGCTCAAAGCGCCACGTGACGCCATCCGCGATATCAGCACGTTTCGTACCGGATGGGTGGTGCTTATTTTGCTGCTGGCTGGCTTCTTTGCGCTGGAACCGCTCGGTGTGCCGGTGAGCCTGGTCGCGGCTGTTGGCGCACTGATCCTCTGGCTGGTCGCGCGGCGCGGCCACGTGATTGATACCCGCAAGGTGCTGCGCAATGCGCCCTGGCAGATAGTGGTGTTTTCACTGGGCATGTACCTGGTGGTCTATGGGCTGCGTAATGCAGGTCTGACGGAGTATCTGACCACGCTGCTCAACGATTTCTCCGCTTCGGGCGTCTGGGGGGCGGCGATGGGAACCGGGTATCTCACGGCCCTCCTCTCATCCGTCATGAACAACATGCCCACGGTGCTGATTGGCGCGCTTTCCATTGATGCCAGTTCGGCACAGGGTATCGTGCGTGAGGCCATGATCTACGCCAACATTATCGGCTGCGATCTTGGGCCAAAAATCACGCCAATTGGCAGCCTGGCAACGCTGCTGTGGCTGCACGTGCTGTCACAGAAAAACATCCGTATCAGCTGGGGTTACTACTTCCGGGGCGGCATCGTTATGACGCTGCCGGTGCTGACCGTTACGCTTGCCGCGCTCGCGCTGCGGCTGTCGATCTGACGATAATCCGGGGCGGCGCATACGGCCCCCCTTACACGAGGTTTTAACATGTTTGACATTACCATTTATCACAATCCCGCCTGCGGCACTTCGCGTAATACGCTGGCGCTGATCCGCAACAGCGGTGCAGAACCCGTCGTGATCCATTACCTGGAAACCCCGCCTACACGCGAAACGCTCGAGGCGCTGATTGAAGCGATGGGTACCGGCGTACGGGCGCTGCTGCGTAAAAATACTGCCCCGTATGAACAGCTGGGCATCGCCAGCGACAGTTTCTCTGATGAACAGCTGCTGGACGCCATGCTGGCTCACCCGATCCTGATTAATCGCCCGATAGTGGTCACGCCGCTGGGAACGAAGCTTTGCCGCCCTTCAGAGGTAGTACTGGACATCCTCCCAGACCCGCAGCAGGGCCCGTTCACAAAAGAGGATGGTGAAGTGATAATCGATACGTCGGGCGGTCGTGTGATTAAATGACAGACCCTGTCGTCTTCCATGACAAAGTTCAGTTTCAACTGAAGCTGTCATCCTCATGTAAAATGGCTGAACAGACTCCCCGTTAAACCAGATGCAGCCATCGCCAGGCTGCTCCAGAAACTCACACGGATCACACTGCGAAAAACAGGCGCCCCACCCGCTTTCGCCGACAGGGCTCCCAGTAATACAAGTGAAAGCATTGCTGTCATGACAATACGCATAATGCCCACTGGTTCAGTAAGAAGTATGACGGAACTCAGTGGCAAAAGCGCGCCGGCCATAAAACTTCCCGCAGAAAACAGTGCCGCCGTTAAAGGTCTGGCGGTGCTGAATTCAGTTATTCCAAGTTCATCGCGGGCATGAGCATTGAGCGCATCGTGTTTCATTAATGCCATCGCTACCTGCCGGGCAAGATCCGGATTGAGGCCCCGGTGAACATAAATGGCCGCGAGTTCGTGCATTTCACCTGTGAAGTTTTGATCCAGTTCCCTCTGCTCCTCAGCAAGCGCAGCCCTTTCGGTATCGGCCTGGGACGAAACTGAAACATACTCACCTGTAGCCATTGACATCGCACCGGCCACAACACCTGCAATACCAGCCAGTAAAACACTATCGTGGCTGCCACCGCCCGCGACGACGCCAGTCAGAATGCTGGCGGTCGATACAATACCGTCGTTAGCCCCCATAACAGCAGCACGGAGAGCACTTGAACGGGAAATCTTATGAGATTCATCATGGCCCATAACTGGCTCTTCATAAAGGATTACACTGACAGTAATTCAACACTTTATCTTTATTTCTCAGTAACGTTAATGATCTGATATGCAATGATAAAAAGTCAGGTTAACAACTAGAATACTTGAATTAATCCTCCCAACTGAGAAGCATATGTAGCAGTCCCATGGCTCCGTGTGCGTAAAAATAAATTTCAATAAACGTTGTCAGAAATTTGTGCCAGTGGAGATAGTATCTGGCCGTCTCGGCAGGCAATCCCAGTAGACTATTGGCCATGAACCACATGCCGCCAGAGACAGCAACCAGAAGCAGAGAGATAACACCAAGACCCTGTATTGTCGCAGCGATCCCCCCTTTGGCGGCTTCAGGCAGTTTCAACCGGGCCAGTTGTAACAGATCGGTTTTAATACCACTTAAATCTAAAGTCACCCAGGCAAAGTACCATCTGAAACCTCGTTGCGTCAGCATCCATACCAGCAGAGTTACACCGAAAAAATTAATAAAAAACCAGAAATGATATGGAACCAGGTGACCATTGAGACAAAGCTGTGCTCACTCAGCGCCTCACGCTCAGTCAGGTTAGAGTTAACTATCTGAGACAGAATCAGCAGGGCTACAGTAATGTGAAGAGCCCGAAAAAAGGGCGCATAGTCATGCGGGAGTAATGCCAAAATTTTGTTTTTCATGATTTCACCATGAGCAAAGGAATTAAGGCTATTTTTTTCCTTCAAGATTAAAACAACCTTAGCTCATTCATAATTTCATATAAAACAAGATGATAATGATTTCCATTATTACTTAATGCGCCGTTCAAGAAATTATCCGTTGGTATCAATATTAAATATCTGGTTTGACACTTCTGCATTATATCGTACAAGCGCCCTTGTCTTTCCCCTTCTAACCCTCTGTACGCTCACTACACCAGATAAGCATGTTAATGCTGCATTAGAACGTCATATCACACACAGTCATACAGCTAAGTTACGCTAGAATTTCCATTCCACATAAACCACTCAATGAGCACGCGTGTAATGTCCTGCATCGAGGAGATGGTGCCGCGTCTGGAGGTGTATTCGGTTGACGAAGGGTTCTGTGACTGCACGGGTATGGAAATGGCTATGCCGTACGAGGACTTTGGTCGCATGATCCGGTCGCACGTCAGGGCCTGCACAGGCCTGACCGTCGGCGTCGGACTTGGTCCAACGAAGACCCTGGCGAAGTCGGCACAGTGGGCCGGAAAGGAATGGCCCCAGTTTGGCGGGGTGCTGGCGCTCACGCCGGGGAATCCGAGGCGGACCGAAACGCTGCTGTCGCGACAGCCCGTGGGTGAACTCTGGGGAGTGGGGTCCCGGCTTGAAAAACGCCTGCAGCTGCTCGGCGTGACAACGGCGCTCGATCTGGCACGCACCTCCCCCTCTTTCATTCGCAAGAATTTCGGTGTGGTACTGGAGCGAACGGTACGCGAGCTTAACGGCGAATCCTGCATCCCGATGGAGGATGCACCCCCGCCCAAACAGCAGATTGTCGTGAGCCGCAGCTTCGGCGAGCGCATCACGGAATATGACGCGATGCGACAGTCCGTCTGCGCGTATGCTGAACGCGTGGCGGAAAAGCTTCGTGAGGATCGGCAGTTCTGCCACCACATCTCCGTTTTTATCCGCACCTCGCCTTTCGACACCGGGTATCCAGGTTACGGCAACACGGCGTTCGTGAAGCTGCGCGTGGGTACGCAAGACACGCGTAACATTATCGAGGTTGCAGTAAAGTCCATGGACGCCATCTGGCGCCCGGATTTTCGTTATGCTAAAGCTGGCATCATGCTGAGTGAACTCAAGCCGAACGGCGTGGCGCAGCTGAACCTTTTTGATGATGAGGTGCAGCGTGCCGGCAGTGAGGCCCTGATGAGTCTGTTGGATACAATGAACAAGTCTGGGCGTTACAGTATTGGCTTTGCAGGTAAAGGCATCGATCCTGACTGGAAAATGAAGCGCGAGATGCTTAGTAAGGCGTGGACAACAAACTGGAAAGAATTGCCTGTCGCTAAAGTGCGCTGACCTGGATATTCACAGGTCATCTGTAAACAGCAACCTTTCAAACTCATTTGCGTTTATGAGTTTTTACTCATTTGAGTGAAAGAGTAAACTCAGGAAAAGATGATCTGTTGGTACTAAACTTTGCTTACTCATAAACTCATATGAGTAAATACTTGCAGGAAAAAATTTTCTTTTGTACTAAGTCGTACTTGGGTTTAACCAGCTCAAAAGGTCACAGAAACTGAGCAGACCGTTCCGGTAAGAAAAAAGTCAGAACACATTGCCTCATTTGAGTAAATGAGTATTTCCACGTCCTGTTTACTCTTTTACACTTTTACTCAATACAAGACTATGTACTTGTAGCAAGTATTCCCAGTACCGCCGAGTTCAGACAAGGATTACTCCAAGACTCACTTTCATCTTTACACAATTACTCATATGAGTTTTTATGTTAATGAGTAAAACTTACGTTTGGTTGCAGTGGTCATGATTGTTAAGAGTATAAATAACCATGACCCTACGAAACACACATTCACTCAAATAAGTAATCACTCATTTTCACGTAGCCATTCGTCAACCAGTTCATTAATAACATCAGTGATGCTGGTTCCACGCTTAGCACAAGCAACCTTGAAGCGGGCATGCTTATTTTCGCTGAAATTCACGTTCACGCGTTTCTGCTTCTCTGACGGAGCCTTCACCTCAGGAGCCTGAACAATTTTCTCCAAATCACGATGCGCGCCGAACGTCATCATTGATGACGAATGTTTTTTCTCAAGTGCCATAAATCCTCCTCAAATGAGTATATGGGTTTTTACTCAAAAACTGACAATATTTCTTTAGTCAGGATTTGGATTTCTCCCTGAGCAGCTCTGTCAGTGGTATTAAACACACTTTCTCCTTCAAGAACCGATCTTACATAGCTCTGGCGCTGAGTGATTGAGGTTTTAAACGCTTTGATTCCCGTCTGAGCAATACTGCTCTTTAAAACACTGAGCATTGTCGCCTGTTCAATCTTTCGGGTGATCAGGAATCGAGCTTCGACAGGGCGGTTATATGCCTGAGCCTCAAGGACGGTCACCACAGAACCTGCCGCTGAGAAATCGAGCGGACTGGGTGTCACAGGAATAATGATGAGATCACTCACCATCACGGCTGCAGAAGTGATGACAGAGAGCGAGCCTGCACCATCAATTATAACGTAGTCATAATCGCCGAGTTCTTTAC
This sequence comes from Enterobacter sp. BRE11, assembly GCF_031844285.1. NCBI lineage: Bacteria > Pseudomonadati > Pseudomonadota > Gammaproteobacteria > Enterobacterales > Enterobacteriaceae > Enterobacter > Enterobacter sp. BRE11. The sequence continues at coordinate 13,670 of NZ_JAUZUX010000030.1, forward strand.
GAACCTGATAGACATCCTTTTCAGATGAGGCGGTATAAACATCAAATCCGGCCTTACCGGCGCTGTTCCAGTTTGTAAGACTCATTTGTGGGTCAGTATCAACCACCGCGACTTTTTTACCACTGCTGGCAATGGAGGAACTGACGTTAATTGTTGCAGTGGTTTTGCCAGAGCCACCTTTAGGATTCAGAAACGAAATGATCTTCATGCTTAAAGTCTCATTTACTCATTTGAGTGATAGTGTAAAAGAGTAAACCATAAATGAGTAAAAAAGTAAAAATTCAAAAACACATAAATTCATATACTCAAACGAGTAAAAACACATATCCTTAACTCTTTGTTTTTAATGAACGTGGAATTGAGTGCTGTTTACAATAAAGCCAAGAATTCGTCATTACCAAGGCAGGGGAGGGGGGCGAAATCCTGTCTAAGCCACTTCACTTCTGAATTTGTTAACCTCAATCATCTGAATTTTCATGTATGAATAACGATGAGCTTGTCCACATTTATACTGTTTGTGCTTGCCGCTTTTATGCTGATTAAAACCTGAGTAAAACGAGATCCGGACGTCTGGACGGAAAAAGAGGCGTGGCGAGGAGCAGCTCTCTTCATCAGCAACATGAGCGTAATGATGGTAGCGTTAAAACTCACGAAGAAGTAAAAGAAGAGAATACAGCCGAACGTCAGTTGGCCACATTCAGATGTAACGAGTTTCGCAAGCGCCCGCTGATGAACAAAAGAGAATTTTCAGTTTACTGCAGGCTGGCGACATTATTAATGTCAGTGGTCTGGATACAGGCTCTTGTCAGAAAAGGTCTGTTTCATACAGCCGTTTTACTACCGTGGTATCATATTTAGTGTCATTTTTAAGAGTCAGCACGGATGAAGAAAAAAAGCGGTACTCCTACGCCCCATGACGCCACTTTCAGGCAGTTTCTCACGCAGCCCGACATTGCCCGGGACTTTATGGAGCTACATCTCCCGGCAGAGCTGCGCGCGCTCTGCGACCTCAGCACCCTGAAGCTGGAGTCCGGCTCCTTCGTCGAGGATGACCTGCGGCAGTATTTCAGCGACGTCCTTTACAGCCTGAAGACCACCGCCGGGGACGGTTACGTACATGTACTCATCGAGCACCAGTCTTCCCCGGACCGGCATATGGCCTTTCGCCTGCTGCGCTACGCCGTGGCTGCCATGCAGCGCCACCTCGAGGCCGGTCATAAGAAGCTGCCGCTGGTGATACCCGTGCTGTTCTATAGCGGAAAACGCAGCCCGTATCCGTATTCTACCCGCTGGCTGGATGAGTTCGACAACCCGGAAGTGGCGGAAAGGCTGTATGGAAGCGCCTTTCCCCTGACAGACATCACCGTCATTCCGGACGATGACATCATGAACCATCGCAGCATGGCGGCGCTCACCCTGCTGCAGAAGCACATTCACCAGCGCGACATGGCCACGCTGACCGACCGGCTGGCCACGCTGCTGATGGCGAACTATCTTTCTTCACCCCAGGTAACGGCGCTGATACACTATTTACTGCAGGCGGGAGAGTCGGCCGATTCCGAAGCCTTTGTACGAGAGCTGGCACAGCGTGTGCCGCAACATGGAGACGCACTCATGACCATCGCACAGCAGCTGGAACAAAAAGGCATTGAGAAAGGGCGCATGGAAGGGCGCATGGAAGGTCGTAATGAAGGAGAGCGTGAAGCGACCCTGAAAATCGCGCGTACAATGCTGCAGAACGGCCTCGACCGTGACACCATTATGAAAATGACTGGCCTTTCTGCTGACGATCTGACTCAAATCCGGCATTAATCTGTTCAGCCGCCTCCTGGTGAAGTGGTTTACTGAATTTGGCCACCTGAACAGAGGTGATATGCTCACCTCAGAACATTACAGGTGCCTCAATGAAAAAAAGAAATTTCAGCGCAGAGTTTAAACGCGAATCCGCTCAGTTGGTCCTTGATCAGAACTACACCGTTGCAGCTGCGGCCAGTGCTATGGATGTGGGTCCTTCTACCATGACGCGATGGGTAAAGCAGTTGCGGGATGAACGACAGGGCAAAATACCTAAAGCCTCCCCTATAACCCCAGAACAGATTGAAATACGTGAGCTGAAGAAAAAGCTACAACGCATTGAAATGGAAAACGATATATTAAAAAAGGCTACCGCGCTCTTGATGTCGGACTCCCTGAACAGTTCTCGATAATCGGGAAACTCAGGGCGCGTTATCCTGTGACCACTCTCTGCCACGTGTTCGGGGTTCACCGCAGTAGCTACAGATACTGGAAAAACCGTCCTGAAAAACCAGACGGCAGACGGGCTGTATTACGCAGTCAGGTACTTGAGCTACATGGCATCAGCCACGGTTCGGCCGGAGCAAGAAGCATCGCCACAATGGCAACCCAGAGAGGCTACCAGATGGGGCGCTGGCTTGCTGGCAGGCTCATGAAAGAGCTGGGGCTGGTCAGTTGCCAGCAGCCGACTCACCGGTATAAGCGTGGCGGTCATGAGCACGTAGCTATCCCGAATCATCTTGAGCGACAGTTCGCTGTAACAGAGCCAAACCAGGTGTGGTGCGGTGATGTGACCTATATCTGGACAGGTAAGCGCTGGGCGTACCTCGCCGTTGTTCTCGACCTGTTCGCAAGAAAACCAGTGGGCTGGGCAATGTCGTTCTCACCGAACAGCAGACTCACCATTAAAGCGCTGGAAATGGCATGGGAAACGCGCGGCAAGCCCGCCGGAGTAATGTTCCACAGCGATCAGGGCAGTCATTATACAAGCAGACAGTTCCGGCAGTTACTGTGGCGTTGCCAAATCAGGCAGAGTATGAGCCGACGTGGAAACTGTTGGGACAACAGCCCGATGGAACGCTTCTTCCGGAGTCTGAAAAACGAGTGGGTGCCAGTGACAGGTTATATAAACTTTAGCGAAGCTGCTCATGCGATCACGGACTATATCGTCGGGTATTACAGCTCGCTAAGGCCGCATGGGTATAACGGTGGGTTACCCCCAAACGAATCGGAAAACCGATACTGGAAAAACTCTAACTCGGTGGCCAGTTTTTGTTGACCACTTCATTCGTTTAGCGGCACCCTGGGTTTAACTAAGACTACAGGTGACCGGCAGTTGTAATTATCCACTTATCCACCGCTTAGATCATTGATTTTAAGATCATTATAAGATCAATATGAGATCATAAAAGATCACAAAGCTAGCAAGCCTTTGATATAAAATGCAAAAACATCACTTCGGGTATCTACTTTCATGAAGACAGTATCCACTTTCATGAGATTAGTATTTACTTTCATGGGAAAGGTATCTATTTTCATGTATAAAGGGTATTTACTTTCATGGAGCAGGATCTTTTCTTGATCCAGAGTGCAGGGTTTATGGAAAAGAAAAATGAAATCATAGATATAAGTCATCCATTCGCGATCGTTAAAAAAGATTCAGACACAGTTTATCTACTGGAACCTAACAGCCATAAAACTGTTCAGCCAGTTGCCTTGCTCAGGCTCAGCGTCTTTACGCCTGTGGCCCCAAAGGAAAAAGGCAAGCGCGACTTCATGATCGATGCGTCTGATGAGCTTTCCAGTCTTGAGGTAGCACGGCGTGAGGGTTACACAGATATAAAGATCCAGGGTGCTAAGCTCAGCATGTCTACGGATTTTAAAACGTGGCTGGGTATCATAATGGCCTTCTCTACCTACGGTTACAGTAGTGAAACCATAAAGTTACCCTTTACTGAATTTGCAAAAATGTGCGGTATCAAATCAGCCGATCTCAATGCCCGCTCTCGTAAACGCCTTCACGACTCCCTTTTTAGCATTTCCAGCGTCACGCTCGCATTCAGTAGTAAAGACGGCAAGAAATCGATGTTTTCGCATCTGGTACAACGTGCTGTTCTTAACATGAATACAGATACCGTTGAAATTACGGCTGACAGTAATCTGTGGGAGCTGTACCGATACGATCACAAGGTGCTACTTGGTCTCAAAGCCTTGTCTGAGCTATCCCGTAAAGAAGCGGCGCAGTCGCTCTACATTTACTTTGAGAGTATGCCTGCCGGCACGCTTTATATCTCTATGAAACGCCTGCGTGAAAGACTGGCTATGGGTTCGCCGGTAAAGCTGCAAAACTCCATCATACGCCGTGCTATGGCTGATCTGCAGAGAATTGGCTACATCGATTTTATTGAACTGAAGAAGGGCAGAGAAATTCAGTTTGTGATTAACAGCCGTTCTCCAAAGCTTCAGGTGCTTACCAGCTAACGTGAAGGCTCAAATAAAGTATTTACTAACATGGACGTAGCCATAAGGTATGCACTTGCATGAATGCTCCTGAAGAAGGTATCCACTTTCATGTAAAGGTGTATAGAGAGTATCTATTTTCATACAGACGAGCACGGAAAGGTATCTACTTTCATGCTGACAATCATTCTTCAAAGGCTTTTACATGAAAGTGCATACCCAACAAGACTTCTGCCCATGAAAGTAGATACCCTGACAAAGCTTCCTCATGATAGTGGATACCCTGATTCATCATTTACTGTCCTCAGAATCCTTTCTGCATGTAAGCAGATACTTTTCATGAAAGTAGATACCCTTTCCATGAAAGTAGATACATTGAAGGTTCTAGGTTAACCGACTATAAATTAAGCATAATTTTTGGAGCATCCCTGCTTCAGGTATTTAACTTCGCATCAAGCGAGAAATAAAAATACAACTCACCATCTTTTAACAAGCTGTGCCATCGGCTCTTTTAGCGTTGTACCCCCGGCAGGGAAGGATTGGGGGAGGTAGGGTATCTGTACGAAAATCTAAAATAACCCAATCGAAATAAACGACAATATAGCCACCGCCGCAACATAACAGACAAGTATCAACGCGCTGCCTGACCAGCTGCTCAACGCTGTGCCTATCAGTAGTGCCGTGCCGCCGAACAAGGCAGTGCCAGTGTTATAGGCCATCGCACCGGCGGAGGCGCGCATCTCTGCCGGGAACATATCGACCAGACTTATTGTCATGCCGCTGGTTACCATGGAAACGATCTTAACGAACACAACAGCTGCGACAATCGTGTTGTTCAGTATTCCATGTTCAGCCTACATAAAGGCGAAGAACATCGACGGGTTTACTGCAGGCGAAAGAATCGGCTGAATCTGAAGTTTTTGTTGGCGAACTGGCACAGCGTGTGCCACAACACAGAGACGTACTCATGGCCATCGCATAGCAGTTCAAGCAGAAGGGCATTGAGAAAGGACGCATGCAAGGACACTAGGAGGAATATCTGGTTCGTCACTGATCTCCTTTTCCATCCGTTCAAAACCTGGCCGTTATTCCCCGCCTGACAAACAGCACTATGGCGTTCAGAATTTGAGGCTGCGGATGAAACTGTCTTCCACCATGCTGCTCCTGCGGATACCAGCGATAATGCCATTCTGCCGCTTCTCTTGCAGCGCGCTAAACATGTTCAGGGTCACTTATCAGGAAACCAGCATATGGAATAGACCTTATTGCTGTATCGTGTTGCAAGGACTTCGCGGCAGCGTGCTTGGAAGGCAAGTTTGAGTTCTGAACGGGTCATAAATTATTCTTCAGGAAGGTAATACAAAAAGTGCAGTGTGCAACTTTTTGTCGGTACCGATTCTGGGGAATTTGTACTTGAGTCAGATAGCCCTTACTTACTTTATTGGATAAATTTTTACGGAGGCAGCGCTGCAGGCTGCCTCAGCCTGTCTGAAAATCCGAAAAAACCGGGGAGCCAAGCATGAGCAGCTGGCTAGCCTTTCCAAGATCCATGGACAACCGCACCCTGAGCTAGCGGATGACGTCCAGCGCTAATATCCATGTATACCATTTGGTAGACTTCGCGTCCTTGTGGCCCATCTGAGTATGGGTCACCTTTGCGGCACCTAGCGCTGCACTAGATGCATCACAAAAGAGTCCAGAAAGTTCTTAGGCGTGAACGGCAGGATGGAAAACATCACACCGGTACGCGCCACGGCTTGGCTTATGTATCTGTAGACAGTGTCTTCGTTCTTTATATCCCACGCGCGCGCGTCGGCGCAAACCACTTCCTGAGCCGCTGTACAAATCCCCAATCGGTGAGCAGTACCACCTAATGTGGGTTGTCGCGGATTTCCGCCTCAGCCTGCTGCTCGTCTTTATATCAGGCGTCTGTGTTACACGTTAATCGCATCGCAAATAAATGGGTAACATTACGCAGTTGGGCTTTGACTGTATGATCTTGACCCGCCATTTCCGGACAGCTTTTGTATCTTAAGTTAACGATGCCCGCTGCCGCCGGTATTCTCTCGGAGAGTGATATCCCAGCGCACTATGCAGGTGATTTTCATTGTAATGCGTGAACGCCGCTGCAAGGTTTCGCAGGGCTGTTCTCACATCCGGTTTCGGCATGAACGCGATATAGTCTTCCTTCATCGTCTTCACGAACCGTTCGGCCATGCCATTGCTCTGCGGGCTGCTCACCGCTGTTGTACATGGCTCCAGATTCAGCTCTTTGGCGAACCTCCGCGTTTCATGCGCGGTATATGCTGAACCGTTGTCCGTCAGCCACTGCACCGCTGTGTCGGGCAGCCTGTCGCCGAAGCGCTTTTCCACCGACCTCAGCATCACATCCTGCACGGTCGAACTGTCATAGCCTCCCGTGCTTGCTGCCCAGTCTATGGCCTCACGGTCGCAGCAGTCCAGCGCGAACGTTACCCGCAGTTTTTCGCCGTTGTCGCAGCCGAACTCGAAGCCATCTGAACACCAGCGCATATCGCTTTCTGCCACCGCTATCTTGCCCTTATGTTCACGCTTCGGTCGCTCTGGTTTGTGATGCAACAACAACAGGTTATGCTCGCTCATTATCCTGTAAAGCCGTTTGGCATTCACAGGTGGCTGTCCCTCTGTGCGACGTTGCTTGCGCAGGATGCCCCACACGCGTCGATAACCATAACTCGGCATATCGCTGATAATGTTGAGGATAGCCGACAGTATTTCTGCGTCTGCTTCTTCATTACGCCGGTTACAGCGCCTGTCCTGCCAGTCGGCAGAACGGTTAATCCGCAGTGACAGTTGCGCACGCGACACGCCCATGGTCCGGCTGACCATGGCTATTCCCCGTCCTTTGGCAACAAGGGCGCGTGCGCTATCCATTTTCGCGACTGACCGTACTCCACGGTTTCTTTCAGGATCTCAACTTCCATCGTCTTCTTGCCCAGAAGGCGCTGAAGCTCCCGGACCTGCTTCAGAGCAGCAGTAAGCTCAGAAGCAGGAACGACTTCCTCTCCAGCCGCAACGGCGGTGAGGCTGCCTTCCTGATATTGCTTCTTCCACTTAAACAGCAGGCTGGGCTGGATACCATGCAGGCGGGCGACATGGGAGACATTCATACCCGGCTCCATCGTCTGCTGGATAATGGCGATCTTCTCCTGAGGAGTTTTACGTTTACGGACTTCTTGCCCTAACAGGATCCCGGTCATCTCAAAATTGGTGTTAGTGTTAGACATATATTCAAGCCTATCTCTTATCTGGAGATACAGCTACTGTCTGGTGTTTCAGGGGGCTACATCAGAGGTCTGCTGCCTCATCGTGATGATAAAGTGAAAAAATCTCAGAAAATGGACGGAAAGTTAATGAAGATTTCAATTCCTTACAGGAAGATTACTCAGATCGCCCCAGATAATTTGAGATGGCAGCAGACGTTGTCACAATAAAATCCTTTTGCTAAGGCTGGTGGAATAATGTCGTTTTTTCTGTAAGGAAATTTTCTTAACTTTAGCCATTTCCTGCCTTAAGAATTGCTCCAGCGTCTCTTTCAGCATATGGGCTGCGTCACTACTTGCATCTCTTACCGGTGGCCGGACTGGCTGGATCGTATCAATGTATCGGGTCTTATAAGATCCATGCCGTGCAAAGGTTGCTCGTCAGATAATGCGGCGTGTAAAGGCTTCTTCGGGCGGGTACACAAATGAAATGTACTACCGAAGGAACTGTTCGAGCACAGCGCTGGAATATTTTATGTGCCGCCTGGACAAGTGCATACGCTGGTATAACGAGAGTCGAATCAAAATAATCATTAGGTGCAATGAGTTCGGTGAAGTACCGGCAGCATCTGGGGATCACAACATAACAGTCCAGGAAAACATCCGCATCTCCCAGGCGGACATTACTAGTTGAATATCAATGGTATACATGACTACTCAAAATCATTATTATGTTAAATAGCATATCCGCATATGCCCCGGACCGCACCTCGCCCGTAGCTACCGTCTTGAACGTCAAGCGGTAGCTACGTAGCTTCATCACACTATTTCTATTGCTGCCCTGCCCAAATCACTATCACTTTATCGTCGCCCTTTTCACGTACGAAACCGTAACCACCAGGAAGAGATAAGGTTGTTTGTCTTCCCATCCCGATAGCAGGATGGCGTGCACGAAACCGGCCGATTCTCTGCCAATGAGTAACGTTACTCGCAGCTTTCCCGCTGATATCCTGCCAGTTCATATCCGAACGCGTACCCTGTATTGGATCGGATCCGGTGGGACCGAATTGCCGCGACGATTCATCACCATAGAAAATTTGTACGGTACCCGGCGCAAGCAGCAATAGTTCTGCCGCTGTGCTGCCGCCTTCGCGGAACAGGCGGGTATCATGGGATGAGAGATAGCTCATCACATTAAAGCGTTGTAGCTTATCAGCCATCTGTTGCCAGGTGAGGTCGATATTCGCCATACAGTTGGCAGCTTTCGCCACCTCATCCTGATAATCGAAGTTGATCATCGCATCAAAACCGTGGCGGTAATACTCGCTCTCCATCACCCCATGGCCCCAGGATTCGCCAGTCATCCAGAATGGTGCATTATCGAGTGTTTTATCAGGATGGGCCTTTTTCCACTCTGCCAGCGCTGCGCTGGCTTGCGTTTTCAATTGCTGCCAGGCGTCCTGTTCAACATGTTTGGCGGTATCCACACGGAAGCCGTCGATACCGTAATCACGTACCCATTGACTCAGCCAGTGGGTCAGGTAGTCACGTGGTGTATAGCCAGGGATCTCTTTTGCTGCCGTGTCCGGTTTGAGGTGATAGAAGTTAGGCAGGCCTGAGGCTACCTTCGATTCGGTTTTCAGGTCTGGCAGGAAAGCCAGCGACATCGTCAGATCGTCATAACCGGGACTGTCATAGTCGCCAATATCGGTTCGGATCCACTTTTTACCCCACCATTTCTCCCAGCCTGCTTTATCGCTGAAGTTGATATAGTCGTTGAAACTGTGCCAGGTCTGGCCCTTACCTGGTATCCAGTCAGTCCAGAGCTCACCGAGTGTCTTTTTCAGTTCATCGCCTTTCAGATACAGGGCTCCAAACTGAAATTCCTGCATATCAGCAAGGGTGGCATATCCGGTATGATTCATCACCACATCGAACAAAATGCGGATCCCGCGTTTATGGGCCTCGTCTACCAGATGACGCAGATCGTCTTCGGTACCCATGTTAGCATCCAGCTTCGTCCAGTCCTGTGTGTAGTAGCCGTGATAGGCGTAGTGCGGGAAGTCTCCTTTGGTACCACCACCGATCCAGCCGTGAATTTGTTCCAGCGGCGAACTTAACCATAAGGCATTAACACCAAGCTGTTGCAGATAATCCAGTTTGCTGCTTAACCCCTGCAAGTCACCCCCGTGGAAGGTGGCTATTTCCTGCATACCATCCTTGTGACGGCCATAGCTATTATCATTGGCCGGGTTACCGTTAGCGAAGCGATCAGTCAGTACAAAATAGACGGTGGCATTGTGCCAGTTGAAGGGAGCGTCAGCGTCTGTGCTGGCCCGTTCGAGCAGCAATAAACCGTTGCTGCCGGGAGCAGGCTGCAGCGTGACTTTGCCGCCACTGACAGTAACGATGTTGCCGCTGTAAAAGTCACGCACCTTGCTACCTTCGGCGAAAGTTTTACTGACATCAATAGTCAGAGGTTTACCATCCCACTTAGGACACTGGCGTACAGATACCGCAGCAGAGCTGCTTGCTTTTTCTTCCAGCGAAATCATCATCGTCGGAGTGCCGGAACGGGTATCGATCACCAGGTTATACAGGCCATCCCGGTAAATGCGCCACTGTGGTGGCGGGCTGTGGCAGGGTTCCATCGAAAGCATCTGGTTGAGCCTGATTGGCCCTGTAGGTTGCCAGCATTGCTGATCAACATTAAGTTGCAGTGGACGGGTACCCTTTTCAATTACTTTTTGGCTGATAAAGCGACCAGGGCCTTCTTCGGTAAAGGCAGGGAAATCAGCGGTGGTCCAGGCGGCAAAGACCATCCCGGGGACCAACAACGACGCAAACACAGCGAGTTTCATTACGGGATCCTTCCTGTGTGGTTTTTTTAAGTGTGCCTCTCCGCTGGTCCTATGAACTCCTCCCGGGTGCAGTTTTCCTGGGAGGATGAAAAGGGGTGAGTAATAGTGATCAAAAACAAGCAAGCAGGATTACGCTCTGGGAAATATATACGTAAGCGTCATCTCAGTACCGTCTGTTGAAATTTCCGGTGATTGACGATGATAGAGTCCTCTTATAAACGTTAATGGACTCTATCAATGTCAGATTCTCTTCGTCCCCGCAGGGTTCGTGCGTCTTACTCCATGGACTTTAAACTGGAACTTGTCGAAAAATCTTATCAGCCTGGAGCCTGCATGGCCCAACTGGCCAGAGAGCACGGGATTAATGACAATCTGTTGTTTACATGGCGCCAGCGCTACAGCCACCTTTTGCCCGATGAAATACAACGTTCAGTCAGTAAACCTGATGCTGTCGGTGATGCTGCCAACTTACTGATTTAGTGTATGATGGTGTTTTTGAGGTGCTCCAGTGGCTTCTGTTTCTATCAGCTGTCCCTCCTGTTCAGCTACTGACGGGGTGGTGCGTAACGGCAAAAGCACC
>NZ_JAUZUX010000031.1:0-16532 GCF_031844285.1 Enterobacter sp. BRE11
CGCATCGATGCGGCGTTTTTTATGGGCGGGCGCTGTCAGGAGCCGACAGAGGACTTCAGCGGCGTCTGCGGCGTAATGCGCACCTGCTTCACCATATTGTCCTGCACGTCAAGAATATCGACGGCGTAGTTCGCCAGCTCGACGCGGGTATTGATCTCGGGGATCTCCTCCAGCGCTTCGAGCAGCATGCCGTTGATGGTGCGCGCTTCCTGCTCCGGCAGATGCCAGTTAAACGCCTTGTTAATCTCCCGCACGCTGGCGCTGCCTTCTACCAGCACGGAACCGTCATTCTGCGGCAGGACTTCTTCCGCGAGGGTAGGAGACATTGAGGTGGTAAAGTCGCCGACGATCTCTTCCAGAATATCCTCGATGGTGACCAGGCCTTTGATATCGCCATACTCATCCACCACCAGGCCCACTTTCTTCTTGTTGCGCTGGAACTTCACCAGCTGAGTATTGAGCGGTGTGCCTTCCGGTACGTAGTAGATCTCATCGGCGGCGCGCAGCAGCGTCTCTTTGTTGAACTCTTTCTTTTCAGTCATGGTGCGCCAGGCTTCGCGCACGCGCAGCATGCCGACGCAGTCGTCCAGCGAGTCGCGGAACAGCACAATACGACCGTGCGGCGAGTGGCTGAGCTGGCGCATCACCGACTTCCAGTCGTCGTTGATATTGATGCCGACGATTTCGTTGCGCGGCACCATGATGTCGTCAACGCTGACTTTTTCCAGATCGAGCACTGACAGCAGCATATCCTGATTGCGGCGCGACATCAGGCTGCGCGACTCGTAGACGATGGTGCGCAGCTCTTCTTTGCTCAGCGCCGAGCTGGTGGCGCCCTCGGTTTTCATGCCGGCCATACGCATCAGCAGGCGCGTGATGGTGTTCAGCAGCCAGACCAGCGGCGACATCACAATTTGCAGCGGGCCCAGCAGCATGCTGCTGGGAAAGGCGACCCGCTCGGGATAGAGCGCCGCCACGGTTTTCGGCAGCACCTCCGCAAACACCAGCACCACAAAGGTCAGGATGCCGGTCGCAATGGCGACGCCTTCATCGCCATGCAGGCGCATGCCCACAATGGTGGCGAGCGCGGAAGCCAGAATATTCACCAGGTTGTTGCCGATCAGCACCAGGCTGAGCAGGCGGTCGGGGCGGCGCAGCAGCTTTTCTACCCGGCGGGCGGCGCGGCTGCCGTTTTTCGCCTGATGGCGCAGCTTGTAACGATTAAGCGTCATCATGCCGGTTTCCGACCCGGCGAACCAGGCGGAAACCAGCACCATAACGACCAGAATAATAATAAGGGTGGTGGTTGAAACCTGTTCCAACGCAGAACTTCCTTTTGGTTAAGACGAGTGGGTCAGCAGGTGCTGTAAGATACGACTGCCGAAGTAGGCCATAGTCAACAGCAGCGCACCGCCGCAGTTGAACCAGACAACGCGACGTCCGCGCCAGCCTTCATGATAGTGGCCCCAGAGCAAAACGATATAAACGAACCAGGCAAGAATCGACAGCACCGCTTTATCCACGTTCTCGGCGCTGAACAGGTTATGCATATAAAACAGGCCGGTGCAGAGCACCAGCGTCAGCAGCACAACACCCACCTGGGTAATATGAAACATTTTGCGCTCAATGCTCAGCAGCGGCGGCATATCCTGGGTAAAGGCCAGCTTTTTGTTTTTCAGCTGATAGTCGATCCACGCCAGCTGCAGCGCATAGAGCGCGGCGATGATCAGCGTCGCGTAGGCGAACAGCGACAGGCCAATATGGATCATCATGCCCGGCGTGGTTTCAAGATGGGTGATAAAGGCATTAGGCACAAAGGTGGCGAACGCCAGATTGATCAGGGCAAAGCTGTAGACGATCGGCAGCAACAGCCAGCCGCGATTGCGTGAGGCGACAATGGTCATAATGGCGCAGATAAGCAGGCTCACCAGCGAGCCGATATTCAGCAGGCTGAGGTTCTGCCCGCTGTCGACGGCGAAGATGCGCTGCTGCAGCGCCACGGCGTGCGCCACCAGCGCGAAACAGGCGGAAAGCACCGCCATTCGTCGCCAGCCGCTATTGCGCTTCAGCAGGCTGGGAATAATCAGTGCAATACTCAGGGAGTAGGCGAACAGCGCCAGAAGCGAGAAAACGGACATAGATCCTTACAGGTATCAGCGAGATGAAAGGAAAAAAGCAGTATAGCGCCAGCAGAAGCCGCCTCCAACCGATCTGAGGCGCAATAGCAGAGATCGTTGCAGCTTCGTGTTATAATCCGCCGCATTATGCCGATCAGGCGCCTCGCGATTTTTTTTGAGTGAGAGACAATGTTTGACAATTTAACCGATCGTTTGTCGCAAACCCTGCGCAATATCAGCGGCCGCGGAAGGCTGACAGAAGACAATATCAAAGACACGCTGCGCGAAGTGCGCATGGCGCTGCTGGAAGCGGACGTTGCGCTGCCGGTGGTGCGCGAATTTATCAACCGCGTCAAAGAGAGCGCGGTGGGTCACGACGTCAACAAAAGCCTGACGCCGGGTCAGGAGTTTATCAAAATCGTGCGCAACGAGCTGGTTGCCGCGATGGGCGCGGAAAACAACGCGCTCAATCTGGCCGCACAGCCGCCGGCTGTGGTGCTGATGGCGGGTCTGCAGGGTGCAGGTAAAACCACCAGCGTCGGCAAACTGGGTAAATTCCTGCGCGAAAAGCATAAGAAGAAAGTGCTGGTCGTCTCTGCCGACGTTTATCGTCCCGCGGCGATCAAACAGCTCGAAACGCTGGCGCAGCAGGTCGGCGTCGATTTTTGCCCCTCCGATCTGAGCCAGAAGCCGGTCGACATCGTTAAGAACGCGCTGAAAGAAGCGAAGCTGCAGTTCTATGACGTGCTGCTGGTGGATACCGCCGGTCGTCTGCACGTCGACGAAGCGATGATGGATGAGATCAAGCAGGTACACGCCGCGATTAATCCGGTCGAAACGCTGTTCGTGGTTGACGCCATGACCGGTCAGGATGCGGCGAACACGGCGAAAGCCTTTAACGAGGCGCTGCCCCTGACCGGCGTCATCCTGACGAAGGTAGACGGCGATGCGCGCGGCGGTGCGGCTTTGTCAATTCGTCATATCACCGGCAAACCGATCAAGTTTATGGGCGTCGGCGAGAAGACCGAGGCGCTGGAGCCATTCTATCCCGATCGTATCGCCTCGCGTATTCTCGGCATGGGCGACGTGCTGTCGCTGATCGAAGATATCGAGAGCAAGGTTGACCGCGATCAGGCGGAAAAACTGGCGAAAAAACTCAAAACCGGCGACGGCTTCGACCTCAACGACTTTCTTGAGCAGCTTAAGCAGATGCGCAACATGGGCGGCATGGCTAGCCTGATGGGCAAACTGCCGGGTATGGGGCAGCTGCCGGACAACGTGAAGTCGCAGATGGACGATAAGGTGCTGGTGCGTATGGAGGCGATTATCAACTCCATGACGCGCAAAGAGCGTGAAAAGCCGGAAATTATCAAAGGCTCGCGCAAACGCCGCATCGCCACCGGCGCTGGCATGCAGGTGCAGGACGTCAACCGCTTGCTGAAGCAGTTCGACGATATGCAGCGCATGATGAAGAAAATGAAGAAGGGCGGCATGGCGAAAATGATGCGCGGTATGAAAGGCATGATGCCCCCAGGATTCCCCGGACGCTAAGCGTTCGGCAATAAAAGCCCGAAAGGTTGCCCTCACAGGTTGCTTTTTGCGCCGAAATGAGTAAAATTTTCGGGCTTTTTATATTGCACCCGGGCCCCGTTCCCTCAATGGGGCCCGGTTGTTTTATTAACTTAAGAGGATGTTATGGTAACAATTCGTTTGGCACGTCACGGCGCGAAAAAGCGTCCGTTCTATCAGGTCGTCGTTACTGACAGCCGCAATGCACGTAACGGTCGCTTCATCGAGCGCGTTGGTTTCTTCAACCCGATCGCATCTGGTCAGGCTGAAGGCCTGCGTCTGGATCTGGACCGCATCGAGCACTGGGTTGGCCAGGGCGCAACGCTTTCCGATCGCGTTAACGCGCTGATCAAAGAAGCAAAAAAAGCAGCTTAATCTGTCACGGTGGTGAGCATGAGCAAAGAAGTTGCCGCACAGCCTCCCGTTAAGCCCCTTGTGTTGGGCAAAATGGGCGCTGCCTACGGCATACGTGGCTGGCTCAAAGTGTTTTCCTCCACCGAAGCGGCCGAAAGTATCTTCGACTACCAACCCTGGTTCATTCAGCGCGCCGGTAAATGGCAGCAGGTTGAGCTGGAAAGTTGGCGGCATCACAATCAGGACCTGATCATCAAAGTCAAAGGCATTGACGATCGGGACGCGGCGACGCAGTTGACCAATTGCGAAATTACGGTCGACTCGGCGCAGCTGCCGGAGCTGGATGACGGCGATTACTACTGGAAAGACCTGATGGGTCTCCAGGTAGTCAACGTTGATGGCTACGAGATGGGCAAAGTCATCGATATGATGGAGACCGGCTCGAACGACGTTCTCGTCGTGAAGGCGAACCTGAAAGATGCGTTCGGTGTGAAGGAGCGGTTAATACCGTTTCTTGATGAACAGGTTATCAAGAAAGTCGATCTCGCTACTGGCGTCATTGAAGTAGACTGGGATCCTGGTTTTTGATCTCCGAATCGCAAGGTAACGTAACGGCGAAAACGATGTGGATTGGTGTTATTAGCCTCTTTCCAGAGATGTTTCGCGCAATTACCGATTACGGGGTAACTGGCCGGGCAGTAAAAAATGGCCTGCTCAGCATCGAGAGCTGGAGTCCTCGCGATTTCGCTCACGACCGGCACCGCACGGTGGACGATCGTCCTTACGGCGGTGGACCGGGAATGCTGATGATGGTGCAGCCCTTACGGGATGCAATCCACGCAGCGAAAGCGGCGGCGGGAGAAGGGGCCAGGGTGATCTACCTGTCACCTCAGGGACGCAAACTTGACCAGCAGGGCGTTTGCGAACTGGCGACGCAGCAGAAGTTAATTCTGGTCTGCGGCCGCTACGAAGGTATAGATGAGCGCGTAATCAAAACCGAAATTGACGAAGAATGGTCAATCGGTGACTACGTGCTGAGCGGCGGCGAGCTGCCAGCCATGACGATGATTGATTCAGTGGCCCGGTTAATTCCCGGCGTGCTGGGCAAGCAGGCGTCAGCCGAAGAGGATTCGTTCTCTGACGGTTTGCTGGACTGTCCGCACTATACCCGACCTGAAGTGCTGGAAGGCATGGAGGTACCGGCAGTTTTACTGTCTGGCAACCATGCAGAGATTCGCCGCTGGCGCCTGAAACAGTCGCTGGGCCGTACCTGGCTAAGAAGACCTGAACTTCTGGAAAACCTGGCTCTGACTGAAGAGCAAGCAAGGTTGCTGAAAGCGTTCCAGCGGGAACATCAGCAACAAAACGATGAGGCGGCTGAGTAATCTCCCGCGACTATCAGTTTACCCAGGATAAGAGATTTAATTATGAGCAACATTATCAAGCAAATTGAACAAGAGCAGATGAAACAGGACGTACCTTCCTTCCGCCCGGGTGATTCCGTGGAAGTGAAAGTATGGGTCGTTGAAGGTTCTAAGAAACGTCTGCAGGCATTCGAGGGCGTGGTTATCGCTATCCGTAACCGCGGTCTGCACTCTGCATTCACTGTTCGCAAGATTTCAAACGGCGAAGGCGTTGAGCGTGTCTTCCAGACTCACTCTCCGGTCATCGACAGCATTACTGTCAAACGCCGTGGTGCTGTGCGTAAAGCCAAACTGTACTACCTGCGTGAGCGTACTGGTAAGTCAGCTCGTATCAAAGAGCGTCTTAACTAAGGTATCGCTAACGCGACATCTAAAAGTTAATAGCAAACAAGGGGTTGGCGTGATGCCAGCCCCTTTTTTATGCCAGCGTTTCAGGACGATGCACATGGTATATCGCCGTATTCACCGGGCCGCTCTCCAGCACGATTAAGCCGTAGCGCATATCAATAAAGCGCGCCCCGCAGCGCTCCGCTACCGCGCGACTGGCGCGGTTCTCTTCCGCCGCAAGAATTTCAATAACCTTTATCTCTGGCCGCGCAAATCCCATCTCAAGCAGCAGCGCAACGGCGCGGCTGGCGATGCCCTGTCGCTGCATATCGCTGCGCACCCAGTATCCCAGGGCGGCGAACTGGCCCGGTTCACGAGCGAAACGGATCCCCGCTCCGCCCAGCAAACGATCTCGCTCGTCAACAAGGGCGAACTCTTCCGCTTCGCCCTTTATCCGCTGCTGCTGCGTAAACGCGATCCAGCTCGCTGCTTCTTCAGGTTGATAGTCTGGATGTGCCCATACCATCCAGGGGCGCAGCGTATCCAGCGAGGCGTTGACGGCGGCGGTAAAGGCAGGAATGTCGGCATGGTTAAAAGGACGCAGGCGAACTGAAGAGGCCAGAGAAGTCATAAAGTACCTGATGAAAAAAGAGTTTTAGCAAAGCGTATCAGTAGACAGGAGAGAATGCCAAAGTAAGTGTGTAATGTTTACTTTACATAAAGCAGAGGCGACTCCCTTGCGATTCTTTTAATAAGGATATGAAAGTTAAGATTTTTATCTTAATGGATTCATGCAAGGTATACATATGGTAATAAAAGTGTACATCTGTGGATTGCTTGTTTTACGACCTGTGATAAAGTATCTCTCATCCTGTCAGAGGATCATTAACTGCATAACGAGGAAAAAGGATCGTAGCCATGCAAAAAGACGCGCTGAACAATGTCCACATTGCGAATGAACAGATTTTAATTACGCCGGAAGAGCTGAAAGCGAAGTTTCCGCTGACTGCCCAGCAGGAAGCGCAGATCGCCGCTTCGCGCCAGACCATTTCCGACATCATCGCCGGCCGCGATCCGCGTCTGCTGGTGGTTTGCGGTCCCTGTTCGATCCATGACACTGAAGCCGCTCTGGATTACGCACGTCGCCTCAAAGATCTCTCTGACCAGCTGAAGGATCAGCTCTATATCGTTATGCGCGTCTATTTCGAAAAACCCCGCACCACCGTCGGCTGGAAAGGGTTGATCAACGATCCTTACATGGACAACTCTTTTGATATGGAAGCGGGTCTGCACATCGCGCGCCAGCTGCTGGTAAACCTGGTTGAGATGGGACTGCCGCTCGCCACCGAAGCGCTCGATCCCAACAGTCCGCAATACCTAGGCGATCTCTTCAGCTGGTCGGCGATTGGCGCGCGCACCACCGAGTCGCAAACGCATCGTGAGATGGCGTCTGGTCTCTCAATGCCGGTCGGCTTTAAAAACGGCACGGACGGCAGCCTCGGCACGGCGATCAACGCCATGCGCGCCGCAGCGATGCCGCACCGTTTTGTTGGCATCAACCAGGCGGGGCAGGTTTGCCTGCTGCAGACGCAGGGCAATCCAGATGGTCATGTTATTCTGCGCGGCGGCAAAGCGCCGAACTACGGCCCGGAAGATGTGGCGCAGTGTGAAAAAGAGATGGTCAAGGCGGGACTGCGCCCGGCCTTGATGATAGATTGCAGCCATGGCAATTCTAACAAAGACTATCGCCGCCAGCCTGGCGTTGCCGAATCGGCAATAGCCCAGATCAAAGATGGCAACCGCTCGATTATTGGCCTGATGCTGGAGAGCCACATTAATGAAGGCAGCCAGTCTTCCGAGCAGCCGCGCAGCGAAATGAAATATGGTGTTTCCGTGACGGATGCCTGCATCAACTGGGAAACCACCGAAACGCTGCTGCGCGAGATGCATCAGGATCTGCAAGAGGTGCTGTCGGCGCGTCTGTCACACGAGGTGTAATAAGCAATGGTGGCTGAACTGACCGCGCTGCGCGATCAAATTGATACTGTCGATAAGGCGCTGCTGGATCTGCTGGCGAAGCGCCTGGAGCTGGTGGCTGAAGTTGGCGAAGTAAAGAGCCGCTACGGCTTGCCTATCTACGTACCGGAGCGCGAAGCGTCAATGCTCGCTTCGCGCCGTAAAGAGGCGGAAGCGCTCGGCGTTCCGCCCGATCTGATTGAAGATATCCTGCGCCGCGTAATGCGCGAGTCCTATACCAGCGAGAACGATAAAGGTTTTAAAACCCTTAATCCGGCGCTGCGTCCGGTGGTGATCGTCGGCGGAAAAGGGCAGATGGGCAGCCTGTTTGCGCGCATGCTGACGCTGTCGGGCTACAGCGTGAAGACGCTGGATAAAGGGGACTGGGATCGTGCGCCCTCGCTGCTGAGCGATGCCGGCATGGTGATAATCAGCGTGCCGATTCACCTTACGGAACAGGTGATCGCACAGTTGCCGCCGCTGCCGGAAGACTGTATTCTGGTAGATCTGGCCTCGGTTAAGAACCGTCCCTTACAGGCGATGCTGGCGGCGCATGCGGGCCCGGTGCTGGGTCTGCATCCCATGTTTGGACCGGACAGCGGTAGCCTGGCGAAGCAGGTGGTGGTCTGGTGCGACGGGCGCCAGCCTGAAGCCTATCAGTGGTTCCTGGAGCAGATTCAGGTGTGGGGCGCACGGCTGCATCGCATCAGCGCGGTAGAGCACGACCAGAATATGGCGTTTATCCAGGCGCTGCGCCACTTCGCAACTTTCGCCTACGGTCTGCATCTCGCAGAAGAGAACGTCAACCTCGATCAGCTACTGGCGCTCTCGTCGCCGATTTATCGTCTCGAGCTGGCGATGGTGGGGCGGCTGTTCGCCCAGGATCCTCAGCTCTATGCAGACATCATTATGTCTTCGGAAAGCAACCTGGCGCTGATCAAACGTTATTACCAGCGCTTTGGCGAGGCTATCAAGCTGCTGGAGCAGGGCGATAAGCAGGCGTTTATCGCCAGCTTCAACCGCGTCGAGCACTGGTTTGGCGATCATGCTAAACGCTTTATGGTTGAAAGCCGCAGCCTGCTTCGCTCCGCTAACGACAGCCGACCGTAAAAAACGGCATCCTTCGGGATGCCGTTTCAGTGCGCGACTCACGCATGCCTGCCCCCTGAACCGCAATCAAAAACGGCATCCTTACGGATGCCGTTCTGTTATGCGCTGCGCGGCTCCACCGCGACGACATTCTCGCCGGGATAGCATCCCAGCACTTTCAGCATGCGGGTCAGCCCTTTTAGCTCCTGCAGCGCCTGCTGCATGCTGTCGGACGCCAGATTGCCCTGTACGTCGATATAAAACATCTCTTCCCACGGGTTGCCGTTGATGGGGCGCGACTCCAGCTTGCTCATCATCAGGTTATGCTGACGCAGCACCAACAGCGCCTCTACCAGCGCGCCCGCCTGCTGGCCGGTCGCCATTAGCAGCGTCGTTTTCGCCGGGACCTGATCGGAGACGGCAATAGGTTTACGTGCCAGAACGATAAAGCGGGTATGGTTCTGCTGTTGATTCGCCAGATTGCGCTCCAGCACCTGAAGATGATAGAGCTCGCCGCCTGCCTCGCTGCCCAGCGCCGCCGCTTTCGGCGAGTTCAGCGCCGCGACTTTTTCCATCGCGGCAGCGGTGCTCTCGGTATATTCGATCTTCCAGTGCGGGAAACGGCTAATAAACTGGCTGCACTGCTGGAACGGCTGCGGGTGACTATAAACGGTTTCAATCTGCTGCAGATCGGTGTCGCCTGTTACCAGCACGCAGTGCTCGATAGGCTGGGTCAGTTCGCCCACAATCGAGAGGCTGGTCTGCTGCAGCAGATCGTAAACGTCGTTGATCGCGCCGGAACTGGTGTTTTCAATCGGCAGCACCGCGTAATCAGCCTGGCCGTTTTCAACCTGACGAATAATATCCTGAAACTTGAGGCAGCCGATCTCCACCATATTGTCGAAGTGGCGCGCGGCGTACTGACGTGCGGCGAGATGGGAATAGGAACCTTTCGGGCCAAGGAAGGCGATACGCGCTGCCAGCGCATGAGCATGGTTCAGGTTTTTCTGCAGCAGCGCCTGTTGCGTCAAAACTGAATCTTCAATGATTTGCTGAAACAGGCGGGTAATGTAGTGCGCATCCAGTTGATGTTTCTTGCCGATCACAATCAGGTGCTCCAGCAGCGCGCGCTCGCGTTCGATATCGCGAATGGGCCGGTGGGTGGCGAGTTTCGCTTCGGCGACCTTCACGGCCAGCGCGCGACGCTCAGCCAGCAGCGTCAGCAGTTTCTCATCAACGGCGCTGATTTGGTCACGCAGCGCCAGCAAGGGATTATCGGGATTCATAGGGCTCACCTGTAAGCT
This sequence comes from Enterobacter sp. BRE11, assembly GCF_031844285.1. Taxonomy (NCBI): domain Bacteria; kingdom Pseudomonadati; phylum Pseudomonadota; class Gammaproteobacteria; order Enterobacterales; family Enterobacteriaceae; genus Enterobacter; species Enterobacter sp. BRE11. Next base: position 10,201 of record NZ_JAUZUX010000031.1, read on the forward strand.
GTCCAATAAAAAAGCCTCCCGGTTGGGAGGCTTTGTTGTTCGTCTTCGCTTTCGTTTTCACACGACGAATCGCCTCCCAGTCAGGGGAAGGTAAAAAAGAAAGCGAAGAAAAACGGCAGACGTTTCATGGTGATTTCCATTCAAAAGGTGATTCGAGAGTACCCGTACTGATTTAAGGCTGTCAATAAAAAACGCGCCCGCAGGCGCGTTTGCTAAAACTTTATGTATCAGATGGCCGGCGTAAAATTTTTCACGCTGGTCGCTGCCCGACGGGCTTCAGACTTATGCTGAACCTTATTCAACTGACGCTCAAGCTTACCGATGAGATCGTTAATCGCCGTATACATATCCTCGTGCTTAGCGCTGGCGACCAGCGTGCCGTTGGGCGTATTGATCGTGGCGTCAGCCACGAATTCTTTCGGCGCTTTAGAGAGAACGATGTGCGGATTTATCAGATGAGCTTGCCACTTTTCCAGCTTGGCGAGACGGTCTTCGACATGGTCGCGGATAGCCGCGGTGATTTCCATTTGTTTGCTGGTAATGTTCAGAATCATAGGTCTACCTCTCTGTCATTTCCGTCTGGGTAGATCCAGCATAACGCGCTGAACGATGAAATGTGTGATTTTGATCACGAAAAAATGTCACTTTTTGTCAATGACAATGATTTGTGAGAAAGGCTGGGAATGCGGTCGAAATGCCTTGAATCGATGCGGCGAGAGGCGCATGATTGGCGGGTTACAGCAGCGAGGAATTCACAACATCGTCGATTTTTCGCTCATAAAAAAAGCAGCCATTACGGCTGCTTTTTCATTTTTTCCAACTCAATTTTAGCTGGCGCTGTTTGCGGCGATAATTTTCGCCACTTTGTCCGCTTCAGCATTCAGCTGTAGATTACGGTAAGCTTTTTCCATCAGCGGCAGCGCATCGCGGGTGGCTTGCGTATCAGGATAATCGCGCATCATACCTTCAACGCGGTTAACAACCGCGACATAGGCTTCACGCTTAGTATAGAATTGCGCCACCGACAGCTCATATTTGGCCAGGCGGTCTTTCAGATAGACCAGGCGCTTTTGCGCGTCGGCTGCATACTGGCTATTTGGATAGTTACGCAGCAGCTGCGAGAAGTCGCGGAACGCGTCGCGCGCATGGGTCGGATCGCGATCGGAGCGGTCAACACCGAAAAAGCCCTGTAGCGCAGAGTCGTCCAGCGCCATATCCGTCAGGCCGCGCATATAGATAACGTAGTCGATGTTTGGATGAGTAGGGTTAAGACGCATAAAGCGATCTATGGCAGCCTGCGCCAGCGGCAAATCAGCGTTTTTGTAGTAGGCATAGATCAAATCAAGCTGTACCTGCTGAGAATAAGGACCAAAAGGATAACGGTTGTCCAGCGCTTCCAGTTGCTTAATCGCCGCTTTAAAGTTACCGTCCTGCAGCTTTTCCTGAGCGGTAGCGTAGATTTCGGAAGGCGGGCTGTCCGGTACTGTGTCCTTTGAGCTGGAACAACCCACAAGGGCCAGGCTCAGTGTGGCAGCAGCCACCAGATATTTCATACGCGTCATGACGAAATGGTTATCCTCAAATTTGTTATGGCGGAAGCTGTCCGTATAGCTCCCGGTAATGACCAGGTACGATAGCACATTATATTAAACGGCATCGCCGTGAAAACCCAACGTTAACGAAGAAGCTGTATATGGCACAACAAGTTCAACTCACCGCAACGGTCTCCGAAGCGCAGCTGGGACAACGCTTAGATCAAACTTTGGCGGAATTGTTCCCTGATTATTCACGCTCGCGCATAAAAGAGTGGATCCTTGACCGACGCGTCCGCGTTAACGGCGCGATCGTCGATAAACCGAAAGAGAAAGTATTAGGCGGTGAACAGGTCGCCATCGCTGCAGAAATAGAAGAAGAGCAGCGCTGGGAAGCGCAAAATATCCCGCTGAACATCGTGTATGAAGATGACGATATTCTGGTGATCAACAAGCCACGCGATTTGGTGGTGCATCCCGGCGCTGGCAACCCCGATGGCACCGTACTCAATGCGCTGCTTCATCACTATCCCGCCATTGCCGACGTGCCGCGCGCTGGCATCGTGCACCGACTGGATAAAGACACCACCGGGTTGATGGTGGTGGCGAAAACCGTCCCGGCACAGACGCATCTGGTGGAAACGCTGCAGCTGCGCGAAATCACCCGCGAGTACGAAGCAGTGGCGATTGGAACGATGACGGCGGGCGGCACGGTAAACGAGCCCATCAGCCGTCATTCCACCAAGCGCACCCATATGGCCGTGCATCCGATGGGAAAACCGGCGGTAACGCACTACCGTATTATGGAGCACTTCCGCGCTCATACGCGTCTGCGTTTGCGACTCGAAACCGGCCGAACGCATCAGATTCGCGTACATATGTCGCACATTAACCATCCGCTGGTGGGCGATCCGCTGTACGGCGGCCGTCCGCGTCCGCCTAAGGGCGCCTCGGAGCAGTTTATCGCCACGCTACGCGCGTTCGATCGCCAGGCGCTGCACGCGACCATGCTGCGTCTTTACCATCCGATTACCGGAATCGAGATGGAGTGGCATGCGCCACTGCCGCAGGATATGGTAGAGCTGATTGAGGTACTGAAAGCGGATACCGAAGAGTTTCGCGATCAGATGGACTGGCTATGAGTTGGATCCTGCCGGACTGGCCCGCGCCCGCCAGCGTAGGCGCCTGCTCAACGCTACGCGGCGAGGGTGCCAGCCTGGCACCGTGGGATGCGTTTAACCTGGGTGGGCATGTTGGCGACAATCCGGCGCACGTCACTGCCAATCGACAGCGCCTGGTAACGCGCGCCGCCTTGCCGGCGATGCCGCACTGGCTTGAACAGGTTCACGGCACCGATGTGGTTCATCTCCCTGCTGGGCAGACGGAACCCTTACGGGCGGATGCCTGCATCACGCGTGAAGCAGGCGTGGTGTGTGCGGTGATGACAGCGGATTGCCTGCCGGTGCTGTTTTGCTCTTATGACGGCAGCGAAGTTGCCGCGGCGCATGCCGGCTGGCGTGGCCTGTGCGCGGGGGTGCTGGAAAACACGCTGGCGCAGTTCGCTGTGCCAGCCAGCCAGATACACGCCTGGCTTGGTCCGGCAATTGGTCCCGACGCCTTTGAAGTCGGCAGTGAAGTGCGCGATGCGTTTATGGCGCATGACGCCCGTGCTCAGCAGGCTTTCCGTCCCGCGGGCGCGAAGTATTTCGCCGACATCTGGCTGCTTGCGCAGCAGCGGCTGCAGGCGGCGGGCGTTACCTCCGTGAGCATGACGCGCCGCTGCACCTTTCATGAGAGTGGTGATTTTTTCTCCTTCCGACGCGACGGAACCACTGGGCGTATGGCTTCTTTAATTTGGCTGAGATAACCTTACGCCACAAGACGATCCAGTAGCGTATTTTTTGCCCATGATGCAGGTCATTAACCTTGAAAATTTGAGGGATGACCTCATTTTAATCTCCAGTAGCATTTTGACCTGTAATGGGAGGAATCATGCGTCTGGATCGTCTTACCAACAAATTCCAACTGGCCCTTGCCGACGCGCAGTCCCTTGCTCTGGGACACGACAACCAATTTATTGAACCTCTGCATCTGATGAGCGCGCTGCTCAATCAGGAAGGCGGATCCGTTCGTCCATTATTAGCCTCCGCAGGCGTTGACGTTGCCACTCTGCGCAGCGGCGTCGAGCAGGCTATCAACCGTTTACCTCAGGTAGAAGGCAGTGAGGGGGATGTTCAACCGTCCGCTGACCTGGTGCGCGTGCTTAACCTGTGCGACAAGCTGGCGCAGAAGCGCGGCGACAATTTTATCTCATCTGAACTCTTTGTCCTGGCTGCCCTCGACTCGCGCGGCTCTTTAGCCGATCTGCTGAAATCGGCCGGTGCGACCACTGATAAGCTAACCAAAGCGATTGAGCAGCTGCGTGGAGGCGACAACGTGAACGATCAAGGGGCTGAAGATCAGCGCCAGGCATTAAAGAAATACACCATCGATCTGACCGAGCGCGCCGAACAGGGCAAGCTCGATCCGGTCATTGGCCGTGACGAAGAGATCCGCCGTACTATTCAGGTGCTGCAGCGCCGTACCAAAAACAATCCGGTGCTGATTGGTGAACCCGGTGTGGGTAAAACCGCCATCGTGGAGGGCCTGGCGCAGCGCATCATTAACGGCGAGGTGCCGGAAGGGCTAAAAGGCCGTCGCGTACTGGCACTGGACATGGGCGCGCTGGTGGCGGGCGCCAAATACCGCGGCGAGTTTGAAGAGCGCTTGAAAGGCGTACTCAACGATCTGTCGAAGCAGGAAGGCAACGTTATCCTGTTTATCGATGAGCTGCATACTATGGTCGGCGCCGGTAAAGCCGACGGCGCGATGGATGCCGGCAATATGCTGAAGCCGGCACTGGCGCGCGGCGAGCTGCACTGCGTCGGCGCGACTACGCTGGACGAATATCGTCAGTACATCGAAAAAGATGCCGCGCTGGAGCGTCGTTTCCAGAAAGTCTACGTCGCTGAACCAAGCGTAGAAGACACCATCGCTATCCTGCGCGGTCTCAAAGAGCGCTATGAGCTGCATCACCATGTGCAAATCACCGATCCGGCGATTGTTGCGGCGGCGACACTGTCGCATCGCTACATTGCCGACCGTCAGTTGCCGGACAAAGCCATTGACCTGATTGACGAGGCAGCGTCCAGCATCCGTTTGCAGATCGACTCGAAGCCGGAACCGCTCGATCGCCTGGAACGCCGCATCATTCAGCTGAAGCTGGAGCAGCAGGCGCTGAAGAAAGAGTCGGATGACGCCAGCATTAAGCGTCTGGAGATGCTGGAAAGCGAACTCGACCAGAAAGAGCGCGAATACGCGGAGCTGGAAGAGGAGTGGAAAGCGGAAAAAGCCTCTCTTACCGGCACGCAGAATATCAAAGCGGAACTGGAGCAGGCGCGTTTGTCGCTGGAGCAGGCGCGTCGCATCGGCGATCTGGCGCAAATGTCCGAGCTGCAGTATGGCAAGATCCCTGAATTGGAAAAACAGCTGGCGGCCGCCACGCAGTCTGAAGGTAAAACCATGAAGCTGCTGCGCAACCGTGTTACCGATGTCGAGATTGCCGATGTGCTGGCGCGCTGGACCGGCATTCCGGTGGCGCGCATGATGGAAGGCGAGCGCGATAAGCTGCTGCGTATGGAGCAGGATCTGCACGCGCGCGTTATCGGCCAGAATGAGGCGGTGGAAGCGGTATCGAACGCGATTCGTCGTAGCCGCGCAGGCTTGTCCGACCCAAATCGTCCCATCGGTTCGTTTCTGTTCCTTGGCCCGACCGGCGTGGGTAAAACCGAACTCTGTAAAGCACTGGCGAATTTCCTCTTCGACAGCGACGACGCCATGGTGCGCATCGACATGTCGGAGTTTATGGAAAAACATTCCGTGTCGCGGCTGGTGGGCGCGCCTCCGGGATATGTCGGCTATGAAGAGGGCGGCTATCTGACAGAAGCGGTGCGTCGTCGTCCTTACTCCGTCATTCTGCTGGATGAAGTAGAGAAAGCGCATCCGGATGTGTTCAACATTCTACTGCAGGTGCTGGACGACGGACGTCTGACGGATGGGCAGGGTCGCACCGTCGACTTCCGCAATACCGTTGTGATCATGACGTCGAACCTGGGTTCCGATCTCATTCAGGAACGCTTTGGCGAACTGAACTATGCGGAAATGAAAGATGTGGTGATGAACGTGGTCGGCCATCATTTCCGCCCTGAGTTCGTCAACCGTATCGACGAAGTGGTGGTGTTCCATCCGCTGGGCGAGCAGCATATTGCCTCTATTGCGCAGATTCAGCTGCAGCGACTGTATAAACGTCTGGAGGAACGCGGCTATCAGCTGAATATCTCCAGTGAAGCGCTGAAGCTGCTGGGGGAGAACGGCTACGATCCGGTCTATGGCGCGCGTCCTCTGAAACGTGCGATTCAACAGCAGATCGAAAACCCACTGGCGCAGCAGATCCTTTCTGGTCAGCTGGTGCCCGGCAAAACCATCGAAATGGACGTCAAAGAGGGCGAAATCGTCGCTCATCAGTAACTGACATCAGCCAAACGGGCCCGCGGGCCCGTTTTTTTATGCTAAAAATCGCCAATTCGATGGATTTTTCAGCGTATTGCCTGGAAAGTGGTCGGTTGATAAAAAAGTTTAAATTAGCACTTGTCAGCCCGACAGAACTCCCTATAATGCGCCTCCACTGACACGGCACAACGGCTTACGGAAGGCGGTGTTCAGGAGGCTCGGGAAGCTGAGCCGCCGGATAAACTCCCTGAA
>NZ_JAUZUX010000032.1:0-14809 GCF_031844285.1 Enterobacter sp. BRE11
GCACGTAATCAGCAAGCGATATACGCAGCGAATTGAGCGGCATAACCTGAATCTGAGGCAGCATCTGGCAAGGCTGGGACGGAAGTCGCTGTCGTTCTCAAAATCGGTGGAGCTGCATGATAAAGTCATCGGGCATTATCTGAACATAAAACACTATCAATAAGTTGGGACCATTACCGTCTGTGATTATGCTTAAGGGTGGAAAGGCCTGACTCGGCCATACTAAACTCTGGGTTCAGTTTATTCGTTACGGCAGCATGAAGGCATTGTGAGGTTAATATGTTAAGTGAAAAACAAAAAGAACAGGTTAAAGCTACAGTCCCCGTTCTGAAAGAAAACGGAGTGGCGCTGACCGATTATTTTTACAAGAGAATGTTAAAAAACAACCCTGACCTGAAAGAAACGTTTAATATGGGGCATCAGCGAAGCGGTGCTCAGGCCAAAGCGCTGGCTGGCGCAGTGCTGGCGTATGCTGAAAATATTGATAATCCCGGTGTGCTGGCACCGGTTATTGAGCTTATCTGCCATAAGCACGTCAGTTTGAATATACAGACTCCTGATTATGATACTGTTGGCGAAAATCTGCTCCATTCCATCAGTGAAGTGCTTAATATCTCCATGGATGATGAATTAATCAGGGCCTGGGCGGAAGCGTATCAGCAGCTGGCTGATATTTTTATCGCGACGGAGAAACAACTGTATGAGGAGCATAAAAATACCAGCGGCAGCTGGGTTGGCTGGCGTGATTTTATTGTGGACAGAAAAGTCATGGAAAGTGCCGAAATTACATCATTTTATCTTGTCCCCAAGGACAGACAGGCGCTGCCTCCTTATAAACCGGGCCAGTATATCACGCTCCGGGTTATGGTACCTGCCTTGGGGATTAGACAACCCCGCCAGTACAGTCTTTCGAGCAGTCCTGCTGATAATTATCTGCGTATATCCGTAAAACGCGAAGATCCCCGTATCGAAGGGCAGGATCCCGGTTACGTCTCTTCAACGCTGCATAATGCTGTTCAGGAAGGTGACATCGTTGAACTCAGCGCCCCGACCGGAAACTTTTACCTTCTGAACCCGGATAATACGAATGTTCTTATCAGCGCAGGCGTCGGACTGACCCCAATGATATCAATGGTAAACCACCTGCTTGCAGAACATGCGGACCCAAATTTATCTTCTGCTGCCGGTACAGGCGACTCTGCCATCACGGAAAAGCAGTCAGAGGCCAAAAAAGATATTTATTTTATCCATGCGGCCCGCAGTTCAGAGGCCCATGCCCTGCGTGAAGAGCTGGAGAATTTAGCGCGCCGGAACAGAAATCTTCATCTGTTTATCGCTTATGAAAATGTCAAAGAAGGTGAGGTTGCCGGCAAAAACTACCACATGCAAGGACGTCTTAAGCTGGATGAAATGCCTGCTGCCTGTTTACCGAAAGAGGCTGACTATTACCTTTGCGGGCCGGTACCTTTTATGCAGGAGCAATACCAGGCCCTGCTCCGTCTGGGGATCCCACCGGAGAGGATCTTCAGTGAAGCGTTTACCACAGGTGGCGTTCACCTGTAATCCGTAAATCATCCCAGGAAAAGGTGCCTGAGCGTTACCGAAAAAATTATTGCCCTGTAACCGGGACAGGGCGCTGACCGCCGCCCAGCGCTTTGTTCTGCTGTCCCTTTTCCATCTGACAAGGTTTTCCTGTCGTTGCCAGGAGGTACAGGAACGGCTTTTCTGAAAACTTACGCAGGGCACATGAAACCGGGCAGCGTACCTTTCTTACCGTTTGCAGAGGCAGCCTGATTTCAGGCCATGCAAAAAATGAATGCACACAACAAAGCCTGTTAAAAACGTCACGTTTATGAATGACATGTTCACCATGTTCATAAGCGTCCGGAAATACGCGGTTTATGCTGCAGATGAAAAACGGAAACGCTTATGCTCGGAATAAACTGCATTCTCTTTTCTTTTGCAAAATGCCTGACCGGAGCGGGAAAGAAAGTACATTCTGACCCGCTTAAGAATAAGAAATTTATTTCTGTCTGCCCTCTTCCAAAGCTCAAAGATGATTGCGTGGTGTTATCCCGATTAGATCGTAGTCAGCAGATTCATGTTTTATAGAGGGAAGTAAAGCATCTAGGACAAGGCCTCGCCTCAGCATCCCTGGATTTCGCTACCTTCATTGCGTCCCGGGTATGGTAAAAAGTGCCCAAAAAAACGCGATTTTCAACGCCAGGCAGTGATTTACACCCAGCTGTATGTACAAACAAAGCACCCGTGACTTCGAATTGCCTTGAAAGATAAAAATATTTTCCCATATTGCACTCTTATTTTTTTCATCAGGTTCAGGAATTGATCAAACCTCAAAACCTGTTAAGGGTTTTCCATGCTTTTAGCGGCAGGTTCGGCGCAGCTTCAGCGCCTTAGCGTGCCTGAAGTGTCCGGCCGGCCGACCTTTTTAATAAAGCCAGGCGGTAAACCTGTATCGGGTTATCAAATACAATGACCGAGCCGAGGTCTGTATTTACTTGAGCCTGGCCTTTGCGGCGCCCTTTTTGCGGCTCACCTGCCGTCTGGCATAGGCGATGACAGTCATCCAGTCAGGATCTGAACATTTATTCGTAAAGGTATTGAGGTTTTTGAAGAGTTCGGACCACATCTTCAGGTGTAAGCGATTCTGATAATGATAATGATAATGATAATGATACTTAAGATTTACCTCCATAGACCTTATGACATCATCCACCAGGTTCTTGATCTGCCTCAAATCCTCTCCGGACTGATGCCTTGCAGCAAGCTGCCTTATCTGAAAAGCATAAACTACAGTATCCAGCTCCACTGTAAACAAAACGACCTCAATTATCAGCTGTTTTCCGCCTGAACCCTAGTCTACTTAAACTTACGAGACCAGTTTTAAATCAACTTTTGTACTGTGAAGAGTAACTGATTTGCCTCCATGTACCATGCCCACCACCGTTAAACATTGAGCCGAAGCATTCTGACGCGCTGTTCATCTTTCATGTCTGATGGGAAATCGGCATCGCTGACCTTTCCCGCCTGGCTGAGTTTACTGAAGAGATTAACCAAACGCTGTAATGTTATTAGCTACCTCGAAGGACTGCCGCCGCATGCTGACAGCATCAGCACTGGAAGTGCAGCGAATGCGACTCGGAGTTGCACCTGCTTTTACCACGTCGCGGGTAATGTTCCGCCAGGCATCTTTCTCCCTGACGCTTGCAGTCGCTGCCTTCTTTCTGTGAGAGCAAGGCAGGCTTCGGTCCCCTGAGCGGTTACCGCATCCAGCATTTTGCCGTTCATGTTGATGATATTAAAAAAGCTGCCAGCCTGTTTGAGTCCGCCGGCGGGAAAGCGTTTTACCTCATCACGACTGCTGATGTTTCCGACCTGAGCTGGAGTCAATAACTTTTCTACTATAGGCGCGACATGGAGCGGTGTTACTGAAGTAATATCACTGACATAAAAGCGGCTTATTGCATATCAGTAAGGCTTTGAGCATGTGTAAGGTGGTTTAAGAAAATTATCTGACGAAAGGCGCAATAAGGCTACCTTCCATTTATTCAACAAGGCCTGCCAATCCGCTTTACATTTCCAGGAAGGCATAACCCCTGTTCTGTAAGGTTGTTATTGTGGTCAGAGCGGAAGGCGTATGTATAACCGAGCCAGCGATCCAGTTCTTTTTATAATGATGCCAGGCGATAGCCTGATCGCATATGCTCACTTTGACTCCCTGGCTCTGAAGGGCCGAAATGAGCTTAAGGTTTGGGTTGTCAGTGCCATATATTTTTTGATAATGCACGTTATCAAGCATCGCCGGCGTTGCGCCACCGTTCACCGCAACGACAAATCTGAGTTTGTTGGTGGGAACCCCGGCTGCAACATAGAGATTAACCACCTGCGCGACTTTTTCCAGGGCCGGATTCGGCAATGATGTGTTGTCTCCGGCCTGCCCCACCTTGAAAACGATTTTATTGCTCAGGTCTGGGGTGGGCTGGAAGGCAGCACTGCGTTCATAGTGGATTTCGCCATAACCCTTCACGGCCGGTGTAATCCAGAAGCCAGCGGACTGATCGTTTGAAACACTGGCAGGATGATCAGTCAGGCTTTTGAAAAAAGCATGATTATTACAAAGCGCAGCTCCCATAAGCCCGCTCGTGATTGCAATTAGTGCTCCAGTTATAACAGAACGCATGTTTCCCTCCGGGCGCCTTGAGCATGAGCGCCCTGTTTATATTAGTGAAGAAAGACATTAACAAAAACATTTTGGCATCAGCTAGCAAGCCGTACATTTACTTTATACTTTCTTACCAGGTTGTTAATTTTACAGATTATTCTTAAGCAGCGGGATCAAATCGCGCTCCAGGATAGCCAGTTTGGGCTGCTCTCTATAATTGACTATAGCAAGATGTTAACAACGCCCGCTTCTGCACATAGCGGACTGTCGCAGTTGCAGAATCCGGTATGAGCGGGTAGCAGACGTTTCACTCATGATGACTGAAAATGTCCACTACGTTGAATATAGCATCCCGGCCACGCACCGGACGTGCGCAGTCGCATAGCTATCAGAGCTGAGCGCTCTGGTGGAGATCCCAGCGGTTGCCATAAATGTCATAAAACACAGCGCCCCCCATACTCCCCCTCACACGGCTTCTGACAGCGGTGAACGCCCTTTGTTTTCATAGCGGTGTAGCCACGCCGGAAGTCTCGGTCTGCAGGAACAGGAATACCCGCCCACCACACTGATTGCCAATAAAATCTTCCTGCCTCTCGTTTGAAGTGTGGGTCAGGAGAAGATTACAGTGGCTCTCCAAGTTAGGTGTAACGACAACCCGGCGTTTACCTGGCTGCGGTGTGTCCTCAACCAGGGAAAAACCCATCTTGTCGGCGTAATACTCAATCTCGCGGTCATAGTCATCGACCACATAGCCACATATCCCATGGATCGCTTTTGCGTTCTCATTTCTGCGCCGTCAGGTTTCAGGTACAACTGCCTGAACACTCTCTTTTAACATAACAGTGCGGTCAAGAACTGCCGCGAAGAAGGTAACCCAAAAGATGTTTCCGGTAAGTCCATGACAAAAACATGCAGAGAGCTTTTTACGCCTTAGTGCCGAATAGTTGTGGTGGATTCGCTTCATACCTTCAGGCTACGCATCCGTTTTCAGGACAAAAAAAACCCGCTCAGGGCGGGGAAAATGAATCGCCACGGGTTTAACAGACACCTCAGAGTCATTTAAGATGGCTTAAAGAGAGGTGCCCATGAGCGGTAAGCGTTATCCCGAAGAGTTTAAAATTGAAGCAGTCAAACAGGTTGTTGATCGCGGTTATTCTGTTGCCAGCGTTGCAACACGTCTCGATATCACCACCCACAGCCTTTACGCCTGGATAAAGAAGTACGGTCCGGATTCTTCCGCTAATAAAGAACAGTCAGATGCTCAGGCCGAGATCCGCCGTCTCCAGAAAGAGCTGAAGCGGGTTACCGACGAACGGGACATATTAAAAAAAGCCGCGGCGTACTTCGCAAAGCTGTCCGACTGAGGTACGCCTTTATCCGTGACAACACCTGTTGCTGGCCTGTTCGCCTGCTCTGTCGGGTGCTGGATGTTCATCCCAGTGGTTTTTACGCCTGGCTTCAGCAGCCGCATTCACAACGCCATCAGGCAGACCTGAGACTGACAGGACAGATTAAACAGTTCTGGCTGGAATCGGGATGCGTCTATGGTTATCGCAAAATCCATCTGGATCTGCGGGACAGCGGGCAACAGTGCGGAGTGAACAGAGTCTGGCGACTGATGAAACGTGTCGGGATAAAGGCTCAGGTCGGATACCGGAGCCCGCGGGCACGTAAAGGCGAGGCCAGTATCGTGTCGCCCAACAGGCTCCAGCGACAGTTCAATCCGGATGCTCCGGATAAGCGTTGGGTAACGGACATAACCTACATCAGGACCCACGAAGGCTGGCTGTATCTTGTCGTGGTTGTTGATCTGTTCTCACGCAAAATTATCGGCTGGTCCATGCAATCCCGGATGACAAAGGACATTGTCCTGAACGCACTGCTGATGGCTGTATGGCGCCGTAATCCCCAAAAACAGGTGCTGGTTCATTCGGATCAGGGCAGTCAGTACACAAGCCATGAGTGGCAGTCGTTCCTGAAATCACACGGCCTGGAGGGCAGCATGAGCCGTCGCGGTAACTGCCATGATAATGCGGTTGCAGAAAGCTTTTTCCAGTTGTTGAAACGCGAACGGATAAAGAAAAAGATCTACGGAACGCGGGAAGAAGCCCGCAGCGATATTTTTGATTACATCGAAATGTTTTATAACAGTAAGCGTCGGCATGGTTCCAGCGATCAGATGTCACCGACAGAATATGAAAACCAGTATTATCAACGGCTAGGAAGTGTCTAGATTATCCGTGGCGATTCAGCTGCACGTAATCAGCAAGCGATATACGCAGCGAATTGAGCGGCATAACCTGAATCTGAGGCAGCACCTGGCACGGCTGGGACGGAAGTCGCTGTCGTTCTCAAAATCGGTGGAGCTGCATGACAAAGTCATCGGGCATTATCTGAACATAAAACACTATCAATAAGTTGGAGTCATTACCGTGGCAAACAATGTACGCCTTCAAACGCAGGATCAAAGAAAAAAAGCGCCCTTTTTCCTTCCTGTTAGCGGGTACGTATTCTTTATAAATCCCAGAGACGTTACGCGGTAGTTTTTATACGACCGACGCCAGCCAGCTGCGCTTGCCGAAAGACCATTCATTTTCATTCTATCGGAGCAGGTTTAAGCAAGCGTCTGAGTAAATGTCTTAATTCATATCCTCTCATTTTTCGTTTAAGAACAAAATGTCATCCTAGGCAGATCCCTCAGCAAAGATTCACCCAGCTGCACGATGTGCCTGATTCACCAGGGAATAAAAGGGCATCAGGAAAGACCGCATATAAAAAACGATCTGGCAGACGCTAGATCGGTAGTACTCTAACCAGTTCGCCGGACTGCAACGCCTTCGCAGCCAGCAGCAGCTGTATACCCACAACGCTGATACCGGTCTACAGTGCCTGAAGCAGCCCTTCGCTGTTGCTTGCGTGAAAAATGGTATTGACCATCAGCTCAACCGTTTCATTATCTGCTACCAAAGGAAGCGGCGATGCCTGCGAGATGTCCCTGAAGCGAATGTGAGGCAGCCTAGCCACTTCCGCCAGCGATTCAACCGGCGCTAAATCGGGCGCTGCAAATAATAGCGTTTCAATGCATGCCAGCATGCGCGCTGTAAGCGTATCCGGCTACTCGCTGCTGAGCCGCAGCGCTACATCTACGCCTTCACTTACCAGCTCTGACAGGCGTTCATCAAGTGCCAGCGTCAGGTTTAGATCCGGATTATCTTTTTGCAGCGTCAGCAGGTGCGGCAGAAAAAGCTGTCCCAGCCCGTTTGGCAGCTGTATATGTAATATACCCCGCAACTGCTGTTGTCTGAGTCGCAGCTGATTTTCGATTTCCTACATCGCTTCCAGGAGCGGCACTATTTGACGGCGGTAGTATTCGCCCTGCTCGGTATGCACCTTAACCCGCAGTGCGGTGCAGCAAAATCGTGACAAGTTCCTATTCGAGCGCGGCAATTTTCTGGCTGAAAGCAGATTGCGTTATGCCAGACTGACGCGCTGCTTCGGAGAACGATTCCGCTTGTGCTACCCCTAGAAAGGTTGCAATCGTACTGAGCTTATTCTTCATTTAAGCGTTTTTCTTATAAGTGTCATCTTGTTCAGAGGACATGTGCAGAAAATCACATATAGCACACTTTGTTTCTTTCTTACTCAGGAGAACAGAGATGACGCAGAAAGATACGCCTAAAGTCGCGCTGGTTGCAGGCGCCAGCGGCATTGTCGGCGCAGCCAGATGGTTAACGCCCTGCTGGTTAAAAAATGGCAGATTATCGGGCTATCACGCCGTGCTGAAGCGCATGCATATAACGTTATGACAGTAAATGTCGACCTGCTCAGCGCACTGTAAAGCGCCCAAGCGCTGCAACCGCTTTGTCGGTGACGCATATCTTCTATAACGCCTGGCTGAATGCAGCGAACTGGAGTGCGATGGTTGAACCGAACGTCACTATATTACGCAATCTGATGAGCAATGTGGAACTCGTCGCTTCACTGGAGAATGTCAGCCTGATGCAGGGCTATAAAGTTTACGGCGCTCACTTCGGCCCGTTTAAAACGCCGGCGCGCAAGAGCGATCCTGGCGTGCCGGGCGCAGAATTTAACGCCGCTCAGCTCAGCTGGTTGAGCGACTTCCAGCAGCATAAAAACTGGCGCAGGCAGGCGCTGCGCCCTGGCGTAGTAGGCAGCACGGCACCAGGCAATGCGATGAACCTACGCTAAGCATCGCTCTTTATGCTTCGTTGTGTAAGACAGAAGGATTACCGCTTCGTTTTCCCGGTTCGCCTCAAAATTGACACAGCATTGTCGATCATACTGATGCGGGCCTGCTTGGGGGAGCGATGCTATGGGCGGCAACGGCGCCAGACGCCAGCAATCAGGCTTATAACGTTAATAATGGTGATATCTGGCGCTGGAGCGAACACTGGCCACGGATTGCGAACTGGTTTGAGCTGGAGTGCGCGTCGCCGGTCAAGCTTTCTTTTCAGCAGCTGTTCGCAGATTATCGCGTCACCTGGCGTGCTATAGCTGAACGATATAAGCTGCAGGAAGCAGATATTCTGCGACTTAGCGATGGGCAGTTCGCAGAATTCGTTTTCGGCTGGGACGACGATATGTTCGGTGATGGCAGCAAACTGCGCCGGACTGGCTTTACGCAGTCATGCGCGAATGACGAGATGTTTTTTAGCTTATTCTCTCAGCTCAGAGCCGCCCGTATTATCTCCTGATGATTCGCTGCGGTTATCCTTGATATGCCAGCGCTGGTCTCTTCTCTTCGTCTTCAAACCTTTGTACTGCGCGGTTATCCATTTACACGCCGCATATATCGCAATGCATAATCCACTGTTCCGCACCTGTGCGCTTTACACTGGCGTTTTTTTATTTCGAGAGTCGCCGTGACCGCAGATCACTTAACGCCATGGGAATTTCAATGTGAAATAATTAATAAAAAAGAATATATTTCAGCAACTTATATTTGAAAAGAGCATGGGTAATCTGGCAACTTTTCAACCTTCCTCATTATCTTTCCGCACTGCTTTTCCGCCCAAAAAACAGCCAGATTGTCATTTGGCAAGGTGAATGAACAAAATATTATGCTCTGTACAATTTTTCACTGAAAACGCAAAAATCTTGCACATAGCAGGACACTCTGTACACTGTCCCGAAATATTGCCAACGGAGCGGAGTGATGAAGAGCAATTACGGTGGAGTAGACGAAACGGCGCGCAGGGCAAACGCTATGTTGCGTAGTATGAGTGACGATATTATCGATAAGCGTCACGAATTTGGCCTCGATCAGTATTACCAGACCTTCACCCGCAATTCGGTTGCTAACTTGCCCAAGCTCAGCCGCCGGGCCGTCGAGCAGGCAATTGACGAAATGGAATCCAAAGGTCACGTGTTTGGCAAAAAGGATGCCGGCAATACAAAGCACTACGCGCTCACGGTACAGGATGTCGTCGATATTTATGCGCATCGTAAAGTACCTAAGTATCGCGATATCCATAAAGGGGAAGGGCCGTTCGTCATCTTTGTGGTGAACCTCAAGGGTGGCGTCTCCAAAACAGTCAGCACCGTTACTCTGGCCCACGGCCTGCGCGTTCATCCGGACCTGCTGCAGTACGATCTGCGCAATCTGGTTATCGATCTCGATCCCCAAGCATCCAGCACGATGTTTCTGAACCATGCAAACAGCATCGGCTCAATTATGGAAACCGCCGCGCAGGCGATGCTTAACGATCTGGACGCCGAACAGCTTCACAAAGAGATTATTCAGCCAACGATTATTCCTGGCGTGGACATCATTCCGGCCTCGATTGATGATGGCTTCGTCGCCAGTCAATGGAACGATCTGGTTCGCGAACACCTGCCGGGCGTACTGCCTTCCGAAGTGTTACGTCGTAACATCATCGATCGCGTCGGCGATGACTATGACTTTATCTTTATCGATACCGGTCCGCATCTCGATGCCTTTATGCTCAACGCCATCGCCGCCAGCGATCTGCTGCTTACGCCGACGCCGCCTGCGCAGGTGGATTTTCATTCCACGCTCAAATATCTGACCCGTCTTCCGGAAATGCTGGAGCAGCTGGAAGATGAGGGCATTAATCCCCGCATTAAAGGCAATATCGGGTTTATGTCGAAAATGACCTCCAAGCGCGACCACGAGATGACGCATGGCTTAGCGCGTGACGTGTTCACCTCTTACATTCTTGACGCTGCTTTGCCGCGGCTGGATGGCTTCGAGCGCTGCGGAGAGACGTTTGACACTATCGTCAGCGCCGATCCCCAGTCTTACCCCGGCAGCACAGAGGCGCTTAAAAATGCTAAACGCGAGGCAGAACGTTTTACCCAGGCCGTGTTTAAACGGATTGAATTTGTCAGGAGTTCGCAGTCATGAAAGAAATGAAAAAAATGGGCCGCACGCTGGGTAATTCTAGCTTTTCGCGCATGCTGAGCGAAACGGAAAGCACGCGCGTTTTTATCCTAAAGTCTGGCGCCGAAGCACGTTTCGCCCTGACGAAAATCTTGCACGATGATATCGAAGCGCAGACCTATGTCGATGCCGCTGTAAACGGCCGCGACCAGGCTTTTCTTACGCCGGAGTCGGTCAGCGATATTTCCCGAACCATCAAGCTCCAGCAGTTCTTTCCCGCCATCGGCCGCGAAGTGGACGGCCGTATCGAAGTGCTTGACGGCTCGCGCCGTCGCGCCGCCTGCCTCTATAACGGCACACCTTTCGAAGTGCTTGTCACTAAAGATGACCTTTCGCTGTCTGACGCGCGCCAGCTTGCTATCGATATCCAGACCGCGAAAGAGCATACGCTGCGTGAGCTGGGCAAGCGACTTATGGTGATGTATCCCGAGAGCATGAATCAGTCAGAGATCGCCAGAGCAGAAGGGCTGTCGGCTGCAAAAATCAGCCGGGCTTTTCAGGCCGCTTCGGTGCCTGACGAACTGATTGGCCTGTTTCCCTCGGTGAGCGATCTCTCTATTAATGATTATCAGACGCTGCTTGATATTGCTGAGAAAGTGGAAGCAAGAAAGGGCAGTCTGGATGAGCTGGTAGAGACGGTGCGCGAGCGCATAGAAGGGGACACCACGCTGGATCCGCATGACCCTACATCGAAATCCAGAATCATTGGTTTCATTCGTTCGGTAAACAGCAGTGCGAAAAGTGCAAAAGCTGACAAGAAAGTCGTGACGGAAAAGATGGCGGTGTTCGCTGACAAAAAACAGTTCGCCCGTAAGAAGACGGATGCGGAAAAACGTCTGGTCACTTATGAGTTTTCACGTATTCCCACGCACTATCAGGCTGAGCTTGATGCCGCGGTAAAAACGATTCTGGAAAAAATGCAGGCTGAAAGTAAAGCCTGATAACAAGAAGGCCCTGAGCGGTACTCTGTCAGGGCCTCACCTTTAGCACTACTAGCAGCGTATCGCTACTGAGTACCCGCGAAAAAAATGCTCTAAGCAGCTGTTTTATAAAAAAACAGGCTAAATATTTCAAACTGAAATTCCCGCCGCTTTCAGTTTTGAAAGCCCTTTTATCACGCTTAAGGGATAACCACAGTATCCATACCAGTATGTGACGTTATGTCTTTTCGGATCTGATAATGCTTTGTTTATTAGTAAAGCCAGTTCGGCCCATGTAAATAACCTTGCCTTATTAAGTCTTAATGACAGCAGATTAAGTTTTGCCCCTGAAATAGGCTTATCAGTAAAATGGTTATTGCATCTTGCTGCTTCTGCTGGCTCTGCCGGTTCTGGTGCCATGTTGTTGAGCCGGGCATACAGGCGCGCAATACGACGTCACCTCATATCAGCTGTAATCAGTAAATTACCTTTTGCGCTGCTGCCACCTTATCTGTTGAACAGTTGTTTTATTGCACGCCTGAAAACCGGCATTTTCAAGACAGCATGCAGTAAGCATCTGCAAAACCTCAATATCTTACACATAATCCCGGGTTTGAAATATTCCTCTTTAAACATTAGGGCAGGGCAGAGATATAAGCTGTAATGAGTAAATTACTCGCTATAGTTTATATTACTCACTACAGCTTATGACATAAGCTGTAGTAAGTATTTGGCTCTTTTTGAAGTTTGTATAAGCTGTAGTGAGTAACCTGAATAAGTTAGTCTGTGCGACGTTACTGGTCGCTGTTGTAGACAGGGTTCAGATCCTGAATGCCTGGTATGTCGGAAGAGAGGGCAGGCTGCATTGGACGAGCAATGGCCCGGTTTCCCTGACAAGGAAAGCTGGCTGGCTGGGTGCTGTGTGATAAAGCATACAAAAAAAGTATATAAGCTGTAGTGAGTAAGTTACTCACTACAGCTTATATTTGTGATGTGCGTTCCAGACGACGTTTCGGATGGCGCCAGAACATATTGATGATTTAAAAGGTAATTTTACGTTTCTCGTATATAACAAGAGACTGCAGCTTTAGGCTCTTGTCAGTAGTGCGGTATCCATAGCGAGATTTACTCACCAGAGG
The DNA here is from genome assembly GCF_031844285.1 of Enterobacter sp. BRE11. Classification (NCBI taxonomy): domain Bacteria; kingdom Pseudomonadati; phylum Pseudomonadota; class Gammaproteobacteria; order Enterobacterales; family Enterobacteriaceae; genus Enterobacter; species Enterobacter sp. BRE11. Next base: position 12,667 of record NZ_JAUZUX010000032.1, read on the forward strand.
CTATATAAGCTGTAGTGAGTAAACTGACGGGGAATGCATGCTTTTGAACGCCTATCCGCGCAATACTGGAAAGGCAATCACTTGTTTTTGAAAAGCTTTTCCAGGTCTTCCATCGTAATCCCCAGCTTTTCGAGCACCTCGAGCTTTTTCGTCAGTTCGGGATCGGGGCTGGCTGGTGCAGGCACTGCGGTCGGAATGGTTTCTTCGCTCTCGTTCCTGGGCGCTTTGAGCTTAGGGCGTCGATAGTGCACGTTAAAGAAGACCGCACGGCCTCTCTGCACTTCCGTATAGTCTAGGTAGCCAATCTCCTTCAGTTGCTCCATAGCGCGCCGTACGGTCTGGTTTTGAGAGAATACGGGGGATTTAAGGTTAAGCCTGGCGCGCAGGCGCGCAAGTGAGATAGGCGCCGGATTTTTTGGCAGGCTTTCGATAAAGGTATAGATAGCCTGCGCCGACTCGCGCCGCTTGAGGACGTTAATAGCTTTAAGCTGCAAAAGTACTTTACGATCAAACTGATAAAGCTCAAACAACCGGGGATCTGCCTGCAGGATAACGATATCTTTTGCAGTATCGTAGTACGCTGACTGCACAAGGTGCGTAACGTACTCTTTAGAGTGCTCTTTGGTGTTTGCTGTGAATGAGATGACCGTTCCCGCAATTCGCTTCAGAGAAGGGCTTATACGCTCTCTGAGCTTCTTAGAGGAGCGATTAGACGGTATGCCACAGAGCTTGGCGAACTCGACAAAGGGAAGCTGTACCTTATCGCCAATCACCTTATGCTTGGCGAATGAGTGGATAATCCCCACCCAGGTTTTGAAATCATTATCCATGTCCAGCCGCGGGCCGACGATCTCGACTTTATCGAAGCCTTCTGCCTTGGCCAGCGAAAGCCGGGAGAGTTCTTCAGTCGCGTCCGTAACGGACATTGTATTTTTTTTGCTATTTTTTAACGACTTAAGGGTCGGAACAAAAACACCGAGCCGCATAAGCGCAACCGGCTGCACCGTATTATTGGCGTTGGGCGTTAGGGTGACGAGCTCGCCAGTGGATTTGTCCATTTCCTGGAAAAGAGTATCAAGATCTATGCTTTCGTTATCCAAAACAGGCTCCGGATCCTAATCGTTAACGCTATAAGCCGTTAATTTAGCTAGTAAAGAGAGTAAAGCACCCAGCAAGCGAGCAGTGGCGCAGGGCACTTTCAGATCCGCTGAGCTGTGGATCGAATATGTATGATCCAGACAGAACAAACAGGACAGCGAATAGCAACATGAAATTAAAGATAAAAATTATCCACAGTTAAGCAGAGAAAACCGTGATTTAACTCACTATAGCTTATCTTGTTTACCAGTTACAGCTTATAATCTACGCTTCATAGCTTATGATTTACTGACTGCAGCTTATATTTTACTTGCTACAGCTTATGGGATCACCCTTTTAAGCCAGAGCTGGCAAGGGCTACAGCGATCGGGGATCTCTTTAGGATCTTATTAGGATCATATAAGGATCGAATTGTTAGGATCTACCCAGTGGATAAATCATTCCATAGGAGACTTCATAGCCTGAAAAGTTTTAGGAGGGCATGCGAAAGACCCTGCGGAGACTTTTCATGATTGAACTGGTTTTTCCAAAACGTAGCAGCAACAGATTTAACAGAGAGCAAGCAAACAAAGCAATTAGCAGGATCGAGGACTTGTCATCATCAAATTACCTTCTGCTGAATTTTTTCAGGATACTTCGCCAGTCACGTTAACCATAGCAGTCGATTATCCTGTTGCTAAACAATCAGCCAACACAGGTATGTCTTCATTTATTGATGTAAACCCTTCTGAGAAAATCATTGTTAAAAAGCATCATAATAGACTCTGCTAATGAAATTAAGCACAATTAATCAGCTTAAAGGTTCATTCCAACTTACTGATCAGTAAGGAGTAAAATATTACTGTACCTGTCTTTTCTATTTTTATTGCCAAATCGAGCAAAGAAAGTCAGGTGGAATCGCTGTTACGTAGCGTTATTGAAACCACTTTAAGAGGATGGTTGTGTCAGTTATCAACTCAACCGTGACACAGAAAACTTACGCCGTTTTGTCTGGACAGAAGAGTGACAGTCATAAGCGCAAATTGAACAGCATATTCGCGCAGCC
>NZ_JAUZUX010000033.1:0-14292 GCF_031844285.1 Enterobacter sp. BRE11
AGCACTTTTAATGGTGAAGGAACAGCAAGCGCGGAAATTAAGGGCAATAAATTGATTTATATAATAAAAGATAAAGCTCCTTTCATTCAAGCTAACATGTCCGTCCCTGAAGTAATTGAGTTTAATAAAAAGTAAAGATAATTTGTTGCTGTTTCCAAATTTTTTCTGGCTATATGTGGAAGATGATTTATCTATTCCATTATCGATTAAAGAATGAAATATGCATCCTGTGATATTTCTTTCGTCTCTCAAAACTGATAGCGACTGTGCAAAATTAATTTGGGGTGAAGTTGTTAATCAGAGACTTGGTACGGAGAAGGGATGCCAGTTCAGGAAGAAAGTAGTAAAAATTTGTGCTGAGCTATGGGGAGAAGATAGAAAAACTGAATTTGCTAATTCCCTTATGGCGTGTATGGCAGTTGAAACTAATCAATTGTTCACTTCTTCTGTCGTTAAACTTATGCCAGAGGTTAATGCTCATGGCAATGTTATACTAAATCGACAGGGACGGTCTGTAAGAGAGTGTCATGTATTTAGTAAGGCAGAATTAAATGCTAACCCATCAATCTCTGCACAAAATGCTGTGGGGCTCATTCAATTTACAGGACCTGCTGTTAGACAAATAAATAAAACTCATGGCTTGTCACTCACTAAACAAAAACTGGCATTGATGGATGAGATAGAGCAGCTGGATTATGTTAAGTTGTATTTTACATCAAATAAAAGTCTTTTTAATAAAATAAAAAATGGCGATGATGTTTATCTGTATATTTTCTGTCCTGTAGGGGTTGAAAAAGAAGATGGTTTTCCATTATATAGCAGACAGCAAGATGATGACGAAAATGTAAATTATTATCAAGCCAATAGCAGTTTGGATTCTACCGAAAATGGGAATCATGGTAATAATGATGGAGTTATTCAGAGGAGTGAACTACTTTCCCGATTGAATAAACTAAGGGATGAAGGGCGTAAAAAAATAAATAAATGCTTATGTAATGTCGAAGCTATAGATATTACGAAGGAGCCAAGTGGTGTTCAATGGGTGAGTCGATATCCGACCAGTTCTTCCGTTAGTGATTTGTTGCCTGCATTCTCATCTTCAGTACAGAGCTTTATTCAATCAATTAGAAATGCAGGTGGGAGTGTTAGAGTTTCTGCAACGTACAGGCCGGTTGAGCGAGCGTATTTAATGCATTACTCTTGGAAAATCGCAAAAGAGGGTATGGATCCTTCTGCTGTACCTGCAAAAGAGGGAGTAAATATAGATTGGACGCACAAAGGTAATCATACATCCGCAGTTTCCGCAGCCCAGGACATGGTAAATGGATATCATATAGTATATGGGCCGGTTTTAAGTTCAAGGCCTACTCAGAGACGTGCGATTGATATGACAATCACGGGTGTTATTGGTCGGTCTATAGTCAATGCCTCAGGTTCCAGTGTGCTGGTTCATTCTCAATCATCATTGCATGCTATAGGGGCATCATTTGGTGTTCATAGATTACTATCTGATCCTCCTCACTGGTCAGATGATGGACACTAAAGTAGGTGACATATGTTTAAGTACATTAAATTAATTTATCTTGGTTTCCTTTTTACTGCGTACTCCCATGCTGCTTCACAACCTGCATCGTTACCTGTTGGAGTCGCTAAGTTTGATGGGGCTGGAATTCAAATTTCAACCACAAAAGATGATTTGTCGAATGATAATGTTTTGATTTGCAGTTCAATGGAAAAAAAGTGTACTCCGTATAATGGTAGTGACTTTTTGAAGGGCGAGGAGAATAGTAATGTTGAAGATGTTTCTGGAGGCAAGACGGTCTTTAGCTTTGATTATAAAAAGCCTGTAAGTGCACATTATCAATCTGAAGTTGATGTGGCTTTCATCTACCTTAAAAAAGAAAACCTTCCTGATATTGAGTTTTATAAAGATAATAAGTTTAAAGTTCATGGGAAAGGTGTCGATGATATTGTTTCTTATTGTACTAGTTCAGAAGGTGTTCACGTATATTCTAAATCCGGCAGCGTTCATCTTTATTATTCTTTGGGATATGATGTCGAGGCAACTTGTTCATCTGAGGTGTGCGAATGAAAAAAATCATCTATTGCGGAATTGTTATAGTGCTTTTTAGCCAGTTCACCTTTGCTGAACCCTCTGTTCAAATCTCGGCGGGAAAATATTCTTTTACGCAGGAAGGTGAAGAACTTGTTGGTGGGACTAAGGCGAGTATTACCTGGAATATTTATATCAAGGATGACAGTCATGCAGTCGTCAAAGTTTCCTCATGGCATGCGCCTTTCACTTGCGATGGAAAATATACTGTATCCAGAAATGGTGACCAACTAGCGCTAAGCTGGTCTGATAAAGATAATCCTGATGTAGAGTGCGACACTTCCTCTCCGCAGTTTTTATTAAAAAAATCCTCATCGCGAAAAATATTTTCACATAGTGAGCTTTTTGTCTGGAATCCTGATGGTTGGAAAAACATGCGTGTGATTAAATGATTTAATGGAGGCTGGTATGCAAGGAATAATCCGGCTTGGCGACAAAACCACCCATGGCGGGGAAGTGCTGTCCTGTTCAACGACCATGCTTTTTGGTGATATTGGTGTGGCCCGAAAAGGTGATCGAGTTTCCTGCCCTGAGCATGGTGATACCTCTATTGTCGAAGGTAACCCAAATTATCGCGATCGCGGTGTTCCTGTGGCATTCCATGGCCACAAGTGTGGTTGCGGCTGCACGCTTATCAGCTCGCTGCCCAATGCTCTGGTGGGCTAAACGTGCCGGTTGAACTTGAACGCATTCCCGCGCAGGAGAAACTGCCGGCCCGTCCGCATTTTAAACGCTGGCTCCTCCTGGGCATTGTGATACTTCTGGCGGGAGCTGCAACTACATTCCTGTTCTGGAAGGGCGAGCGCTCCGGTGCTGCGTTCTGGGGGCTGTCAGCAGGACTACCTGTCGTGTTATGGGGCCTTTTGATTGTCGGGCGCTATTTTGGCTACGTGCTCCTTTGTGCCCGTTGTGCAAGAAAAAATGCAACAACCGCCGCTCGGTATCGCGCAGACGTTGCGCGCGGACAGCGCTTCGCCTGGCTTATCGGTGAAGTCCTGATTAACGGGCTGGGGTCTGCCAGCCCGATGACACACGAGGCGGTGTTAGCCAAAAAGCCCCTGATGATGCCCTGTGAGCCCGTTAATGGTGGCAATCCGGTTCGTCACCGGGCGCTGGCGGTCGCCGGGGAAATGGCTGACCGGGAAGCGCACTATTTTCAGGAGGTAATCGCCCACGTCCAGAATCTGGTGTCGTTGCTCCCGTCAACGCTGACCTGCTATCTGGCGGTGGATACCGGTGAACAGTTTTCGACACTGCCATCGCTCCTGCAAAAAAGCATGTCCCATCGGCTGGTGCGCATTCGCGACCTGACGGGGCTGGAAATTCTGGACTACTGGCTGGACTGCCATTATGACCGTGCTGCTGCGTTACTGGTGGTTAGCGCTCAGCTTTACGACCATCCGCCAGAGGACAGTGGCGAGGCCATTTCCGTGTTACTGCTGACCAACTGCCGCCTGAAGAACATCCTGGATGTGTCGGTCAAAGTTCACCGGCCGCAGAACTGTCGCGATGGCAATCTCGGCCTGGCATTTGAACGAGTCATGATGTGGTCAGGACTGGAAAAAACTGCACTGAAGCAGGCCTGGACCAGCGGCGGTCAGATGGCCTCCGGCGATATCTTCAGCAAGGCCCGGGAGGCACATGCCCCGGGGCTTAAAGCCGATAAAATTACCCATATTGATACGGTTGTCGGATTTTCGGGCGTTGCCGCTCCCTGGCAGGCGTTACAGCTGGCAGCCCGTCAGTGTTTGAGCGACAGCGAAGCCCAGCTAATTGTCACCGAACTTTCAGAAGACAACCGACAACTCTGTATTGTCACCCCGGAATAACTCTCAAGGGATTGCTCTCCTCCGTTATGAAAATCGCACCCACTTTTCTGCTTGCGCTGCTTCTGGGCGCACTGTCTGTCTGCCTCATTGGCGGCGCACTCTTGTTATGGCCGCAGTGGGTTAAGGACACCTTCAATATAGGGCCATTCAGTACGACCGGCATAGTGATAATCAGCCTGCTGCTGATGCTGGCAGCATTGATTATCGGCTGGGTGCTTGAAACCGTATTCGCTAAAAACGGTGAGAAACAGGGAAAGCTGGATGTGGTCGCCTCCGGACTGCAGGCTGCGGCATCCCAGCCTGAAGCAAAGCATACCGATGCGGACACCTCCCGGTTTGTGGCTGAGGCGCTGGTCGATCATCTGCGCCTGCGTTATCGACGCCGCTGGAAAGCCAAAGTTCATTTATTGCTGGTACAGGGTTCCGACAGCGATATTGAAAAAGTGGTGCCGGGTCTTAAGCGCGATTGCTGGCAGGAGAGTGACGGGATTATGCTTATTTACGGCGGTCTGGCGGAAAAGGTGCCGGATGATGAGTTACTGTCCGTCCTGAAAGCGGTGCGATCACTGCGTCCACTGGATGGCGTGGTGCAGGTGATGAATGCGGCTGCACTGCCCGATACGGCAAAGCAGGACACGCTGGTGCGCATACGTCAGAAAACCGATACCCTGCTGGGCTGGCAGCTGCCGGTCTGGCTGTGGCTTGTCCGGGAGGGCAGCTGGGACCATGACGGAGAGGGTGTACCTCCAGCCGGTGTACTATTTGATCCTGGTGTGACAACGGAAGAGGTCCGTTCGACACTGACCTCACTCTCATCAGATCTGCAAACACCCGGTGTGGCGGCGCTACTGGAAAACTCTCAGCACCACTGGCTGCTGAGCCTGTCAAAGGCCCTGCACGGTTCGTTACAACGCTCCCTGGTCGCGATGCTGACCACGCTGATGTCAGGGCCAGCGCCCTACCGCCTGCGTGGGGTGATGTTCAGTCCGACATTGCCAGGGACCGAAACGGCGCCGCATGCGCGCCTGTCACCGCCGGTCTGGCAGGCACTCGAAAACGACAGTCTGCAGGTACATGCCTGTAAAATTGGCTTCTACTGGCAAAAGGTGCTGCGCCTGGTGCTGCTGGGGCTGGTTCTGCTCTGGGGAGCGGGCACGTTGCTATCCCTGTCCGTTAACCGTACCCAAATCTGGCTGGCGCAGGATACGGCCCGCGTTGCCGCTGACACGAAGCAGCCTCTGCCGAATCGGCTGGGTGATCAGTTAGCACTGCAGCAGACTATTGCCCGCCTGCAGAACCGAGAAGTGCACGGTGCGCCGTGGTACACCCGCTTCGGCCTGAACCAGGACAGCAACATGTTGAAGATGCTCTGGCCCTTATACGCCCGCAACAACCAGCAGCTGATGCGCGATGCCCTGGCAGACGAACTTCACCGTCAGCTTAACGCCTTTGTGCAATTGCCACCGGCAAGCAGCGCACGCACGTCTGCTACCCAAAAGGCCTACAGTCTGCTTAAGAGCTATCTGATGCTGGCCCGTCCCGATAAAGCGGATGCGGAGTGGCTTGCCGGCAATATGCTGAAGGCCTGGCCGCACCGCAGCGGCGTGCCTGACAGCGTGTGGCAGACCCTGGCCCCGAAGCTGCTCGGCTTCTGGGCACAGAACCTGCCGGCACATACAGAGTGGAAAATTATCCCAGACCGCGAACTGGTGGATACGGTCCGGCAGATATTGCTCAAGCAGATTGGTCAGCGTAACGCGGAAAGCGGTCTGTATCAGGAGATGCTAGGGCGTATTGCCCGTAACTGGCCGGATTTAAGCCTGGCGGATATGACCGGCGATACGGACGCGTCAACCCTGTTCTCCTCTGCAGAGGTGGTGCCGGGGATGTTCACCCGGCAGGCGTGGGAAGAGCAGGTCCAGGACGCGATCGATGAAGTAGTGAAGACCCGCCGTGATGAAATTGACTGGGTGCTCACTGACAAAATTCGTCAACCAGGCAGTGATGTGTCACCGGAGGCGCTGAAACAGCGCCTGACGGAGCGCTACTTCACCGATTTTGGCAACGCCTGGCTCAATATGGCCAACAGCATTCAGTGGCACGAAGCTGCCTCGCTCTCCGAAGTGATTGCCCAGTTGAACCTGCTGGCGGATATACGTCAGTCACCTCTGGTAGCGCTAATGAATACGCTTGGCTGGCAGGGTCAGACCGGAGCCAAAGGCGAAGCCCTGGCTGATACTCTGGTGGACTCGGCGAAAAAACTGGTGGGGCGTAATAAGAACGCAAAACAGTTTATTGAGCAGGCGCAGGGGCCGAAAGGTCCGCTGGATGGCGTATTTGGACCGCTCACTGGCCTGATGGCCGGCAAGGACGGAACCGGCCCGAACGGTAACCTCAGCTTCCAGTCCTGGCTTGCCCGCGTGACCCAGGTACGCCTCAAGCTTCAGCAGGTGACCAGCGCCCCTGATCCGCAGGCGATGGCGCAGATGCTGGCTCAGACCGTCTTTCAGGGAAAAGCCATCGATCTGACCGACACCCGTGACTACGGCTCTCTGGTAGCGGCAAGTCTCGGGCAGGAGTGGAACGGTTTCGGGCAAGCATTGTTTGTGCAACCGCTCGACCTGGCCTGGCGTCAGGTGCTGGCTCCGGCGGCAGGCAGCCTCAATGCCCGCTGGCAGAGCACCATTGTTTCGCAGTGGAACACCGCCTTTGCCGGACGCTATCCATTTAAGGCCACCGGCAGCGATGCTTCACTGCCACTGCTGGCCCAGTTCCTGCGCAGCGACTCCGGGCGCATCGCGGCATTTATCAAAACTAACCTCGGCGGCATGCTGCATCAGGAAGGCAATCACTGGGTGGTGGATCCGGCTGCCAGTCAGGGAATGAGCATCAGTCCGGCGTTTCTTACCGCCATCAACAAGCTGGCCGATATCTCGGATATTGTCTTTGCTCAGGGCGATGCAGGGGTTCATTTCGAACTGATGGCCCGACCGTCACGCGATGTGGCCCGCACCCAGCTGACGCTTGATGGTCAGAAACTGGATTACTTCAACCAGATGGAAAGCTGGCAGAGCTTCACCTGGCCGGGCAATACGTATTACCCCGGTGCGGATCTGAGCTGGCGCTCAGTTAATACAGAAATGCGCCTGTATGCCAGTAATCAGGGAAACTGGGGCTTTATCCGTCTGCTGGATAAGGCGCTTATCACCCCGCTCGACAGCAGCCGGACACAACTGGTGTGGATCACGCCGGACGGCAATCCGCTGAAATTTATCATGCGCAGTGAGCTTGGCAACGGGCCACTGGCGCTGCTCGAACTGCAGGGTTTTAGCCTGCCGCAGACCATCTTTACCGTGGGTGGTGCAGTTGACAGCACGCTCACTCTTGCCGGAGACGAATAAATGGCGACTGCAGAAGCTCTCATGACCCTGTGTATCCCGAATATGGCCCAGCGTAATGCACTTCTCATGCAGACCAGAGACAACCTGTCCCGCTGGGATGCCTGGCTCCCTCCGCTGGTGGCAGGACACGGGGCAGGAGATGATCCGACTTACGAAGATGATTTCCTGCTGATGCGTGAGGAAATCAACAAACTCTCCGGCACCGATACAGATACGCTTTGCCGTCTGGCCGAAGAGGTTGTGACCCACCAGGCCCGTGATATCCGCGTGGTTACCTGGTATGTCTTTGCCCGTCTGCAGCGTGATGGCGACAGCGGACTGGCTGATGGTCTGATGCTGCTTACCGCGATGCTGAAGCAGGCAGGGCAATACGTCCACCCGCTGCGCAGCAAGGCCCGACTGACCGCCCTGGAGTGGTTAAACAGTGACAAAGTGCTGGATGCGTTTTCGCGCTGGCCGGATGTGACGCGAGAAGAGACGGCAAAAACAGCTGCGGCACTGTGCCTGCTGGGCGATGCGCTATCGAATCTGCCTGACAGCGAGCAGCCCTCATTTGCCGGTCTGCTGCGCGCACTTGAAAAGCGCCTTGCCGGTGGTGGCGGGCTGGATACGCCGGAGGTGGCTTCCAGGACCGATGAGGTGGGTGAAGACAGGTATGCCTCCTCGTCATCTGGTAAAACTGTGCCGAAAGCCGCTGTGGTCAAATCGGAAGTGGAGCTGGTACGCCAGCTGCGCGTGCTGTCCGGCTGGGTGGTTGAGCAGCCGCAGGGCTGGCTTGCTGCCCACAGGATGATGAAGGCCGCCCGCTGGGACCTGGTGACGCAACTGCCGGCGCTGGATTCGAGTGGCCGTACCCGCCTGATGCCTCCGAAACCGGACTATCGCGCACAGCTTAAACGCCTGTACCTGCAGCAGAACTGGACCGAACTGGTGGAGCAGGTGGATGTCATGTTCACCGAAGGCGGTAACCGCTTCTGGCTCGATTTGCAGTGGTATCTGTGGCAGGGGCTGAGCCGGGCTGGTGGGCCGTGGGAGCAGTGGTCGGAGTTCATACTCAGCGATCTGAGGCTGTTACTGAAACGTCTGCCAGGCCTGGAGACGCTTGCCTGGAACGATGGCACCCCGCTGGCGGATGAGGTAACGCTGAACTGGATAGCTGAAAAGGTCAACGATGAGATGAGCGGGTTTGCAGATGCGCCTGCGGTGGCAAACGGAGTCCATATGGATGACATATTTGCGCTGGAAGCGGAGGCGATGGAGAAGGGGGATTGCGATGGCCCGGAGGCAGCGCTGACCTGGCTTCAGAATCGTCCGGACATGGCCTCACCCCGAAGCCGCTGGCTAATTCGTTTACTCATGGCGCGAGTGGCAGAGCAGTACGGACATAATGAGCTTGCCCTGCACCTGCTGGGTGATCTCATCGACAGCGCACCACAGATGACGCTCAGTGAGTGGGAGCCAGGGTTGCTGTTTGATGTGCAGGCCCGCCGCCTTCGGCTGTTACGCCTGAAAGCTGGTCGCAGCGAGAGCGACAAAGCCCGTTTTGCCCCGGAAATGGACAGCCTGCTGGCCGGTCTGATTGCTCTCGATCCGGCGCGCGCGATGGTGCTGTGCTGATAAGCATCCCCCGATCTCCGATGATGCCGTCTGTTTTCTTTTTGATATTTTTTACCCTCAGGATCGCCCTGCATGGATGATTTAACCCTTCGCTACTACGAAGCCGAGATGCGTTACCTGCGCGAAGCCGGTAAAGAATTTGCCGGCGCTCACCCGGATCGGGCAGCGATGCTCAATCTGGATAAAAACGGGGCCCGTGACCCGTATGTGGAGCGCCTGTTCGAGGGCTTCGCTTTACTGATGGGCCGCCTGCGTGAAAAGCTTGATGATGACCTGCCGGAGCTGACAGAGGGACTGGTGAGCCTGCTGTGGCCCCATTACATGCGCACCATCCCGTCGCTCTCCGTGGTAGCGTTCACGCCGGACTGGCGCCAGCTTCGCAAAATGGAAGTGCTTGAAAACGGCTTCTCCGTGCTGTCTCGCCCGGTCGGTCCCGATAACACGGTTTGTCAGTACCGCACCACCCGTGATGTCCCGCTGCAACCGCTGCATCTGAGTGAGGCCCGCTTGCAGACTGAGCCCGATGGACGCGCCGCCATTCGTCTACGTTTTGAATGCCCGGACAAGGTGGACTGGTCAAAAGCCGGGATTGATAAGGTCGCCATTTACCTCGATGCTGACAGCCCGGTGGCCTCGGCTCTGCATCTGGCGCTGACACGCCGGGTGCAGGCGATGTATGTCCGCCATAGTGAGACCCGTACTGAGCGGGTACGCTTTGACGGCTGGTGTAAACCCATGGGCTTTGATGACACCGACCGGCTGTGGCCAAAAGGGGACTCGGCGTTCAGTGGCTACCAGCTGCTGCTGGAGTATTTCAGCTTCCGCGAGAAGTTTATGTTCGTTGAGCTCAGAGGCCTTGAGCTGGCAGGACTGAGTCAGAAAACCACCTGGTTTGAGACCGATATCGTGCTTGACGGCGGCTGGTCGTCAGACACGCCGTTTGAAACCGAAAACTTCCGCCTGCACTGTGCGCCGGTCATCAACCTGTTCTCACTGGAAGCGGACCCACTGACGCCTGACCCGCTGCAGAACGAATACCTGCTGCGGCCGATGCGCGTGCAGGATGGGCATACGGAAATCTACAGTGTGGATGCCATTCACGGGGCGGTGAAAAACGGCAAACATCCGTACGTACCTTTCACCAGCTTTCGCCACCGCGGCGGCATGATGCGCCACGATGCGCCAGAGCGCTACTTCCACACCCGCGTTAAGCGCGGTCCCTCGGGCCTGTATGACACCTGGCTTATCCTTGGCGGCAAGTCGTTCGAGCTGGATCAGCTGTCGCAGGCCCCGGAGTCGCTTTCCATTCGTATTACCGGCACTAACGGACAACTGCCGCGCCGCTCGCTGGAAAGCACCCTTCTTGACCGGGTGGTGAAGGCGGGTAAGGTCCCGGTCAGGGTCCTGAACGTGAAAGTGCCGACCCTGCCGCTGTATCCACCGGCGAACGATCGCTTCCACTGGCGGGTGATGAGCCATCTGGGCTCCAGTTTCTTAAGCATGATGGATAACCCGGAGGTGCTCCGCGGCACGCTGGCACTCTATGACTGGACGGATGATGAGATTAACCATCGCCGTCTGGAGGCGATTGTGGCGGTGAAGCACACGCTTATTCGTCGCTTCGAGCAGGGCTTTATGCTGCGTGGTGTCGATATTGAAATCACCCTTAACGCGGACAATTTTGCCGGAGAAGGCGACGTCACCTTGTTTGGCGAAATGCTGCACCGCTTCTTTGCTCTGTATGCCGATGTCCACCTCTTTAATCAACTCACACTGGTACTGCAACCGACAGGGAAACGACTGCGATGGAAAGAGAACCACAGCCAGCAAATTCCAGGCTGACGGAGGCACTGCGCGATCACATCTGGCGGGTCAATTTCTATCGCTTCTGTCAGCTGCTGGAGCAGGAAAATCCGGCGGCACCGAAGCTCGGCAGTACCGAAAAACTCTCTGCTGACCCGGTGCGTTTTCGCCCGTGGCCGGGCATGGGTTTCCCGGTTAGTGAACTGAAGGTAGTTGAAACCGACGAGAGCTGTCCGAACCTGTCGCCGACGGTGCGGACCACTTTCCTCGGGATGTACGGTGTGGATTCCCCATTGCCGACCGCCTACCTCGATGATATCGCGCAGCGCCGGGAAGGGTATGAAGCCACCACCGCGTTTCTTGATATCTTCAGCCACCGTATCCACACCCGGTATTACCGTATCTGGCGCAAGTACGCTTACCCGGCGACCTTCGAAGCTGGCGGCGTGGATGAGATTTCTCAGTGCCTGCTGAGTCTGGTCGGTCTTGGTATCCCGGGGACGGCGGACCAGATTGCCACGCCTGTCTCCCGTTTCCTTGCGCTACTGGGGACCATGCGGCTGCCAACCCGAAACGCCGAAGGCATCCGCCAACTGGTGAGCCTGCTGGCCCCGGAGACTCGGACCACGGTTTTCAGCCCAGACCCGGTCAAAGTCCCCATTCAGAATCGCTGCGGGCTCGGTAAAGTAAACCGCGTGTCGCTTTCACAGCGCGCCACGCTCGGCAAAACCGGGAAAGAGGCCTGCAGTCGTATCTTGCTGATCCTGGCAACTGACAACCCACTCGAGGCAAAGGGTTGGCTGCCCGGCGGTCAGTTGCACACTGACCTGATTGTGTTGCTGCGGGTGTACATGGGGTACCGCTCCGATGTCCGTCTTCGCCTCACGGTGCCGGTCAGTTGTCTGCCTGAACCGAGTCTGAGTAAGACACACCGGGTACAGCTGGGCCGTACCGGCGTGCTGGGCATGAGGCGGGACCGTCACGCGAACCGCACGCACCTGACCGTAAGTCTGGGCATTTATGAAGGCCTGACCTGTGAAACCCTGCGACCGGCAGAGCCCGGTGGCTACCGCTTCGACTGATATTCCGGAACGCACTATCCAATTCGCCCCTGTTTCTGATCGCTGAAAAGGACTTTACGCATGACTTTCGCTTCCCTGTCGCGCCGCGCCGCGCTGATGCTGCTCTGTTCCCTGTTGACCGCATGTGGCCTGACTCAGGCCGTGTCGGACGGCACGATCAGCGCAGCCAGAGCCATCTTCTACAAAAAAATTAAGGTGCTGCATCTCGATTTAGAGCCCCGTGCGGCCATCAATGCTGATGAAAGCCAGACGCCACTGGCCACCATGGTGCAGGTGTACCAACTCAAGGACCGTCAAAAGGTGGATGCGGCCGACTACCAGAAACTGTTGCGCGATGCGGATAACACTCTTAGAGAGGATATCGTTGCCAGCACGTCGCTGCTGGTAATGCCTGAGGGTAGCGTGACCCTCAATATGCCGATGAATGAAGAGGCAAAATTCGTGGCAGTGGTGGGACTGTTCAACCGCCCGGATATCCGCAATAACACCTGGAAGCTGGTGCTGAGCCGCGACGACCTTGACCCGGACAAACCGCGTACTATTCAGATCAACAGCACAGGGCTGGCACTGGTTCCGGTAAAGGAGTAAGGACATGGACCCCAACCTCGATAACTGGCTGGCGCTGTTTGACGGGCAGGCCCGCTACAGCCTTGAGATTAACGACAGCATCCTGAAGCCCGATGTGCTGAATGTCCACGGGCGCGAAGCGCTGAGTACGCCGTTCGAATGGCGGATTGAGTTCACCACGCCACAAAAAGGCATCGGCCGCGAGGATGCAATGCTGAAGTATGCCACCTTCAGCATGCTCTCAGGCCGCGTAGTGCAGGGCATCATCACCGGCTTTGAGGTTCTCAAAGAGACCCTGGACCAGACGCATTTCGCGGTCACGCTCTCCTCGCGTCTGGCGCTGCTTACCCACACCCGCCGCTGCGCGGTCTGGCAGAATGTCTCGGTGCCGGAACTGGTGGAGCAGATACTGCGCAGCCATGGGTTTGATGGAGCGGATTTTGAGTTCCGGCTGGAACGCACTTACCCGGTCCGCGAACTGATAACCCAGTGGCGGGAGACCGACCTGCAGTTTATCCAGCGTATTCTCGCTGAAGACGGCATCTGGTTCCGCACAGGCGTCAACACCACCACAGGCCTTGATACGGTGACTTTTGCCGACAGCCAGCTGCAGTATCAGTTTAATGTGCAGCTACCGTACCGGGAACCGTCTGCGCTTTATGACGGCGAGATCGAAGCGGTCTGGGATGCCCGGGTATGGCATCACGCGGTGACCGGCAGCGTGGCCACACGGGACTACAACTACCGCACGGCTGGCGTACCAGCGGATGCGAACTTCAGCGTCAGAGATGATGCGGCCACCACCGGTGAACACTATCGCTACCTCATACCGTACCGCGACGCCGGGGGTGGCACCACGTCTGAGCCTCAAACGGAAAGCGGAGCCTTTTACGCCCGACTTCAGCATGAGTGCGCCCTCAATAATGCTGTCCGCCTGCACCTGTTCAGTAACGCCAGTCACCTGACGCCCGGGATGGTGCTGGAGACCGGTGACAGTGGCGTGCCGGAGCTGAAAGAAGGGATGGTGATTACGCTCGCCACCTTCCGCGCGGCCCGTGATACCCGCCTGCACGTCTCGGTGTGGGGCATGCCCTACAGTGAACAATTCTGCTTCAGGCCCAGGCCTGTACCGCGCCCGCTGATTGCCGGCACGCTGACTGCTCGTGTCGAGAGCGACGAGAAGAACGCGCCTTACGCGCATCTTGATGAAACGGGGCGCTACCGGGTGAAGCTGGACTTCAGCCGGGAAGATGCCGAACCCGGCTATAACTATCTGTGGATACGCCAGGCCAAACCGTACGCCGGGGAAACCTATGGCTGGCACACGCCGCTGACTGACGGCACGGAAGTGGGGATTGCCTTTGACGGCGGCGACCCGGACCGGCCGTACATTGCTCATGCATTCCATGACTCAGAACATCCGGACGTGGTTACCCGCGATAACCGCAGCCAGAACATCCTGCGCACCGCGGGTCAGAACGAGCTGCGGATGGAAGACCAGCGCCAGCGTGAGCATATCGCGCTCAGCACGCCGTTTGGGGCCACGGCGCTGAACCAGGGACATATCGTTGATGCAGAGAACGAACCCCGGGGTACCGGGTTTGAACTGCGCACCGATGAGTACGGGGTGATTCGTGTGGCAAAAGGGCTGTTTATCACTGCGGATGGACAGTCGAAGGCTGAAGGCGATGTGCTGAGCATGGATGAGGCTCTGAGAGAGATTGAGGCCGTCCGCGTACAAATCGAGGGGCTGGCCACAGCCACCCGCCAGGCAAAAGCACTGGAGGCTGACATTGCCAGTCAGCAGGCAATGTTCGCCACACGGCTGAAAACTCTCAATGAGATGCTTCACTTCTCAGCACCCGAGGGGATGGCTTTTT
>NZ_JAUZUX010000034.1:0-11337 GCF_031844285.1 Enterobacter sp. BRE11
AAAAACGGCATATGGGCGCTGTCGCGCCTGTTTGCGGTCGGACTCTTTTTTATTTCCGGCCTGGATAAAATAATTCATTATGATGAGAATATAATTCTTATACGTGAACATCACGTATCCGGCTATTTTCCCCCCTGGGTTATTTTACTGGAGGTGGCGGGAAGCACGGCGATAACATTTGGATTTCTGACGCGTTTTACCTGTGTTTTCATGGTGGCACTTTCGCTGTCGTCAGGCTTTCTGTTTTATCCCGGCTATTCGCATGTGCATCTTATGGTCTGGTTGAAAAACATCTCCTACTGTGCGGGATTTTTACTTTTATTTATTCATGGCGCAGGAAAATGGAGTCTGGATAACTGGCTAAAAATATATTTCAAAAATAATAAGCGCATCTCAATTTAAAAAAAATGTTATTTCCTTTTCCTTACCCGTACCCGGAGTAAAAATGAACAGGCGTCACTTTCTGCGTCTGATGCTCGCATCAGGCATCATCATTAGCGTGCCCATTACTGGCTCGCTGGCCACCGCCGCCGAACCAGAGAACCGCTTTCACCGTGTCAGCCAGGCGCTAACCGGACGCCAGCAGCTGGATCCGACCATCAGTCAGCGTTTGTACGCGCTGTTAACGCGCCAGAACCCGCTGTTTCCCCAGCGTCTGGCGCAGCTGGCCGAACACCTTAGCCGCAGCGAGGCTCGCGCACCTGAGGCGCTGCTGGCGTCGCTGTCCGAAGAGGAGGTCAACACCGCGCTGGCCATCATTACCCCCTGGTACCTTGGCTATACCGGCAATCCCGCCACCACGCGCGCTACTGACGACGCGCCCTTTGTCAGTTTTCTCTCCGCCCTGATGTACGAGCCCACCGCCGACCTTACGCCGCGCCCCTCCTACTCGCAGCGCGGCAGCGACTACTGGCAGGCGGTACCGGATGGCGTCAGCGCGCCACAGATGCCGGCAACGATTCACGCCTGGGGAAAGGCGTCGCCGCGCGCGGCATCTGGCATCGCGCAGCCGCAACCGGCCTGGCTGGCAATGGTGGAAGGACGCGCCAGAACCTATGCGGAGGCCTTGCGCCTCACCGACGGCACTGGAGATGGCTCATGACGCACTATGACGCCGACGTAGTGATTATCGGATCGGGCGCCCTGGGAGCAAATGCGGCATATCAGCTGGCGAAAGAGGGCAAGTCGGTCATCATGCTGGAGGCCGGACCCTATATTCCGCGCTGGAAAGTGGTCGACAACTATCGCAACAGTCCCAGTAAACGCAACTGGTGCGCACCCTATCCTAATTTGCCCTGGGCGCCGAACAGCTACAGCGACGGCTATATTGAGACGCAGGGCGATGACGATTTCCACTATGTCACCAGCTTTCTCAAGGTGGCTGGCGGCAGCACGCGTCACTGGGCGTCCGCCTGCTGGCGGCTGCTGCCCAACGACTTCAAACTGAAAAGCGTTTACGGCGTCGGGCGTGACTGGCCGATTGCCTATGACGATCTGGAACCCTGGTATCTGCGCGCGGAGCGCGAGGTGGGCGTGGTCGGCACCGCAGAGGAAGATCAGAGCGGTCAGGGACGCGACGCCTGGCCGCCGTGCTCCGCGCCCTATCCCTTGCCGCCGGAGGCGAAGCCCTACATGGTGCAGCGCATGCAGGCGAAGCTCGGACCGTTAGGCTACCAGGTGATCCATGAGCCGCACGCGCGCGTTTCTCGCCCTTATGACGGCCGTCCCGCCTGCGCCGGCAACAATAACTGTGAACCTGTTTGCCCTATCGGGCCGATGTACTCAGGGGATATGCACGTTGATAAAGCGGTGGCGCTGGGGGTCGATCTGCGCACCGAGTCGGTCGCCTGGAAGCTGGAGAAGGGGCCGAAAAACCACATCGTCGCGGTGCACTATCGCAAACCTGACGGCCGCGACGTGCGCCTGAGCGCAAAGGCGTTCGTGGTGGCGGCGCATGGGCTGGAATCTCCGAAGCTGCTGCTGATGTCTGATGTGGCAAACAGTTCCGATCAGGTCGGACGCAACCTGATGGATCACACCGGACTGAGCATGACTTTTCTTGCCGACGAACCGCTCTGGACTGGACGCGGCTCGGTGCAGCACGGCAGCATCGCCACCCGACGTGATGAACCCACCCGCGCGCAACACTCCGCTATCCGCTACGCGCTGCGCAATCTGGTGCCGAATAGCGATGTGACACCCGCGCTGCTCAGGCAGGGGCTGGTGGGACGCGAGCTGGACGCGGCGATACGCGACCGCGCCTCGCGCATTATGAATATCAGCACCATGAGCGAAACCCTGCCCAGCCCCACGAACCGGGTCACTCCTCACCCAACGCGGCGCGACGGGGCTGGCCTGCCGACCCTGCAGGTTAACTATCAGCTGGACAGCTATGTCCGCGGCATGCGACCGCAGGCCTACCGCGACTTCGCTAATTTCCTGATGGCGTTTAATGGCGAGATGGTGGAGGCGCCCACCGGCTGGCGCAATCAGTATCACATCATGGGCACCACGATAATGGGCGACGATTCGCGCGACTCGGTGGTCGATGCGCACTGCCGCAGCTGGGATCACGCCAACCTGTTTATCGCCTCTACCGGCGTGATGCCCACCTCCGCCACCGTAAATCCCACCCTGACGGGCATCGCGCTGGCGCTCCGTCTGGCCGATACGCTGATTCGGGAGCTGTGAACATGCGAACGGCAACCTTTCTCCTGCTGTTTTTACCCGCGCTGGCGCTAGCGCAGCCCGATAGCGCCACTCTGAAGCGCGGCGAATATCTGGCTATCGCAGGCGACTGTTCCGCCTGCCATCGCAACCCGGATAACGGTCATCCCTTTTCCGGCGGCTATCGCATCTCCTCGCCGCTGGGAGACATTATCGCCACCAATATCACACCATCGCGCGTTAACGGCATCGGAAACTACTCTCTGGCGGATTTTCGCCGCGTCATGCGCGAGGGCCGGCGGCGGGATGGTAGCTATCTCTATCCCGCGATGCCCTATACCGCGTTTGCCTCGCTGACCGATGAGGATATCGCGGCGCTGTACGCCTGGTTTATGACGGGCGTGCCCGCCGAAGATCATCAGGTGCCCGCGACGCAGCTCCCTTTCCCTTTCTCCTGGCGCGCGATGATGGCGCTCTGGAACGGCCTGTTCCTGTCACCCCAGCCACTCGCCAGCGGCAGCGCTGAAGCGATCGGCGACGCGCGCGGCGAGTATCTGGTGAAAACGCTGGGACATTGCGGCAGCTGTCACACGCCGCGCAACGTGCTGATGGCGGAGAAAAGCGCGAGCTTCCTGCGCGGCGGAGCCGTCGGCAGCTGGCAGGCACCCGATCTGACTCAGGCGCGCCTTTACGCCTGGTCCGAAACGGAACTGGCGACCTACCTTAAAACCGGCTCGCTGCCGGGCAAAGCCATCGCGGCGGGCGAAATGGCGACCGTAGTGGAAAACTCTTTTTCCCGCCTGACCGACAGCGATCGACGCTCTGTCGCCCGCTATCTGTTGACGCTGGGTCACGCGCCGGCCAGTACGCATGCTGCGCCGACGCCACCTCCGCGCGCTATTGCAGCGTTCGAGACCGGACCGTCCGCGACGCTGCGCGGCGCCATCGGCGGCGAGCAGATGAGCGGCGCGCAGCTTTATAACGCCGCCTGCGCAAGCTGCCACGGCGCGCAGGGCGAAGGCAGCCGTGACGCGCCGCAAACCTTTCCCCGGCTAACCGGCACCTCGGCGGTGCTCAACGCTAATCCCGCCAATCTGATTATGACCGTCGCAGAGGGGGTAGACCGCACCACCGCGTCAGGCCACGCCTTTATGCCGGCATTCTCCAGCCAGATGAGCAGCGCCGAGCTGGCGCGTCTGCTGGACTATGTCTCAACACAGTTCGGCGCGGCCGGACAGCACATTACCGAAGAGCAGGTTAATCACACCCTGCGCCATCCCAGGCATTCGCTCTGGTTGCAGCGCGCGCCGTGGGCAGGAGCAGGCCTGCTGGCACTGCTGATCTGTCTGGGAGTATGGCGATATCGATCTCATAAAAGGAGACTCCATGAAAGCACCTCTCTGTAGCGCACTCTGCGCCCTTGCCGCGTTGTGGACCGCCACAGTCAGCGCCACGCAGACCCAAACTATCTTGAGCGCCGATGATGCACAGCGCATTATTGCGCGTGCGGAGACGCAGGCGCAGTCGCTGAAAGCGCAGGTTTGCATTGCCGTGCTCGATCGAGCCGGACAGCTGCTGGCCTTCAAACGCATGGATAACGCGCCGCCGGGCTGTATTGACTCTTCGATGCAAAAAGGACGCGCGGCGGCGCTGTATCGCACCTCGACCGACAAATATATGGCGCGAGCCAATGGCACAGAGCCAGCGATAGCCACGCTGCCCAATATGGTGCCGCTTGGCGGCGGCGCGACAGTGACAGTTAACGACGAGGTGACGGGCGCGATTGGCGTGAGCGGAACGGCAAATCCGGCAGAAATCGCCATTGCCGACGCGGGCAGCAAAACCCTTCATCAGCCTTAATAACACGCGCGTCAGGCGCTTGAGGCAACAGAAATGACGCGAGGCTGCGAATCTGCTCGCCTTGCGTCAGAATAAGAATGAGAATCCACTTCGAGAAATTAATCTTTTAAAACAGATATTTATTTTGCTGCATGAAAATCAAAAGGCAAAATGTTATAAACTTGATAAGCTAATCAGGCGCAAAGCAATTTTCTCTGCAACCGTGGCGTTGCGCAGGGCGCAACGTCTGCCCGAGACGCAACCGTTCAGGGTAGCGTTTTCGCCTGCGTCCAGATCAAACTAAATAATATGATGGCAATATGAGCAAAAATGACGATGAAAAGCTGGTAGATATTTTGACAGGCGAAGCCGTGATGGCGCTACTGGCGCAGGATTCGCCCGTTTTTGCCGAGCACGTCGTGGCGCAACTTCAGACGATGGCAGCGTCTGAGCGCAATCCCATCCGGCAGCGAGCCTTTCAGCGCGCGATTGCCGAGTTGATCAGCGCAGCAGGCCAGTCGGACCAGAACAGCGCCTTCTTTGGCAACGACGACTGGCCGGAGAGCGAGCCCACTCTTCACTGACAGCTGCCGTTATGACCCGATTTTTTCAGCGACAAAGCCTGCCGCATCACGATAATTTTTTTGCAGCGACGCATCCGCCGTCTGTTCAGCTTGTTGTGTGAGCATCGTGCTCAGCCCCGCCAGCTCAAGCGGCTTTCCCGCTTTCAACAGCAGCGACGCTATCTCTCCGATCGCCGCATGAATTTCGTCTGGATCTTCTGCTTTTTCAGTGCTCACAAGGCCTTTGTCCATGCTGGTCATTATCGTTTTAATCCCTGACAGCTGCGCCTGGGAAATGTCTACATCCGGACGATCAGGGAATCGCCTTTATCAGTTTCTGCCGCAGAGCGGCGACCCGGCTGGTCAGATCGGATAGCTCCTCAAGCGGCGTATCCATAACTGAGATCATATCCGCCGGCACGCCAGCGGCCTCAGATTTCAGCGCGGTTCCCGCTGGCGTCAGCGTAATCAGCACGCGACGCTCGTCATGTCCTACGTCGCGCCGTCTACTGATCAGGCCCGCCTGCTCCAGCCTTTTGAGCAGCTGGCTCAGCGTGCCCGAATCAAGATGGACGCGCGTCCCCAGCTCAGAGACGGTGACATTGTCGGTTTCCCACAGCGCCAGCAGAACCAGATATTGCGGATAGGTCAGCCCTAGCGGCTTCAGACGCGACTGATAGAGCTTGGTCATCGCCAGCGACGCGGAGTAGAGCGCAAAGCAGAGAAACTGATCGACGGTAACAGGCGCGCTGCCTTGCGAAGCGCCGCCGCAGGTTTTTGGTAATTCTACATTCATGGTGTTGCTGCTTATTATCTGATCGAAAGAGAGCGGCACAGCGTCATCCTGTGAGGTCGTGATAATATTGAATCAAATTAAATTGATGTCAACCTACTGGCCGGAGAGAAATCTCTGATTAATCGAAATTCCCTTTTTACGCGGCCAGCGTGAGCTGTTGCAGAGCCTCGCAGGTCCTGCAACAAAGCGAATTAGTTATAGTCGACCCGAACCACCGCCTTCGACTTTTGCGGGTCAAGGTAAGTCAGGCTGACATGGTCCACGCCAGGCAAAACCACATCGCCCTGCGCCACCTGCTGAAGGCCGATTTGCTGCGTATGAACGCCGTTGTTGTCCTGGCAGGCGAAGGTGATGCGGCTGGCGCCTGGGGTTAACTGGCAGGGATCCTGGGCGATCGCGCCGCTAAACGTCAGAGAACCGCCTGACGTCAGGGGCGCGGCGAAAGCGGAATTAAACAGCATAAGAAACGCCAGACCAAGACCAGCACTGACTTTTGCAGCGGACGATGTCATCAACAGGCTCCTCAGAAAAGTTCGTCCGTGAAAGAGATCATGCGATCCGTTATGGCATTGAGTGGCAGAGAGTGACTCTTGTTATCACTGGCACTGTGAGTAACAGTATATTCACGAAGATGAAAAACTGCCGGTGATTTAAGAATGAAGGGATCTGTCGTAAAAGAGACGGCGATGCCTGTCCGGCATCGCCGCCGCGCTTTAGTCGATCAGTTTATCCAGAGAGAGCGGCAGATCGCGAATGCGCTTGCCGGTCGCGTGATAGACGGCGTTGCTGATGGCCGCCGCCATGCCCACAATGCCTAACTCGCCGACCGCTTTGCCGCCCATCAGGGTGGCGTGATGATCCGGCTCGCCGACGTCGATGGTGACGATCTCCGGCACGTCAGCATTCACGGCGATCAGGTAGTCCGCCAGGTTGTTATTGATGACGCGGGCGTTGCGCGGATCGATAACGCCGCCTTCCAGCAGCGCCTGGCCCAGCCCCATCACCATGCCGCCAATCCACTGGCTGCGCGCCAGCTGAGGGTTATAAAGCCGTCCGCTGTCGAAAGCGGAAACCAGCCGTTTAACCCGCACGGTGCCGAAATCCTCGTCGACGCGCACCTCAACGAACTGCGCGCCCCAGCTGTGCGCCGAAAAGGCTTCAGGACGCGTCATCTTCGACATCGAGTGCACCGCCCGATCGCGATCCTCTTCGCTCTCCTCTTCAGAGAAAGTGCCGGAGACCACGGAAAGCGTCAGCGAGTCGTTCAGCTCTACCAGTTTGTCGTAGCGAATGGCGCGATCGGGCTGGTTTTTCACGCATACTGCGCCGTCACGCAGCACCAGCTGCTCGCGATCCGCCTGAAACAGCGGCGAGCCAGGCGATTCGGTCGCCAGGGTAAAGAGTTTCTCGCGCATCGCTTCCGCCGTCTTGTGCACCGCCGCGGTAAGATTGCCCGCCAGCTGCGAGCCGCCTGCTACGCCGGCGCGCGGCAAATCAGTATCGCCCAGCTCGACGCGAATCTGACGCGAAGGAATGTGCAGCACCTCGGCGGCGGTCTGCGCCAGAATGGTATAGGTGCCGGTGCCGATATCCGCCCCGGCGCTCTGCACCACCAGGCTGCCGTCGCTGTGGAAAATCAGCTTCGCTTCGGCGGGCGAGCGGCTGACCGGATAGGTGGCGGTCGCCATGCCCCAGCCAATCAGCTCGCGCCCTTCGCGCATCGAGCGCGGCGCCATGCTGCGCTGGTCCCAGCCAAAGGCTTCAGCGGCGGCGGCGTAGGCCTCTTTCAACCGGCGCGTGCTCCAGGGCGCATTCAGCTGATAGTCATGATCGGCCCAGTTGCGCAGGCGAAATTCCAGCGGATCGATTCCCAGCGCATAGGCCATCTCGTCCATCGCCACTTCCAGTCCGAAGGCGCTCGGGTTCTCGCCCGGCGCGCGCATCCAGCCTGGCGTGACGGTGTTGATCGCCGCCACGTAGTGACGCGAATAGACGTTCGGCACGGCGTAGAGACGGCCTGTCACTTTATTGGTGCCCTCGGCGAAGGTGTCGATCAGCGAGGTGTCGCTCAGGCCGTCATGGATAATCGCCAGAATTTTGCCGTCGCGCGAGGCGCCCATCTCAAGGTTCTGGATCGTCGCCGGACGACCGCCGAGCCCGGTAAAGGTTTGCGGCCGGGTTAAAGAGACTTTAACCGGCCGTCCCAGCGCGCGCGAAGCGACGCAGGCAAGCGCCACATGAGTATAGGGCACCGGCTTAGAGCCGAAACCGCCGCCTACGTAGGGGGAGATGATGCGCACCTGGTCAACCTCAAGGCCCAGCCATTCGGCGATTTCGGTCTGCGCGCCCATCACCCACTGACTCGGTTCCCAGACCGTCATACGCTCATTCTGCCAGGAGGCGACGCAGGCGTGCGGCTCCATCGGCATGTTGTATTCGCGCGGCGTCGCGTAACGCCCTTTGATTTTTACTTCCGCCTGCGCCATCGCCTGATGGGCATCGCCGAGATCGATGTTGGTGCCGCTGCTCTCTTTACGCGCGGCGCGCGGATCGTCCGGGTAAACCAGCGCCGGCTCCGTCTCATACTCCACTTCCACCAGAGTGGCTGCCCAGGTGGCCTGCTCGAAGGTCTCCGCCACCACCAGGCCGATATTCTGGCCGTTATGGATAATCTTATTGTTCTGAATCGGCGTATAGGTGGACTGCGCCGCGCCGCCGTCGGCGATGGCGGTCGGCTTATTGATTTTCAGGCTGTTGAGGTGGGTGTAAACCGCCAGCACGCCCGGCGCCTGACGCGCCTTTTCGGTATCCATGCGGGTAATGCGTCCGCTGGCAACGGTGGACTGGATCACCACGCCGTACGCCGCGTTTTCCGGCTGATGCTCAACCGCATAGCGCGCTTCGCCAGTCACCTTAACGACGCCGTCGCCGCGCTCGCGCTTTTCACCCAGCGCCTGATAACTCTTTTCTGCCGTATCCATTGTTAATCCTCTCTGTTCGGCCTGTTAAGCCATGCCGCCCGCTTTCATCAACGCGCGTGCGATGGCGCGCGGCGCCAGCAGTTTCTTGTGCTGGTTTTGCGGCAGCAGCTCGGCGTCCTGCACGACCAGCTCGGCGGCGCGGCGCAGGGTTTGCTCGTTGAACGGCTGACCGCGCAGCGCCCCTTCGACGTGCCGCGCGCGCCAGGGTTTCGTCGCCACGCCGCCGACGGCAATGCGCAGATCGCGGATGCGGTCGCCATCAAGCTCGATGCCGACCGCCGCGCTGGCGGCGGCGAACTCATAGGAGCTGCGATCGCGCACTTTCAGATAGTGGGACTGGCGCAGCGCCGGCGTTAACGGCAGTTCCACCGCTACGATCATCTCGTCCGGCCCCAGATCGTGCTCCAGATGCGGCGTATCGCCCGGCAGCAGGTAGAATTCATCGATGGGAATGCGGCGTTCGCGCTGGGCGGCGTTGCGTACGATGACGACCGCCTCGAAGGCGGTCAGCGCCACCGCCAGGTCGCCGGGATAAACCGCGATGCAGCTTTCGCTGGTGCCCAGAATGGCGTGGTTGCCGTTGACGCCGCCGCGCGCGGCGCAGCCGGATCCCGGCTGGCGTTTATTGCAGGCTGAAAAGGTATGGGGATCGCGGAAATAGACGCAGCGGGTGCGCTGCAGCAGATTGCCGCCTATCGACGCCATGTTGCGCAGCTGCGGCGACGCCGCCTGCCACAGGCTGTCATAAATCGCGGGCGCGTTCTGCTGGCATTCAGGATGATTCTCAACCTCGCTCATACGCGCCAGCGCGCCGATGCGCAGCGTATCCGCCGTAAAGGCAATTTCGCGCATCTCCGCAAGCTGGTTGATGTCAATGAGCGCGGCGGGCTGTTCGACGTCGCATTTCATCAGATCGATCTGGGTGGTGCCGCCTGCCAGAAAGCGGCTGTCCGCGCGCTGCTTCTGCCGCAGCGCGTCATCGGCATCGCTGACGCCGACGTAGTCGAATGGGTTCATGTCGCCTCCTTGCTAAGGTCGGCGGCCGCCTGCTGGATCGCCTCGACGATATTGGGATAGGCGCCGCAGCGGCAAAGATTGCCGCTCATATATTCACGGATTTCGTCCGCCGAGCCGGCATGCCCCTCGTCGATACAGGCCACGGCCGACATAATCTGCCCTGGGGTGCAGTAGCCGCACTGAAAGGCGTCGTGTTCCAGAAAGCGCGCCTGCACCGGATGCAGGGTGCCGTCGGCCTGCGCCAGGCCTTCGATGGTGGTGACCGACTGGCCGTTAGCCTGGGCCGCCAGCGTCAGGCAGCTCAGCACGCGTTTTCCATTGATGAGCACCGTACAAGCGCCGCACTGTCCCTGATCGCATCCTTTTTTGGTACCGGTAAGCGTCAGGTGCTCGCGCAGCGCGTCAAGCAGGGTGACGCGGGGATCCACCCGCATCGTATGCGGTTGCCCGTTGATCGCCAGCTGCAGTTGTAGATTTTCAGACATAGCTCGTTTCCAGTATTTAACGGGGTTTAAAATGGCGTGTTATGCACGTTATGAGGAAGTCTATTGTGGTGTGCAATCCGTTAAGTCTAGACGGCTAAGCGAAAGCGGGGTTGCCTGTTTCTGGAAATCTGTTGCCTGATTGTCCAGATAGCGATTCAAGGGGATTAAGGCTGGTCATAAAAAAGGAACCGGCCGCGGCGGCGGGTTCCCTGCTGGCGGTACGTTCCGAGACGTCAGGCGATCTCCACGATGGCGTACTCACGGGCAATCGCCACAGTTTCCCGCCCCCACGCCGAGGCTTGGGTTCTGGCCTGATGCATATCGAAGGTTTGCTGGCTGGTGAACCGCTCTTCTACCGACCAGATAAGCGGATCCGCTGTCTCCTTCACTTCGAAGCTAAGGCATCCTGATTCTTCTTTTGTCAGCCGGATGTGCTCGGGAAGATAACGGCGCACCAGCGCCGTCTCTTCCGTGTTTTTACAAATCAATCGGCCGGTAAGCTTAATCATCGTGTTCCCTTCAGTTGCGTCACGTTGCGACTTTTTTACTACGAAAACGTGACGCTGCGCCATCCCGGCGCTCTGTTCAGGGGGCGAATACCGCGCGCACGCAGCCATCTTCTTTATGCTTGAACATCTCATAGCCGCGCGGCGCCTCTTCCAGCGAGAAGCGATGCGTCGCCATAAAGGCGGGATTAAGCTCGTTCTTCGCCACGTGATCCAGCAGCCGATGCATATAGCGCTGGCCGTGCTGCTGCGCGGTGCGGATCGTCAGGCTTTTGTTGATCATCAGCCCCAGCGGGAATTTGTCCATCACGCCGTATACCCCCAGAATCGCGATATTGCCGCCTTTGCGGCAAGCGTAAAGCGCCTGACGCAGCGCGGCGCCGACGTCGGTTTCCAGATGCAGCAGCTGTTTGGTTTTATCATAAACCTGGCTGAGCCCTTCGCCGCGCGCCTCCATGCCGACAGCGTCGATACAGCTGTCCG
>NZ_JAUZUX010000035.1:0-6011 GCF_031844285.1 Enterobacter sp. BRE11
GACAGATCCTCTCTATATGGTGGTACTGAGAAAGGATATACTGATTATCCTGTTTATTATCCCTAATTTTGTGAGGCAGCATGTCACCGGAAAATGCCATTAAGTTACTAGGTAACCCTACTCGGGTTTCTATCCTAAAATGGCTGAAAAATCCAGAAGAGGAATTTGCTGATTATTCTCAGCTTTTTCCTTTCGAAAAATATGGTGTCTGTGCCAGTCTCATTCAGGACAAGGCGGGTTTATCACAACCCGCAACCTCGCTATGCCTAAAAAGTTTGCATGATGCTGGACTACTTGAAGCGATAAAGGTGGGTAAATGGACTTATTACCGCCGCAGCGAATTTCGCATAAAAAAGATGACAGATGCTGTCATTATATCTCTACAGCAGTTATAAAACGGGAAGAAGATGCTACAAATATTCATATCTACCATAACATCCCTTTTGGGCAGGGCATGAAAAAACCCGCCGGGGCGGGTTTTGGGCAACGCGTTTCAGGCATCCTTGCGGCCAGAAGAGCCTCTCTTGCTGATCTGACCACCCTTTCTGCCGGCTTCAATGGCCCGTTCAGGACTGTTTCTGAAATTTCCCCCGCTTGCCTGACCGCCTTTCCGTCCGGCTTCTGCCGCCCGCTCCGGATTTTCCGCAAAATTGCCGGCACCGCCTCTACGTCCCGCCATAACGCCTCCGGTTTGAGTTAAGTAAGACCAGATAAAGCATAGCCTTGACCTTTTCCCTCTGCGCCGGATCAGGCGTGCGCCGCGTTCAGACTGCCGCACCGATCGTTTTTTAAGGCAAAAAAACCCGCTCAGGGCGGGAAAAATTCGTTACAGAGGAATATCTCTGTCTCTGATAGGGCAACGTAAAACTATTTAAGTTCCTTCCCTGCCAGAGCAGCAGTTTTCACGTATCCTGCAGGCTTCGCCTGTCGTACGGGCATAACTCACAGCAAGCAGGTCCACAATGTACGAAAACCAAGACAAAAAGCTGTCTGACACAATAATTGGCGAAGCTATTCTTGAGCTACTCGATGAGAGGACGAGCATAACCAATGCCATGCTGCTTCTGAAGCTCCAGACTTTCCTGATCGCCGCAGATGAAACGTGGCGGAAGACGGCCATACGCGACGCCATCAGAAGCGTTCAGGCGGTAGTCCTGGAAGGCAACACAACAGGCGCACAGTCGTCAGTTACGCACTGAGCGCGGTAACTCCGGGTGAACCGGCCAGCCCCCCGGATTTACCATAACATCTCTTTTGCGCATGACCACAAAAGCCGCTCAGGGCCGTACCGGCTTCATAAAAAAAGCCCCGCAAAACACAACCGCGGGGCCTCAAGCTGAAAACTGGACCGTACACATCACAGGACTCATGCCATTGCGGCATTAAAGTTTGCATAACTGAAAGGAATCACGGTAACTATAGTTTATTATCATGAGATAAGCGGAACGGTCAGATTAATATGTGCAATCTGTGTTTTCACTGCCCGAAATGCGGGAGCCAGACATTCCGATACACCACCGGGAGCGAAAAGCCGCATACGCCTCACGGGGCTGTCTGCAGCCGGTGCGGTACCCGCCTCACGAGCACCTCCTGCGTGTCGCCCAAAAGACAGCTTTCCGGCAAGCCATCCCTCTGACTGTGCTGATCCTGCGCTTTCGGTAGGTTTACACGGGCGTGGTATAAAAGGTATTACATCAGCTGTTACGGCTGAGGATGCGGGTTCAATTCCTGCTGCCCGTTCCATCTTTGTTCCGCAGCATACCAGCGTCCTTTTTTTGAGCGCTTAACAGGATGCAGCCCTGCCAGTCTGGCCTGTATGGCGCTGGCGAAGCCGGTCATAAAATATCGACGGCTCCCTTTTTGCCCCCTCAGCCTGCATGTTGTATTTAACATAACGCTACTTTTGCGCAGGGCATGAAAAAACCCGCCAGGGCGGGTCTTCAGCAACTCATCTCAGGAAACCTTGCGCTCAGGAGCACCTCTCCGGCTGATCTTGCCTCCCTTTCTGCCTGCTTCACGGGCTCGCTCTGGGTTATTCTTGAAGTTCCCGCCGCTTATGCGGCCACCTTTTTGGCCGGCTTCTGCAGCCCGTTCTGGATTTTCCGCAAAATTGCCGGCACCGCCTCTACGTCCCGTCATAACGCCTCCGGTTTGAGTTAAGTAAAGCCAGATAAAGCATAGCCTTAACTTTTTCCCTCTGCGCTTAATCAGGCGTGCACAGCGCTCAGACTGCCGCATCGATCGTTTTTTGACGTTTTTAAGGCAAAAAAAACCCGCTCAGGGCGGGGAAAATTCGTTACAGAGGAATATCTCTGTCTCTAATAGGGCAACGTAAAGCTATTTAAGTTCCTTCCCTGCCAGAGCGGCAGTTTTCACGTATTCTGTAGGCTTCGCCTGCCGTCCAGGCAGAGCTTTCACAGCAGCAGGTCACGCATGTACAGAAACGAAGAAGAAAGGCTGTCTGACACAGTAATGGGCGAGGCCGTCATTGATCTGCTCGATGAGAGGGCGCGCATAACCAATGCCACACTGCTCCTGAAGCTCCAGACCTTCCTGCTCGCAACAGAGGAACCGTGGCGGGAGGCAGCGATACGCAGCGCTATCAGAGACATCCAGTCGGCAATTCTGGAGGTCGGCAGCAAGGCGTCATCTCTGCACTGAGCGCGGCAGCTCCGGGTGAACCGGTCAGGCACCCGTATTTAACATAAGAGTTCTTGCCCGCACCCCCTGAGAGCCCCTCAGCGCGTTTCTGCGGCCTCCGGGCCAGAACCCGGCCCTTTCCCTGCCCGGAACCGCGAAAATCCGCCCTGATAATTTCTGCGCGGCTGCATGGCTATGCACGCAGGTGAATAGTGGGCGGTTTCACGCGTATGTTGTAACCAAGGGCATATTTCCGGCATAAAACTCATCGGATAACGGTGAACGGGCGCGCAGTTTACTGTGCGGCCGTGAAGCGTTGGCCAAGCCGCCAGGCGCGGCAGCTTTGCAGTGGGTGCATCCGCTACCACTTCGCGAATCCTGCCCTTAGTCTTAACTACAGAAAAATTTCGTCCGGACGAAATTCAGGGTATCGGGCCGCGCCTGATGAAAAGCTCTGGCGCGCCGGCGGTACTCCAGAGACACATCTTGTCCCGCTGTTTTGTGGCGCCGGCGCAGCCGGCTGTGGTCACAAAACATTTCCTGTCCGGCGTTAGGGTGTTCTGACCTGCTGCAGTTTCTGCGTGACCAGAAAGCCCTCAAGGCTCAGATCTTCGTTCAGCCCGTCCCAGTGAATGCCGCGCGGGCTCAGTTCAAACGTTGCAAGCTGCTCTGCGGTGGCGGCGGCCAGCGTGGGAAAATAAGACAGCGGTACGCCCAGGGTGCGCCCGTCGCTCAGCTGCAGCCACATGTTGTAGGGATCAAATTTTGCCGACTTGATAGATACGCTCATCACGACCTCCGGTTGACCGTCACGAATTTACGTTGATAGTATGCCCGGGTAATCCTGTCGTCCATGACGACCACCAATGATCCCACGGCCTGAGAGGATCGCCTTCGGGTGGCTGTAGAGAACACTCCCGCAGCCTGAAAGGGAGAACGCAAAGCGTGGTACATCTGCCCGCCCCTGGAAGCAGATATCGTCACAAACAGCGCACCTACGACGCGACGATGAGGGTACATTTCACAATGCAGTGACCGGCACCGACCGCCCTGCCATCCGCTGCCGGCAGTCATAACCATGACAGCCCGCTACACCCTGCGATCACCATTCCGTCTTCCGGAATGCACCTGTTTGCAGAGGCAAACGCTCCTCCGGACTGAACGGCGTCACTTTGGTTCGAGTGAAACGAGAACAAAGTGACGCGTGAAAAAACCACGCTGCAGCCCCTGCGGCACAACGCCTGACGGCGATCTCCACAATCTGACGTGCACGTATTACGTGTTTTCATACGCCCAGAAGGGGCCTTAACCCAGCGCTGCGGACATCACTGCAGACGTATTCAGAAAGAAAGGAAAATAATCAGCTCGGTATCGATGGCGACACCCGGAAGCGGGTGTGTGGAGGGAGTCTGACGCAAGTCAGCCCGGCGTAAGCCGCGAACAGGTCAGCGACCTGGGGAAACCTCGTAAGAACTCAACAATCTGTCATCCCGATGCACAGATACCAGCTGAGACGCAGGAAGCGCAAAAGTAACCGTGTCGTCGGGACCGAAGCACCGGGTAAAAGTAAGGTTACAGGTTTAAAAACCTGTTATTTCCAGAACTGCCACCATTTAGCCGGAGGCGGTAAGGGCTGCTGCGTGTCCTGTTTATGCTCAAGAAGCAGCATTGCCTGCCGAAGGGAGCTGATATGTTCATCCCGGGAGGCTACAGCCTCTTTTAAACCTTCATTTTCCTTCTGTAACAACTCAATTTTATGCTGTAAATCTTGTAAATCAGGACTGTTAACCTGTGTAATTTCCTGCTCTGGCTTTACTGTAAATTCTGTTGCTGCAGGGAAGTTCCCAATGGTGCCAAAAACTCTGATAAGCTCAGATGTATCAATGTTCTTTACAGTCTTTCCCGCCTTTACAACAGACGTAAAGTTAAGTTGTCCACTGTTCATCAGCTTGTAAATGGTAGGGCGACTAATGCCGGCAAGCCTGGCTGCTTCACTGATTGACACTTTTGCCATGCAGATTTCGCTATTCCTGAGTTAACGTTGCCAGAAGACTCCTGTGAAGACGTTCAGCATCCTCATGGAGCTTTTCACACATATCCGCTTCACCGTCAAAATCCAGCTCGTTGAGCCTTTCCAGCAGGAGCAGACTCTGGTCCTGAATGAATTTTGCCATGTTCAGCGCAGTTTTTTGCTGTTTCGTCATCAGACGCTCCGTTGCGTAAGAGCCATATGCTGAAAACAGGTGAAATGACGCTTCCTCGGTTCCCCTGGCTGCGCCAGATGAACGCTGCGGCGAGCGTTACCGGCTAACGACGGAAAGGCTTAGGTTTGATCCAGGTGAATTCAGCGGCCTGACGTTCTTCTGCCCGTGCCTGTTTAGCGGCCTCAGCTTCACGCTGTCCCAGAAGCTGCTCACGGGCAACGCGCAGCACCTCTTTTTTTTCCGGACCGGACAGTTTTTTGCCTTTTGCCCGTTCCGCTGCAAAAACAGCGTCATCAAGAAACTGCTTTTCAGTCTTAGATACAACATGCAGACGACCAGCCATAGACCCTCCAGTTCAACGTCAACAGCCCCCCTTTCCCCCCCGAGCTAGGTCCCCGGCATCCCGGTTTTCCATAGGCTCCGCCCTCCTGACGAACATCACAGAAATCTGCTGATTTCCGGTGCTCAAATCAGAAGGGGCGAAACCCGACAGGACTTAAAGATACCGGACGTTTCCCTCCGGTGGCTCCCTCGTGCGCTCTCCTGTTCCCACCTTACAGCTTAGCCCGTGTCTTTCCGCTGTTATGGCCGCGTTTTCTCATACCACGCCTGACACTGGGTGCTGCTTAGGTGGTTCGCTCCAAGCTGGGCTGTATGCACGAACTCCCCGTTCAGCCCGACTACCACGTCTTGTTCAGGTAACTGTTCTCTTGAGTCCAACCCTGACAGACACGACAAAGCGCCAATGGCGGTAGCCACAGGTAACGGTTTTACGGAGCGAAGTTTGTATAGCGGACTATACACAGAGTTCTTGAAGTGTGAGCCCAACTACAGCTACACTGAAAGGACAGTTTTGGTTACTGCGCTCCGTTTAAGCCAGTTACCTTCGGAAGGAAGAGTTGGTAGCTCTAAATTCCGGCAAACGAACCACCGTTGGTAGCGGTGGTTTTTTTGTTTACAGGATATGAGATTACGCGCAGAGGAAAATTATCTCAAGAAGATCATTTTGGTAGAACTACCAAATTATTGATTTAGTGTGTAGTGGAGTTTTTGAGGTGCATCTATGGCTCCCATCTCCGTACACTTTCATACTAGTGCTGGGACTGAAAGAGTGGTAATGCTGCCAACTTACTGATTTAGTGTATGATGGTGATTTTAAGGTGCTTG
>NZ_JAUZUX010000036.1:0-4371 GCF_031844285.1 Enterobacter sp. BRE11
GCATCCTGCAGATCGGCCAGGCGATGACCGAGATGGATACCACCACGCAGCAGAACGCCGCGCTGGTTGAAGAGTCCTCCGCTGCCGCCTCGTCGCTGGAAGATCAGGCGCGACAGCTGGAACAGACGGTGGCCGTGTTTAAAACCGCGCAGCGCGGCTTTGAGCGCAGTCCGGCGGTCAGCGCGCCGCGTCCGCGCGTGCTGACGCCGACGCCGGCCGCGGCGACCGCCTCACAGGGGGGCTGGGAACAGTTCTGAGCCTCAGGCGTGAGCAGATAAGATAAAAAACCCGGCCTCTCCGCCGGGTTTTCTGTTTTTATGGCCGCGCCTTAGTCGTTGGCTACCGCCTTCGCCAGCGCGTCAGGCTCCATCGGCGCCGCCGCCTGCACCAGCGAATCGCGGGTAATTTCCGCGATCGAGCGCGCGCCGGTCAGCGTCATCGCCACGCGTATCTCTTTTTCAAACAGGTTCAGCAGATTGCTGACGCCCGCCTCGCCCGCCGCCGCCAGCGCATAGAGAAACGCGCGGCCCAGCAGCACGGTATCCGCGCCCAGCGCGATCATGCGCACCACATCCAGCCCGCTGCGTACGCCGCCGTCCGCCAGGATCGCCAGTTCGCCCTTTACCGCGTCGGCGATGGCGGGCAGCGCGCGCGCCGAGGAGAGTACGCCGTCCAGCTGGCGGCCGCCATGGTTCGATACCACGATACCGTCCGCGCCGAAACGTACCGCGTCGCACGCATCCTCCGGGTCAAGGATGCCTTTGATGATCATCGGCCCCTTCCAGAAATCGCGGATCCACTCCAGGTCGCTCCACGAGATCGAAGGGTCAAAGTTATTGCCCAGCCAGCCAATGTAATCCTCCAGGTGGGTCGGCTCGCCGCGGTAGGCGGAGATATTGCCAAGATCGTGCGGGCGGCCATGAATGCCGACATCCCAGGCCCATTGCGGATAGAGCGCCGATTGCAGATAGCGGCGCATCGCCGCGTTCGGGCCGCTCATACCGGAGTGCGCATCGCGATAGCGCGCGCCCGGCACCGGCATATCGACGGTAAACACCAGCGTCGAGCAGCCCGCCGCCTGCGCCCGCTCCAGCACGTTGCGCATAAAGCCGCGATCGCGCAGCACATAGAGCTGGAACCACATCGGGCGCTGCATCGCCGGGGCGACCTCTTCAATCGGGCAGAGCGACACGGTGGAGAGCGTAAAAGGAATGCCCTTTTTATCCGCCGCGCGCGCCGCCTGTACCTCGCCCCGACGCGCATACATGCCGCACAGGCCGACGGGCGCCAGCGCCACCGGCATCGATAGCGTCTCGCCGAACAGCTGCGTTTCCAGGCTCAGCGAGGACATATTGCGCAGAATGCGCTGGCGCAGCGCGATTTGCGCCAGATCGTCGCTGTTGCGTTTCAGGGTGTACTCGTCATAAGCGCCGCCGTCGGCGTAGTGAAACAGAAACGGCGGCACTTTGGCTTTCGCTGCGGCTCGGTAATCTTTTGCTGATGAGATAATCACGGTAGTCCTCGCTTACGCTTTACTGTCCGGAATGCGCATACTGCGCGCCCGTCGCGCCTCTTCCTCATGCAGGTTGCGCATGGTGGCGTCAACAAATTCAAGGTGGTGGATAGTGACGCTGCGCGCCCGTTCGGCATCGCCGGCGATAATCGCCTGACAGATCGCCTGATGCTGCACCGCCAGCTGCTGGAAAATCTCCGGCGCGGTGTACATCCGCTGACGGCTCTGCATCACCGACGACTGCAGCAGATCGAACAGACCGCGCATCGCCTGCAGCAGCACCAGGTTGTGGGCGGCCTCGGCGATCGCCAGATGAAAGCGCACGTCGGAGTGGGCAGCCAGGTCGGGATCGTCGCGATCGCTGACCTGCAGCATCATCTGATAGCAGCGCTCGATATGCGCTTTGTCTTCCGGCGTGGCGCGGCGCGCGGCGTGCCACGCCGTGCTGGATTCAATGGCGATGCGCGCTTCCAGCACGTCGTAGCGGTAACCGGGGTCGTCCGCCAGCAGGGTGCTGAGCGGCATCACCAGCCGCGACGCCGACCAGTCCGCCGGGCGTTCGGCAATAAAGTTGCCGCCGCCGCGCCGGCTGATCAGTACCCCTTCGCTGATCAGTCTCTGCAGCGCCTCGCGCAGCGACGAACGGGAGGCTGTCAGCTGCTGCGCCAGCTGGCGCTCCGCCGGCAGCCGTTCGCCCGGCTGCAGCCGCTGCTCGTCAATAAAAGCCCTCAGGCGTTGCGCCAGGCTCTCCGCCAGGCGTTGTTCTTCATGCATTACGGGATCATCCACGGGAAAACCCAGGCCTGCAGCGAAGTGATAATCCCCACGATGCAGGTGAAAATCAGGCTGTGCTTAACGGTAAAGCGGAACAGGTCGGCCTCTTTGCCGACCAGCCCCACCGCGGCGCAGGCGATAGCGATCGACTGCGGTGAAATCATTTTGCCGGTAACGCCGCCGGTGGTGTTGGCGGCGACCAGCAGCACCTCCGGCACGCCGATCTGCTGCGCGGTGGTCGCCTGCAGGGCGGCGAACAGCGCGTTAGAGGAGGTATCGGAGCCGGTGAGGAATACGCCCAGCCAGCCGAGAAACGGTGAAAAGAAGGTGAAGGCGTTGCCGGTATGGGCCAGTGCCAGCGCCAGCGTGGTAGAGAGGCCCGAATAGTTGGAGATAAAGGCGAACGCCAGCACCGCGCCGATGGAGTAAATCGGCAGCGCCAGCTCGCGCAGGGTTTCGCCAAAGGCGCTTATCGCCTGCGCGGGGCGCATGCGCAGCCAGATCACCGACAGCAGCGCAGCGATAAAAATTGCCGTGCCGGTGGCAGAGAACCAGTCGAGCTTGTAGATAGCGGCGTAAGGCGTGGCGGTGGCGACCACCGGCGGCATCTTGATCACTTGCTGATGCAGGAACGGCACGGCGAAAGAGAAGACCCAGTCATACAGCGCGCCGCCGGGTGCGAACAGCGCCTTAAACGGCGGAATGCTCCACAGGGTGACGGTCAGCGTCAAAAACAGGAACGGCATCCAGGCGCGCATCACCTGCGCCGCGCTGTAGCGCTCGACGCGCTGCGGTTCGCCGCTTTCCTCCTCGCCAGCAAAGCGGAAAATGCGCGCCGGCTTCCAGACGCGCAGGAACAGCGTCAGGCAGAGCAGGGAGACCAGTGCGGAGATCACGTCCGGCAGCTCCGGGCCGAGGAAGTTGGAGGTCAGGTACTGGGCGATAGCGAAAGAGCCGCCGGAGACCACCACTGCAGGCCAGGTCTCTTTCACCCCGCGCCAGCCATCCATGATCGCCATGACCCAGAACAGCACGATCATGGTCAGGAACGGCAACTGGCGCCCCGCCATCTGGCTGATCGCCATTGCATCCACGCCGGTGACCTGGCCGGCGACGATAATCGGAATGCCCATCGCGCCGAAGGCGACCGGCGCGGTGTTCACAATCAGGCAAAGCCCGGCGGCGTAGACTGGCTTAAAGCCCAAACCGACCAGCAGCGCGGCGGTGATCGCCACCGGCGCGCCGAAGCCGGCGGCGCCTTCCAGAAAGGATCCGAAGGCGAAGCCGACGATCAACATCTGCAGGCGTTGATCTTCGGTAATCGACAAAATGGAGTTGCGAATGATGCCAAACTGGCCGGTTTTCACCGTAATTTTATACACGAACACCGCGGCGACGATAATCCAGGCGATAGGCCACAGACCGTAGAAGAAACCGTAAACGGCGGAGGCGAGCGCCTGGTCGATCGGCATACGGTAGAACAGCAGCGCCACCGCCAGCGCGATCAGCACCGTGATGGTGCCGGCGAGATAGCCTTTCATCCGCAGCCGCGTCAGCGCGAAAAAGAAAAAGAGAATGGGAAGCGCCGCAATCAGGCTCGACAGCCAGATATTATCGAGCGGATCGTAAAGTTGCTGCCAGTTTTGCATGATCCTGATTCTCCAGAAGAGTGCCTGCCTGTAAACGGCAGCGGTCGGGGAGCGCCGCAGTCAGACAGCACGCAGCCGCAAGGCTGGTCAGACCAAAAAGCGCGTAAATGTTAAAGAATTGTTTATCTGGTGCGGGGATGAATGCAATCTTTCGCTAAAACTTTCATTTGAGGCTGGAAGATTTGTCACAAACAACAGGTTTTGGTAGGACCAATTTCGCGGGCGTGCAGGCGGCAAAGCGTTTAGCGCCGCTGAAGCGGCCAGCGGGCGGTAGCATCAGGAGCGCCATGAGGCCGCGAAGAGCTATTTCGTGGCGTCAGCCGGTTATCGCATGGCGGAGCAGGAGAGCCCCCGCTAACGAAAAAGGGGCGTTAAAGCTCACCATCGCACGGCGGAAGGGGCATTAAGTATTGCCATCGCACAGCGGGAAAGGGG
>NZ_JAUZUX010000037.1:0-4292 GCF_031844285.1 Enterobacter sp. BRE11
AACAAAAAAGCCCTCTGCTGACGCAGAGGGATTTTTTACGTCTGACGATCGGCGAAAAAAGTTTCATTTCCCGCCGCAGCGCCATCAAAACTTCCCTACAAGCCTGAACTGATGCGGTAAACTACGCGCAGATAATTTCGCAAAGGCCGCATAATGTCCCACCAGTATCCTTCTCTGCAAGCTGACAACACTCTTGGTCTGGCGATCCGCGCGCGCGATCGTATTATCGCTGAGACGCCAGAAATGATCCTCAATGCCTGGCGAGATGCCAGAGCCGCGCATCAGCCATTTATTCTGCTGGGCGAAGGCAGCAACGTGCTTTTTCTGGACGATTTTGCCGGTACCGTCGTGCTTAACCGCATCAAAGGCATCGATATTCAAGAGCAGGACGAGGTCTGGAAGCTGCATGTCGGTGCCGGTGAAAACTGGCACGCCCTTGTAGAGGCGACCCTGAAAAAGGGGATCCCTGGACTCGAAAACCTGGCGTTGATCCCTGGTATGTCAGGCTCGGCGCCGATACAAAATATCGGCGCCTATGGCGTCGAATTCAAAGATGTTTGCGACTATGTCGATGTACTGAACCTCGAGACGGGTGCGAAGCAGCGTCTGTCGCGCGAAGCGTGCGCATTCGGTTATCGTGACAGCATCTTCAAGCATCAGTACCAGCAGGGATATGCAATTATCGCCGTGGGGCTTAGCCTGAAAAAAAGCTGGCAGCCGGTACTGACCTATGGCGATTTAACACGTCTCAATCCTGCTACGGTAACCGCCTGGGAAGTTTTTCACGCCGTATGTCATATGCGTCAGAGCAAGCTGCCCGATCCGCGTGTGACGGGTAATGTTGGTAGTTTCTTTAAAAATCCGCTGATAAGCCGCGAGCAGGCAGAGCAGCTGAAACTTGCCTATCCGGAGATGCCTTTCTACCCGCAGAAAGAGGGCGAAGTAAAACTAGCCGCAGGCTGGTTAATCGATCAGTGCCAGCTAAAAGGGTTTCGCGTCGGCGGTGCGGCAGTGCATCAGCAGCAGGCGCTGGTGCTGATTAACGCCGAACAGGCCACCTCTCAGGATATCGTCGCGCTGGCGAAAGCAGTACGCGCTCGCGTTGGGCAAAAATTTGGTGTATGGCTTGAGCCCGAGGTGCGCTTTATCGCGGCACAGGGCGAGTGCAACGCCGTAGAGGCAATCCTATGAAAGACCATAGTATCCCGCTAAAGCTGGTCGAAATACTCTCAGACGGCGAGTTTCATTCCGGCGAACAGCTTGGCGAATCACTGGGAATGAGCCGGGCGGCAATCAATAAACATATCCAGACGCTTAAAAGCTGGGGTCTGGATATCTACACGGTTACGGGAAAAGGCTATAGCCTGCCGGCGCCGATGCAGCTGTTGAATGAAGAGGCGATACTGGCGCAGTTGCATCAGCCTAATCTGGCGATCATCCCGGTTATCGACTCGACCAACCAGTACCTGCTGGAGCGGATGAACGAGCTGCAATCAGGCGACGCCTGTATTGCTGAATACCAGCAGGCGGGTCGAGGACGTCGAGGACGGCAATGGTTCTCACCTTTCGGCGCTAATCTCTATATGTCGATGTACTGGCGTCTCGAGCAGGGTCCTGCGGCCGCGATGGGGCTGAGTCTGGTTATCGGCATTGTCATCGCCGAAACCCTGCAGCAGCTGGGCGCGCAGGACGTACGCGTGAAGTGGCCTAATGATCTCTACCTACAGGATCGTAAACTGGCGGGCATTCTGGTTGAGCTAACGGGGAAAACAGGCGACGCCGCGCAAATTGTGATGGGTGCCGGTATCAATCTGGCGATGCGCGGCGCGGAAGCGGCGCAGATCAATCAAGGCTGGATCAATCTGCAGGAAGCCGGGATTGCAATTGATCGAAACGATCTGGCTGCAAAGCTGATAAACAGCCTGCGCGAGGCGCTACCGCTCTTTGAACGTGATGGATTAGCACCTTTCACCGAGCGCTGGAAAGCGCTGGATAATTTCTTCAATCGACCCGTTAAGCTATTAATCGGCGAACGCGAGATCCACGGCATCGCGCGCGGCATAGATAAGCAGGGCGGGCTGCTGCTTGAACAGGATGGTGAGGTGAAATCCTGGGTAGGCGGCGAAATATCCCTTCGCCCACAGTAATAAAAAGCCTGCGCGATGCAGGCTTTTTTATGCTATTTCCTTAGCCTGACCCGGTCGACGGCATGGTTGCCGCCTTTGGTCATAATCAAACTGGCTCTTTCGCGGGTCGGCAATATGTTCTCTTTTAAATTCAGCCAGTTGATCTCTTTCCACAGCCCAGTAGCGATCTGCACGGCCTCCTCTTCGGAGAGCTGCGCATAGTGGTGGAAATAGGAATCGGGATCGGTGAAAGCGCCCTGACGGAATTTTAAAAAGCGATTGATGTACCAGCGCTGTAGCAGGTCTTCAGGCGCATCTACATAGATAGAGAAGTCGACGAAGTCCGACACAAAGACGTGGTGTGGATCGTGAGGATAATCCATCCCGCTCTGCAGAACATTCAGGCCTTCGAGAATCAATATATCGGGC
This sequence comes from Enterobacter sp. BRE11, assembly GCF_031844285.1. Taxonomy (NCBI): domain Bacteria; kingdom Pseudomonadati; phylum Pseudomonadota; class Gammaproteobacteria; order Enterobacterales; family Enterobacteriaceae; genus Enterobacter; species Enterobacter sp. BRE11. The sequence goes on from NZ_JAUZUX010000037.1 coordinate 2,556, forward strand.
TGATGCACGACTTTATCGCCATCCGGGATAACGTCATACACCAGATGAGAATAAACCGGCGCTGTGACCTGACTGGCGCCTGATTTCAGTGCGGAAACGAAGTTAACCAGCCGATGCATATCATAAGACTGAGGGAAGCCTTTCTTCTTCATCAGGCCGCGCTCTTTTAGCACCGCATTAGGATGCAAAAAGCCATCGGTGGTAATGAGCTCGACTTTGCGATGTTCGGGCCAGCGGCTCAGCAGCGCCTGCAGAACGCGCGCGGTGGTGCTTTTCCCCACGGCTACGCTGCCGGCGATGCTGATAATGTAAGGGATCTTCTGGCCGTCTGTGCCCAGGAACTGTTCGAGCACTGCCTGACGACGCAGATTGGAGCTGATATAGAAGTTAAGCAGGCGCGATAAAGGCAGGTAAATCTCTGCGACCTCTTCCAGAGACAAATCTTCATTGATGCCCTTTAACTGCGCAATCTCCTCTTCTGTTAAGGTCATTGGCACAGAATTACGTAGGGCGGCCCACTGCTTACGCGTGAACTCTAAATAGGGTGTGGTCAGAGGTGAATTCTTTTTATTCATAAGTATGCGTCTGACTGCAGATTAAGGCTGATTCATATCATGCAGGTAAAAAAACCTGTCGGGATATGAGCACCATAGCGGCATGTCACAAGGTCTTTACTGAGAACAATGGGCTGGAGGTTAACATCAGTGTGATAATAAAAAGAAGAAAAATGATAAATACGCGCACGCTTTCGCAAGCGGCTGCGCATAAGTCCGGCTTCAGCACAGCAGGTATCTATAAACTTGCTCAGAAAAGCCTCTGGCTCATGCGTAATCTTTTTCTGGCCGTGGAAAAAGGGCACCGCCGCGAAAATTTTTTTATTTTTCCTCTTCGTCAGGCGTGTAAAAGTTAGTGTAGGTCTCATCTGGCTCGTTATGTTCAGGCGATAAATACAGCAGCGTAGCGGATAAAACTTGCCGAGATTGCCTAAATTTCCCTCACTAAGGCGCTAAAATGCGAGGATTTGCACAAATAGTAAGCGATAGAGTTATTTCAGCGATTTTTTTGTTGCATCCTGTCCCCGACCTTCCTAGAATGCGCGTCACTTGATGCCGGCTTAGCTCAGTTGGTAGAGCAACTGACTTGTAATCAGTAGGTCACCAGTTCGATTCCGGTAGCCGGCACCATCAAGTAGGTGGGATTCCCGAGCGGCCAAAGGGAGCAGACTGTAAATCTGCCGTCACAGACTTCGAAGGTTCGAATCCTTCTCCCACCACCATCTCAACCTTGCCGGTTGGGAGCAGATAAACAGCCTGTTTGTCTGTCGGTGAGTCACTTCTCTCACCCCAAATTCAAACTGCGCTTCGGCACAGTTAAAGTCGGTCAGCAACACTGTCAGACTTCGAATAGTAGGGGAACATCTCTTATTATTCACAAGCTACAGAAAGAACAGGTAGCCGAGTTCCAGGATGCGGGCATCGTATAATGGCTATTACCTCAGCCTTCCAAGCTGATGATGCGGGTTCGATTCCCGCTGCCCGCTCCAGATGTGCTGATATGGCTCAGTTGGTAGAGCGCACCCTTGGTAAGGGTGAGGTCCCCAGTTCGACTCTGGGTATCAGCACCACTTCCTTTATCTCCTCCCTGATTCTCTCTCTGTAAATCCTGCATTCAGGCAAAGCCTGGTTGATGTGATGATATCTTTGATATATCCGTGTCTTAGAGGGACAAGCGATGGCT
>NZ_JAUZUX010000038.1:0-3073 GCF_031844285.1 Enterobacter sp. BRE11
TCGCGTCTCGCAAAACGCCTCTGGCGTTGTAAGGTTAAGCCTCACGGGTCATTAGTACCGGTTAGCTCAACGCATCGCTGCGCTTACACACCCGGCCTATCAACGTCGTCGTCTTCAACGTCCCTTCAGGACCCTCGAGGGGTCAGGGAAAACTCATCTCGGGGCAAGTTTCGTGCTTAGATGCTTTCAGCACTTATCTCTTCCGCACTTAGCTACCGGGCAGTGCCATTGGCATGACAACCCGAACACCAGCGGTGCGTTCACTCCGGTCCTCTCGTACTAGGAGCAACCCCCCTCAGTTTTCCAGCGCCCACGGCAGATAGGGACCGAACTGTCTCACGACGTTCTAAACCCAGCTCGCGTACCACTTTAAACGGCGAACAGCCGTACCCTTGGGACCTACTTCAGCCCCAGGATGTGATGAGCCGACATCGAGGTGCCAAACACCGCCGTCGATATGAACTCTTGGGCGGTATCAGCCTGTTATCCCCGGAGTACCTTTTATCCGTTGAGCGATGGCCCTTCCATTCAGAACCACCGGATCACTATGACCTGCTTTCGCACCTGCTCGAGCCGTCACTCTCGCAGTCAAGCTGGCTTATGCCATTGCACTAACCTCCTGATGTCCGACCAGGATTAGCCAACCTTCGTGCTCCTCCGTTACGCTTTGGGAGGAGACCGCCCCAGTCAAACTACCCACCAGACACTGTCCGCAGCCCGGATTACGGGCCTACGTTAGAACACCAGCCATTAAAGGGTGGTATTTCAAGGACGGCTCCACGCAGACTGGCGTCCACGCTTCGAAGCCTCCCACCTATCCTACACATCAAGGACCAGTGTTCAGTGTCAAGCTGTAGTAAAGGTTCACGGGGTCTTTCCGTCTTGCCGCGGGTACACTGCATCTTCACAGCGATTTCAATTTCACTGAGTCTCGGGTGGAGACAGCCTGGCCATCATTACGCCATTCGTGCAGGTCGGAACTTACCCGACAAGGAATTTCGCTACCTTAGGACCGTTATAGTTACGGCCGCCGTTTACCGGGGCTTCGATCAAGAGCTTCTCCTTGCGGATAACCCCATCAATTAACCTTCCGGCACCGGGCAGGCGTCACACCGTATACGTCCACTTTCGTGTTTGCACAGTGCTGTGTTTTTAATAAACAGTTGCAGCCAGCTGGTATCTTCGACTGGCCTCGGCTCCGGGAGCAAGTCCCTTCACCTACGCGCCAGCGTGCCTTCTCCCGAAGTTACGGCACCATTTTGCCTAGTTCCTTCACCCGAGTTCTCTCAAGCGCCTTGGTATTCTCTACCTGACCACCTGTGTCGGTTTGGGGTACGATTTCGTGTTGCCTGATGCTTAGAGGCTTTTCCTGGAAGCAGGGCATTTGTTGCTTCAGCACCGTAGTGCCTCGTCGTCACGCCTCAGCCTTGAGCATCCGGATTTGCCTGGATGCTCAGCCTACACGCTTAAACCGGGACAACCGTCGCCCGGCCAACATAGCCTTCTCCGTCCCCCCTTCGCAGCAACACCAAGTACAGGAATATTAACCTGTTTCCCATCGACTACGCCTTTCGGCCTCGCCTTAGGGGTCGACTCACCCTGCCCCGATTAACGTTGGACAGGAACCCTTGGTCTTCCGGCGAGCGGGCTTTTCACCCGCTTTATCGTTACTTATGTCAGCATTCGCACTTCTGATACCTCCAGCATGCCTCACGGCACACCTTCGACGGCTTACAGAACGCTCCCCTACCCAACAACGCTTGCGCGTCGCTGCCGCAGCTTCGGTGCATGGTTTAGCCCCGTTACATCTTCCGCGCAGGCCGACTCGACCAGTGAGCTATTACGCTTTCTTTAAATGATGGCTGCTTCTAAGCCAACATCCTGGCTGTCTGGGCCTTCCCACATCGTTTCCCACTTAACCATGACTTTGGGACCTTAGCTGGCGGTCTGGGTTGTTTCCCTCTTCACGACGGACGTTAGCACCCGCCGTGTGTCTCCCGTGATAACATTCTCCGGTATTCGCAGTTTGCATCGGGTTGGTAAGCCGGGATGGCCCCCTAGCCGAAACAGTGCTCTACCCCCGGAGATGAGTTCACGAGGCGCTACCTAAATAGCTTTCGGGGAGAACCAGCTATCTCCCGGTTTGATTGGCCTTTCACCCCCAGCCACAGGTCATCCGCTAATTTTTCAACATTAGTCGGTTCGGTCCTCCAGTTAGTGTTACCCAACCTTCAACCTGCCCATGGCTAGATCACCGGGTTTCGGGTCTATACCCTGCAACTTAACGCCCAGTTAAGACTCGGTTTCCCTGCGGCTCCCCTATACGGTTAACCTTGCTACAGAATATAAGTCGCTGACCCATTATACAAAAGGTACGCAGTCACCCCACAAAGAGGCTCCCACTGCTTGTACGTACACGGTTTCAGGTTCTGTTTCACTCCCCTCGCCGGGGTTCTTTTCGCCTTTCCCTCACGGTACTGGTTCACTATCGGTCAGTCAGGAGTATTTAGCCTTGGAGGATGGTCCCCCCATATTCAGACAGGATACCACGTGTCCCGCCCTACTCATCGAGCTCGCGACCCGTGTGCTTTCGTGTACGGGAGTATCACCCTGTACCCTGCGCCTTTCCAGACGCTTCCACTAACACACAGGCCGGTTCAGGCTCTGGGCTGCTCCCCGTTCGCTCGCCGCTACTGGGGGAATCTCGGTTGATTTCTTTTCCTCGGGGTACTTAGATGTTTCAGTTCCCCCGGTTCGCCTCGCAGCACTATGTATTCATGCTGCGATAGTGTGTCGAAACACACTGGGTTTCCCCATTCGGACATCGCCGGCTGTAGCGGTTCATATCACCTTGCCGGCGCTTTTCGCAGATTAGCACGTCCTTCATCGCCTCTGACTGCCAGGGCATCCACCGTGTACGCTTAGTCGCTTAACCTCACAACCCACAGGCGCCTTGCGACGTCGCGGATGTGATTATTGAGAGACTCGAACGCGCTGCCTTTATTCCCTGTTACGGGGGAATAACGCGGCGCGTCGTTTCAATTTTCAGCTTGTTCCGGATTGTTAAAGAGCA
>NZ_JAUZUX010000039.1:0-2440 GCF_031844285.1 Enterobacter sp. BRE11
GTTTGCGGCTTTCGTCTCGATTATCTGACCCTGCGTCCTGGCTATATCCCCCGCCTGTGCCCCGATTTCCCCTGTCAGCTGCGCCGCCTTCAGCCGGTTCTGCTCTTTCTCCTTGTCGAAGATGACGTCCAGAGCCGGATTGGCGTTCGCCACGTCGCGGCTTAAATCTGCAACGTCCTGCGCCTGCTTTTCCTTATCGCGGATAACGATAGTGCCTTCGCTCACCGCCGACTTCGTCACCGAAGAGGCGCTGTCGCCGCCGTTCAGCCCCGCCAGCATCCCGTTCGCCATGTTCCCGGCGAACTGACCGCCCACGCTGCCGCCGGTGCTTATCCCCGCGCTCTGATGCTCCACCTTATAGTCCGCGTGGTTCTCAATGTCGCCGAAGCCCAGCGTGCCAGTGTCGAGCCGGTTCTTATCCGGCGTCGCCGTACTCGCTATCACCGCGCCGTTCAGCTGCGTGTGCTCACCCACCGTCACGTTAAAGCCGTCCTTCCCGGCAAAGATGCCGGTCTGCTCCGCCACGCTCTGCCAGGTGCTGTGCATCTTATCCCGGCTCACGTTCACGTTTGCCGAGCCGGTCGCTGAGCCGAAGGTGAAGCTGCCGCCCGCGCTGGCGCTCTGCTGCTGACTGTCGTAGCGGTCGCTGTCCTGCTCCGACGTCAGCGTCAGGTTGCGGCCCGCGTCCACCTTCACGCTGTTGCCGTTTGCCTGCGCGCCCGTCAGCGTGGTGTCGCGCCCGCTGGTCAGGCTGAGCTGGCTGCCCGCGTCCAGCGTGGTTTCGCTGTGCGTCAGCCCGTTGCCTTTTTCGCTGCCCTTCGCCGCGTTGACGCTCGCCGACACGCTGATGCCGTAGCCGCCTGAACCCACGCCGATGCCAACCCCGGCGCTACCGCCCTTGCTGCCGTTTTTGCTGTCGGTGACGGTGATGATAAGATTTATTGAGTAGCGGCCATTATCAGGTAACTGGCTGGTTATAAAGTAAAACCCCAGCCGTGAAAACTGGGCGTTCTATTAACAAGATGCTATTGTTGGACTAACAGAAGACAGTACTTCAATAACATCATCTCCTGTAACTATTAAGTAATGATTTATAGAACCCCCATCATGTATGTTGGCGCTTTGCTCATTAAACCATGATAAATAATGAGATCCTTCTACTGTATAAATTCCTGTAATCATCTGACCATTCAAATCATCTTGCATTTTTAGCAAGTCACCTTCATCTGTTACACGAAAGGAGTGTATCCATTCAAAAGTAACCATAACATTACTTTTAACATACCCATCAGATAAGTTGAAAGTTAACTCAAGTGTTCCAGAAAAATATTTAACATCCTTTAACTGACTATTTTTAAAGGAATGAACACCGATATCAATACTTATAATTTTCTCAGTCATATGGCATCACTCATCATATCTAAATTTAACTCTATTCTTACCAGACTGTATTTCCAAAGTGGGCCTACCATCTGTGCTACGCTCTCTGACAACTACAGTTCTTCCATCAGGAAGTTTACCAACTCGGCCGCCAGGAATATCTTTAATTTCAGTAGGTCTTAACAGATCGAACTCTTTGTTAGCAGCTTCACTCCCACCTGTTCTTTCAAAAATTTTTGATCGGCCTGTTGTTTCCTGACCTTTTGATGATGAAGACATCAGGTCATCAACAGTCGTCTTTTGTTCATTATTCCGCGCATTTTCCTCATCCTGCGGTTCCCATCCTCCCGGTGTTCCCGATCCAGCTCCCCCCAGTTCCGCTTTCTCCGCCTCCGTCAGATCTTTCACCACATTCGAATCACGTGAATTTGCAGCTTGGTCGCGTGCTTCAACAATTGAAGGGCCGTCAGTAATTTGCGGAGTATCCTCCTCAGTTCCTGACCCTTTCAGAGCCTTATCCAGCTCCGAGGCAATGTTGTTATTCGCATCCTGAACAACTTTATCACCCGGACTCATGGGCAGTCCCGGAACAGGCACTGGCATGGGCCTCGGCAGTAAAAGGTTATTGTTTTCCAGCGCGTTCTTACCCGCCTGTGCCCCGGCCACCGCATCCGCCGTGCTGTCACCCACCACGCCGCCTGCCAGCCCCGCCGCTAATGTCCCCAGCGCGCTTATCGTCTGGCGCTGCTCTTCGCTCAGGTCCTCACGCTTAACCCCCGGATACAGCTGCTGCGCGATGTACTCGCCCATTGCCGCGCCTGAGGCGCCCGCCAGCGCTGAGTTGCCCGCCGCATACGAGGTTACCGCACCCAGCACCGCGTGCGCCATCAGGTTCGCTTCGGTATTCACCACCTCTTTGCCGTCCGGCCCTGTCGTGGTCGTCAGCCTGTGTATTTCTGTCGCCAGGTACGGACTGGCCGCGCCGCTCAGCGCCTGCGCCACGTTGCCGCCCGACAGCCCCTGCACCGCTGCCGTCACCGCGCTGATGGCACGCTGCACC
>NZ_JAUZUX010000040.1:0-2395 GCF_031844285.1 Enterobacter sp. BRE11
ATTGAGCTGAACGAACGGTTTAAAAGAATGGTTAATAACTATGGGAATCAGGCTAAAGCTAATGGTCAGGCAATTACTGCCGATATCCAGGGCGTAAAGGCTGAATTTTACCCCTCGAGGTGGCAGAGTATTAGTGGAAAATATGGATACAGCAAACCGGAAGGCATCGAACCTCCTTATGTGTCCAGCACGCGCCAGCTACATGATGATGAACTGCGAAGCAAAGTGACACAGCGCACTATCGTAAATGCCGCTCGCATTGAACACCAGACCAGCAATGAGGGTAATAAATAATGGCAAAATTTCCCATGACGGACGAGCATATTCGCCGCCGCCTGTTCTGGCTCTTGCAACGGCACAGCAGTTATAGTCTCTGGCAATGTAAACGTGAAGCCTGGGCATTGTTTGCTGGAAAGTACGAAGAGGCCATGAAAACCTGGCCAGAAGAAAAGACAGAGGGATTTGATGAAAAAGCTATTATCTGGATTTATGATGCGTTACGTCTTTATGATGAAGGTCTGTCGGAACTGTCTGTAGGCAATCGTCAAGTGTGGCAGATTAAGACTGGCGAATTTTACCAACTTAGTAGGCCAATTGATCTTGTTAGATCATTTTTTTGGGCCTCATGTCATGAGCGTTGGATTCATGTAGAGCACTATCCTGAGCATGTGATCCCCCTGGATAATTTGCGATTTGCGGCAGAGTGCTATGGCGATAATTTGTTGTTTCCTCCGTACGATAATGTTTGCAATATTTTTGAGGCAGATTATCTGCTGAACTCTGAACGGTATAATGGTGTGTTCCATACTTATCCTTATCCTGTATTTCCTAAAAAATTACCGCCAGTTCCCGAGGGCACAGATATTATTATAAAAACGGGGGAGGTTATTCCCTGTGATGGTATCTGGGAACCCGTTAAAATTCAGTACAACCATAAGCTATTGGTGATAAAAAGTGACATTAGTGGGTTTAAAAACCTGGGTACTTATAATTATTTCATTCGGGGAATGAATGCCCCCCTGCAGGTTTATGAAGACTTGCTGCTGGCTGAAGGCTTGGGTTATCGAGATGTTCACTGGCGACTGGTCTGGGAAGATACGCGCTATTGCGACGGCATCATTCCGGATGAATCAGAGTATTTTCTGAATGAAGCTCAGGGAAAACGTATCCAGTGTCGTACCGGTGAGCAATGCCCACATTCCGGACAGTGGGCCACGCTGGAGGGTGGGCACCAGCAATTTACTTATGCACGTGCGGGGCAAAAGATGCCGGAAGCACAGGTCTTTAAGGGCAGTTTCGGCCCGACGGCGTTAATCCCGGCAAGCTGGAGCCTGGTGGATCGTGATGACGGCGGCAGTGTCTTTGTAATCAGCACGGACGAGAAAAAGTAATGACGTTAAGAAACACGCCTTCTCTTTGCGAGATGATTTACGGCAACTTTGTCGGTGATTTCGATCTTCATCGTGTCAGGGAAGAAAATCATGTCATCCTGTCCGTGCTGGATAACATGCAGCGCATTCTGAATTGTCGCGCCAGTTGACGGACAGGCTCGCCACCTTCCGCGCGGCCCGTGATACCCGCCTGCACGTTTCCATGTGGGGCATGCCCTACAGTGAACAGTTCTGCTTCAGGCCCAGGCCTGTACCGCGCCCGCTTATCGCCGGGACCCTGACAGCCCGCGTCGAGAGCGATGAGAAAAATGCACTGTATGCCCATCTTGATGAAACGGGGCGCTACCGGGTGAAGCTGGACTTCAGCCGTGAAGACGCAGAGCAGGGCTATAACTACCTGTGGATACGTCAGGCCAAACCGTACGCCGGGGAAACGTACGGCTGGCACACGCCGCTGACTGACGGTACGGAAGTGGGAATTGCCTTTGACGGCGGCGACCCGGACCGCCCGTATATCGCCCATGCGTTCCATGATTCTGAACATCCGGATGTGGTCACCCGGGACAACCGCAGCCAGAACATCCTGCGCACCGCAGGTCAGAACGAACTGCGAATGGAAGACCTGCGCCAAAGCGAGCATATTGCGCTGAAAACGCCGTTTGGAGCCACGGTCCTTAACCAGGGCCATATCGTTGATGCACAGAACGAGCCGCGGGGCACCGGCTTTGAGCTGCGCACCGATGAGTTCGGGGTTATACGTGTGGCGAAGGGGTTGCTGGTCACCGCCGATGGCAAAGTGCACGGCGAAGGCGATGTGCTGAATATGGACGTGGCTCTCAGAGAGATTGAGACCGTCCGGACGCAAATCGAGGGACTGGCCACAGCCACCCGACAGGCGAAAGCCCTCGAAGCTGATATCGCCAGCCAGCAGGCAATGTTCGCCACACGGCTGAAAACTCTCAATGAGATGCTTCACTTCTCAGCACCCGAGGGGATGGCTTTTA
>NZ_JAUZUX010000041.1:0-1785 GCF_031844285.1 Enterobacter sp. BRE11
GTTTTTCTTGTCCTGCTGTTCCTGTACCGGTTTACCACCTTTCTGACGGCGCGCAGCCCTCGTTTTTCGCGATTGATAGAAGGCGATGTGGTCACGTTGATTAAAGACGGCCTCTATGAACTGGAGAGCCTGAACCGACATAACATCTCTGAAGACGAATTTTTTATGGAACTCCGCCTGAATGGCGTGGAGCATCTTGGTCAGGTTCGGCTGGCTATTCTGGAAATTGATGGTCAGCTAAGCATCTATTTCTTTGACCGTGACGACGTTCGACCCGGCCTCTCTGTGCTGCCACCCGCGCATCGTCAAGACTTTACGCGCGTACCTGCAGCAGGGCTTTATGCCTGCTGTCACTGCGGATTAACGCAGCACATTGCAGCACAGCGCGGCCTGCAATGCCCAAGATGCAACAACGACCTCTGGTCAGCGGCGCTGCGTACATATCGGGCTGGCGTTTAAGCCAGCCGGATTCGGCCCCGTCGGTTTAACTGGCCGCTTTTCTGGCTTTCTTCCCGCGCCAGTATTCTTCAAGGTAAGGCAGCATCTCCAGAACAAAAATGCCGGTAAGAACAGCAATGATGTAACCCGTCGGCAACGGATCCGCGCGCAGCTTCAGCTCAAAACGGGCTGGCTCGTCGCCGAAACCAAACAGCGCCAGGAACTGCGGCCAGTGTCGAGAAATAACCAGCAGGAGCGCCATCAGGGGAACCATCTCCAGGAAGCTGTGTACGTGCTGCTCAATCGGGGAAACCCGCCTTGCGGTGACGGCATAGCTGACATCCCATAAGGCGGTAGCTTCATGGCAGAAAAACAGCACCATCATAAATGCGATAACCAGCGCATTCACGTCCAGAAAAAGGGCCGAGAGTAAAGGCAGCCCCATCTCCAGAAGCATCAGAATATGAATGTAGGTTTCTTTAAGGCCCGTTGTTGTTTCTATATCCGTTGCCCGGTGGCAAAGCCAGTCGGCGAAACCGGCAATAAGCCAGACCGGCAGTACAAAGTAGAGCAGCAACAACATTTGTGGATCGGAAGGATGCATAATCCTGTACCTCCAGGTCTGAAATAAAGAAGCATAAACTTATAGCGGTTATGTGTGCAGAAAAAGCAGGGAGCCAATGGAGAAATACCGTTTTTTGCGAGGAAAGTCATGCAAATATAATTAATCCCTCGAAAAAAATAAGATATCCGCCTCAGACAAGCAGCACCTTTCTCCTATCGCATTTGCAGCAATCCCTATTTTGTTCCAAGCTTATAACTTCTTTGCATTTAACGTCGGAGAGAAAATGATGTCTGAACAATATCGCAACTGCATTGAGGCCTGTTATATCTGTGCCGCTACCTGTGACTACTGCGCCACTTCATGCCTGAAAGAAGAAAATCTGGAGATGATGCGCGAATGTATCCGCACGGATATGCAGTGCGCCAGCATCTGTCGCCTGGCGGCAGAGTTAATGTCAATGGATAGCGAATTTGCAGTTCAAATTTGTAAAGTTTGCGCAGAAGTCTGCCAGCAATGTGGGGATGAATGCGCCAGACATGAACACGACCACTGTAAGAAGTGCGCTGAAGCCTGTTATCGCTGCGCTGAAGAATGTCGAAAAATGGCAGCCTGATATATAACAAAATTTATTTAGCTGCAGTTTACGGTAACGTTGTAGCCAGGCGTATGTTAATCGATGATTTTATATTCATCAGCCTGGCTGATAAAGGTTATTTTCTATATAAACTCCCGTTTTAAAGCCAGCAGAAAAACATCCTGTTGCTGAACAGGATATTTTCGCT
>NZ_JAUZUX010000042.1:0-1754 GCF_031844285.1 Enterobacter sp. BRE11
CCTTATCTCCGCCAGAGAGATGCTGCTGGCCGGGAAGAAGCGAATACGTCTGGTGGGGGGCGAGAGTTCCATCCTTATCGAGCAGGGACAAATCAGGTACGAGACGGCCGGGACGTATTCCCGCAAGGCGAGCCGGCTGGATACGGAAGGTGGCACCTCACAAACAGCGGACATACCGTGGCTGGCTGACCCACTGAAAGACCGCAATGATGCACTGATGCAGTACCTCTACCATGATGACGCGCCGGTGGTTGGTGCGCCGTTTACCGCGACACTGGCAGACGGCTCTGTGCGTACCGGTAACCTTGATGGGGCCGGCTACCTTCATCTTGACAATCTGCCGGATGGCCCAGTGACCGTTGAGATGGGACCAGACACCCGCAATTTTGCCCGCAAAGCCGCTGAGCAAAACACGTACTACCAGGCTCAGGCGATGAGTGACACTCAGGCCGACGACCTGATTGCCCGCTACACACGGAGTGAATCATGAATGAAATCAACAGCACAGCCTGGTTTAAACAAACCAGCCTTGAGACCAGCCAGTGGATTTGGGGCACCCTGTCCGGAGCATTCAATGAAAAGCAGACCATCGGGCAAATCATTACCGATGCTGCCATTGGGATGATCCCTTTAGTGGGGGATGTGACCGCTGTGCGTGATTTGTTGGCTGTGTCGATCGGACTCGCACAGGATCCCAAAAAGCGTGAAAGCACCACTGAATGGGTCTTTCTTGTGGTATTGCTGTTTGCGCTGATCCCGGTGATTGGCGGCGTGATCAAAGGGGTGGGGCGTCTGGTACTTGTCGGTACGGCCAAAACAGCTAAAGCGGCAAAAAACCTTGAAACGCAGGAGAAAATAATCCAGTTTTTAAACCGTGTCGGTGAAGGTAATGCACCTAAATGGCTGAAAAAACTGGACGTTCAGTCTCACCAGGCCGTACTGCTGGATAAATTTGGGGCGTTCTGTAACACGATGCTCACGGTGACGAACAGGATCCTGGGCTCGACGCTGGGGCGTGCATTGCCAGAAAAATGGCACGGGCAGCTCTATTCGCTGGTTGATGGTTTTGCCAGCCTGCGGGATATGGGAGCCCGAATGATCCCTCAGGCACTGCGGGAGCTGGATCTGAAGCTGAAAGTGATACAAGGAATGGTCTACAAAGGAAATCCTCTTATTCTGGCTACAAGCTCAGGGCGTGCAACCGTTCGACGTGAGTCCGAAGCTTATATTATTGAGCGTGAATTACGAGAAGCGCCTAAGCAGGGGACACGGTATCCGAGTGTTCAGGCAGAGACGCGTTTCAAAGGCAGTCTCAGTCGGAAATATCAAAAAAAAGGTTATCCCAACATACTTTACTGGGAAGGAGAGAGCCCTGCATTTCCTGGAAAAACCGTATTTACAGATGTAGCGTCTTTCAGTGGGGAAATTACCGCAAAAAGCGCCAGGGAGATGGGAGGGAAAACACTCTTTCGTGCTTTTGGAAATAAAAGTGAATTCGCCAAAGAATCCTATGCCGTGGGAGGATTCTGGGGATATCAAAAAACGCCAGAGACAGCTGAAAAGTGGCGTGAGTTTTGTGCGGTGCTGGATGAATGGAACGGCAATGGTTTTCTGGTTGTTCTTCATCTCCCGGAAGATTTCGGTACGCGGATGCCTGGCGCTAACGCCTGGCATGGAAAAATTGCGGAGCAGTTCGGAAAATATAGGCCGGAGCAATATCTAAAAGGTGGGGGCGAGCAGGTCATTATTGAGCT
>NZ_JAUZUX010000043.1:0-1576 GCF_031844285.1 Enterobacter sp. BRE11
AAGGCAGTATCTTCAGGTAAGGAGGTGATCCAACCGCAGGTTCCCCTACGGTTACCTTGTTACGACTTCACCCCAGTCATGAATCACAAAGTGGTAAGCGCCCTCCCGAAGGTTAAGCTACCTACTTCTTTTGCAACCCACTCCCATGGTGTGACGGGCGGTGTGTACAAGGCCCGGGAACGTATTCACCGTGGCATTCTGATCCACGATTACTAGCGATTCCGACTTCACGGAGTCGAGTTGCAGACTCCGATCCGGACTACGACGCACTTTATGAGGTCCGCTTGCTCTCGCGAGGTCGCTTCTCTTTGTATGCGCCATTGTAGCACGTGTGTAGCCCTACTCGTAAGGGCCATGATGACTTGACGTCATCCCCACCTTCCTCCGGTTTATCACCGGCAGTCTCCTTTGAGTTCCCGACCGAATCGCTGGCAACAAAGGATAAGGGTTGCGCTCGTTGCGGGACTTAACCCAACATTTCACAACACGAGCTGACGACAGCCATGCAGCACCTGTCTCAGAGTTCCCGAAGGCACCAATCCATCTCTGGAAAGTTCTCTGGATGTCAAGAGTAGGTAAGGTTCTTCGCGTTGCATCGAATTAAACCACATGCTCCACCGCTTGTGCGGGCCCCCGTCAATTCATTTGAGTTTTAACCTTGCGGCCGTACTCCCCAGGCGGTCGACTTAACGCGTTAGCTCCGGAAGCCACTCCTCAGGGGAACAGCCTCCAAGTCGACATCGTTTACGGCGTGGACTACCAGGGTATCTAATCCTGTTTGCTCCCCACGCTTTCGCACCTGAGCGTCAGTCTTTGTCCAGGGGGCCGCCTTCGCCACCGGTATTCCTCCAGATCTCTACGCATTTCACCGCTACACCTGGAATTCTACCCCCCTCTACAAGACTCTAGCCTGCCAGTTTCGAATGCAGTTCCCAGGTTAAGCCCGGGGATTTCACATCCGACTTGACAGACCGCCTGCGTGCGCTTTACGCCCAGTAATTCCGATTAACGCTTGCACCCTCCGTATTACCGCGGCTGCTGGCACGGAGTTAGCCGGTGCTTCTTCTGCGGGTAACGTCAATCGACCCGGTTATTAACCGCGTCGCCTTCCTCCCCGCTGAAAGTACTTTACAACCCGAAGGCCTTCTTCATACACGCGGCATGGCTGCATCAGGCTTGCGCCCATTGTGCAATATTCCCCACTGCTGCCTCCCGTAGGAGTCTGGACCGTGTCTCAGTTCCAGTGTGGCTGGTCATCCTCTCAGACCAGCTAGGGATCGTCGCCTAGGTGAGCCGTTACCCCACCTACTAGCTAATCCCATCTGGGCACATCCGATGGTGTGAGGCCCGAAGGTCCCCCACTTTGGTCTTGCGACGTTATGCGGTATTAGCTACCGTTTCCAGTAGTTATCCCCCTCCATCGGGCAGTTTCCCAGACATTACTCACCCGTCCGCCACTCGCCACCCAAAGAGCAAGCTCTTCTGTGCTGCCGTTCGACTTGCATGTGTTAGGCCTGCCGCCAGCGTTCAATCTGAGCCATGATCAAACTCTTCAATTTAAGTTTGATTTGCTTAA
>NZ_JAUZUX010000044.1:0-1336 GCF_031844285.1 Enterobacter sp. BRE11
TTTTTTTATGCTGCTCAGTCAGGCCCTGGATACTGTTCTTAATTTCTCGCCGAAAGAGTTCTCTGCGCTTTCTGACCTGCTGTCACCTGAGCTTATTGATGAGTGCCTCGCGGATACCGGGGTCGTTACGGTACGTAAACGCCGCCTTCCCATGGAGATGATGGTCTGGGCCGTAACCGGCATGTCGCTCTTCCGCTCGCTTTCCATGAATCAGCTCGTGTCACATCTTGATATCGTTCTGCCCGGTAAACGTCCCTTTGTGGCGCCCAGCGCGGTCGTACAGGCACGTCAGCGGCTCGGCGAGGAGGCCGTCCGTCTGGTCTTTGAAAAGACCCGCCAGCTCTGGTTCAAAAAAACGCCGCTGTCGCACTGGAACGGCCTCACGCTGATGGCGGTAGACGGGACGCTGTGGAGAACGCCGGATACGCCGGAAAATGACGCCGCATTCGGACGCACGGCTAACGAACACGCCAGCTCCGGCTGGCCACAGCTGCGGATGGTCTGCCAGATGGAGGTCACCAGCCACCTGCTGTCGGGCGTCGCCTTTGGCAGCGTCTGCGAAACCAGCGAAGTCGATCTCGCTGCCCGGCTGGCAGAACAGACGCCCGCGCACTCCCTGACGATAATGGACAAGGGCTTTTATGCCCTGGGCCTGCTTCATCAATGGCAGACGTCAGGAACGGAAAAGCACTGGATGATCCCGCTGCGCAAAGGTGCTCAGTACCGGGTAAAGGAGAGGCTGGGTCCCGGACATGAGCTGGTCGAGCTCAGTCTGACGACGCAGGCGCGTAAAAAGTGGGAGGGGGCACCCGCCACGCTGACGGCAAGGCTGGTCAGTAAAGAAGTTAACGGCAGAACGGTGCAGATACTGACGTCCATGTGCGATCCGCTTCGCTACCCGAAAGCCGATATCGTCGACCTTTACGGGCATCGCTGGGAAATTGAGCATGGCTTCAGGGAGATGAAGCAACACCTGCTGAATAACGAACTGACGCTGAGAAGCAGAAAGCCAGAGCTGGTCAGGCAGGAGCTGTGGGGCGTGGCTCTGGCGTATAACCTGCTGCGCTTTATGATGGCGCAGATGGCATACAGCCTTAAAAACGTCGAACCTTATCAGCTGGGCTTTAAGCAGGCGGCGCTGTATCTGACCGGCCAGCTGAGCCTGCTGCCTCGGGTTGCACCAGGACGAATACCGCAGGTGATGAATGAAATCCTGTCGATGGCGAAAAGCTTCGTGTTGCCTGGCCGGCGACAGAGGCACTATCCGCGGGCGGTAAAAAAGAAGCCGCAGCGTTATCCGCTGCGGCGTTCTTAAAAGCTTAACTGACAAGCATTA
>NZ_JAUZUX010000045.1:0-1181 GCF_031844285.1 Enterobacter sp. BRE11
AATTAAGCGATAACTTCAGCAACAACGCCCGCGCCAACGGTACGGCCGCCTTCGCGGATTGCGAAGCGCAGACCCTGGTCCATCGCGATCGGATGGATCAGAGTCACGGTCATTTTGATGTTGTCGCCCGGCATTACCATCTCAACGCCTTCCGGCAGTTCGATGTTGCCAGTCACGTCAGTCGTACGGAAGTAGAACTGCGGACGGTAGCCTTTGAAGAACGGAGTGTGACGACCGCCTTCTTCTTTGGACAGCACGTAAACTTCTGATACGAAGGTGGTGTGCGGCTTGATTGAGCCCGGCTTAGCCAGAACCTGGCCACGCTCGATCTCTTCACGCTTGATACCACGCAGCAGAACGCCCACGTTCTCACCAGCCTGACCCTGATCCAGCAGTTTGCGGAACATTTCAACGCCGGTACAGGTTGATTTCGCGGTGTCTTTGATGCCCACGATTTCAACTTCGTCGCCCACTTTCACGATGCCGCGCTCAACACGACCGGTAACAACGGTACCACGGCCAGAGATTGAGAATACGTCTTCGATCGGCAGCAGGAACGGCAGGTCGATTGCGCGAACCGGATCCGGGATGTAGGTGTCCAGGTGGCCAGCCAGCTCAACGATTTTCGCTTCCCACTCAGCGTCGCCTTCCAGCGCTTTCAGCGCAGAACCGCGAACGATCGGGGTGTCGTCGCCCGGGAAGTCGTACTGTGACAGCAGGTCACGGACTTCCATCTCAACCAGCTCCAGCAGTTCTTCGTCATCAACCATGTCGCACTTGTTCAGGAACACGATGATGTAAGGAACGCCAACCTGACGACCCAGCAGGATGTGCTCACGGGTCTGCGGCATCGGGCCGTCAGTCGCAGCAACAACCAGGATAGCGCCGTCCATCTGCGCAGCACCGGTGATCATGTTTTTCACATAGTCGGCGTGGCCCGGGCAGTCAACGTGCGCGTAGTGGCGAGACGGGGTTTCATACTCAACGTGAGAGGTGTTGATGGTGATACCACGTGCTTTCTCTTCCGGCGCGTTATCGATCTGGTCGAACGCACGAGCCTGGCCGCCGTAGGTTTTAGCCAGAACGGTGGTGATTGCTGCAGTCAGGGTGGTTTTACCGTGGTCAACGTGACCGATGGTGCCCACGTTTACGTGCAGTTTGTTACGTTGAAATTGCTCTTT
>NZ_JAUZUX010000046.1:0-1123 GCF_031844285.1 Enterobacter sp. BRE11
TTTTACGTTATGATCGAGTTTTCAAATGGTTTTTTACTGAGCCTTTCGCTGTGTCTTGATATCGGAATGGCTTTGTTGAATAAATCGAACTTTTGCTGAGTTGAAGGATCAGATCACGCATCCTCCCGACAACACAGACCGTTCCGTGGCAAAGCAAAAATTCAAAATCACCAACTGGCCCACCTACAACAAAGCCCTCATCAACCGTGGCTCCCTCACTTTCTGGCTGGACGATGAAGCGACTCATGCCTGGTATGAGTCGGCAACGCCTTCATCACGGGGAAGACCTCAGCGCTATTCTGACCTTGCCATCACCACCGTCCTGATGATTAAACGCCTGTTCCGGCTGACCCTGCGGGCTGCGCAGGGTTTTATTGATTCCATTTTTGCCCTGATGAACGTTCCGTTGCGCTGCCCGGATTACAGCAGTGTCAGCAAGCGGGCAAAGTCGGTTAATGTCTGTTTCAAAACACCCACCCGGGGTGAAATCGCACACCTGGTGATTGATTCCACCGGGCTGAAGGTTTTTGGTGAAGGCGAATGGAAAGTCAAAAATCACGGCAAAGAGCGCCGTCGTACCTGGCGGAAGCTGCATCTGGCCGTTGACAGCAGAACACATGAAGTCATCTGCGCGGACCTGTCTCTGAACAACGTCACGGACTCAGAAGCTTTCCCGGGTCTTATCCGGCAGACACACAGAAAAATCAGGGCAGCCGCAGCAGACGGCGCTTACGACACCCGACTCTGTCACGATGAACTGCGGCGCAAGAAAATCAGTGCCCTCATCCCGCCCCGAAAAGGAGCGGGTTACTGGCCCGTAGAGTACGCAGACCGTAACCGTGCAGTAGCGAATCAGCGGCTGACCGGGAGTAATGCCCGGTGGAAATGGACAACAGATTACAACCGTCGCTCGATAGCGGAGACGGCCATGTACAGGATAAAGCAACTGTTCGGAGGTTCACTGACGCTGCGTGATTACGATGGTCAGGTAGCAGAGGCTTTGGGCATGGTGCGTGCGCTGAATAAAATAACGAAGGCTGGTATGCCAGAAAGCGTGCGTATTGCCTGAAAACCCGGTCAGCTACAGAGTCACTCGTCCTGAAGCTGATTTATTCAACAAAGC